>NZ_JARKPQ010000090.1 GCF_029975155.1 Propionicimonas sp. | reverse complement strand
AGCCACAGCCGGGTGGCGCGGTCCAGACCGGTGATCAGCTGCTTCGCGACGCCGGCCGGGACGGGCCCGTAGCCGGTCAGGTGGGCGGGAGCGTCGGCGTCGGCGAGCAGTGCCTGGTCGGTCATCACGAGCTGGATCTCGACCGGAACCTGGTCGGCATCGGCTTGCCCGGTGGTCCGGCAGACGAGAGTGTCGGCCATCACCTGGTTGCGGGAGCGTCGGTCGCCAGCGGCGCGGGCGCTGTCGGCGGCCCGGGTGAGGGCGGCGTACACGGCGACGCCCTGGGCGACGGGCAGGGTCGCGGAGACGATGGCCATGGTGTCGGGTGCGGGCCGGATGGTGACCCGGCGGTCTTCGGCGGCCCGGGCGGCCCGCTCGACCACGCTGCGGGGGTCGAGCTGGTAGCCGATCCGCCGGGCCGCCGCGGCGACCTGCCGGTCGGACAAGGTGTCGAGGGTGTCGGCGAGCCGCCGGTCGACCTCGCGGCGGTGCTGCACGGTGAGGCAGGCGGTCTCCCGGCAGACCAGCGTGGCCCGCCACTCGCTGATCCGGCCCGCCGTCAGTGCAGCCATGGTGCGCGGCAGCTCGTCCACGAGTGCTTGCGCCAAGCCCATCAGCCGGTCCCCGCGGTGCGGCGATTCCCGACGGGCCAGCGCCACCTGCGCCGCGACCCCACGGCCCCGGGTGCGGGCCGGCACGCCGGCCTCGGTCTCGGCGGCGACCACGGACTGTTTGAGCGCGACGGCTTCGCGGGCCTGGGCGGCACAGATCGCGTTCTTGGCCTGCTCGAGCAGCCGGATCCGGTCGATCCGTTCGGTGTCCGGCACCTCCGCGGCGAGGGTGGGCAGCGCGTCGACCCAGCCGGCCAGGTCGGCGGTGGTGAGATGCTGCTCCATCTCATCATCCTATACGAACACATATACGAATACAAGACCTGATCTACCGATTCTCCAGGAACTTCACTGGCCATCAGTGTCCGCTTCCTGCCCGGTTACTGATCACTCGCCATCCTGCGGCATGGGTCTGACACTGCCCGCCGACCGGGTGATGAGGCACTACGACGGCCGGCCGAACCATCCATCGGTGAGGACGGGGACGACCCTCGACGCATCGAGCTGCGCGGCCACGTCCACGTCGGTGCCGAAGCCGCGCTCCGTGAGCTCTCGCCCGCTGACGCAGCCCCTCGTCCACTCGAGGAGCCGATCCCGGCCGGCCTGGAAGAGGTCGGCGGCTGCCGCGGCTTCGGGGCTCAGCTCGTCGTCATGGCCGAGCCTGGTCAGGGCGGCCAGAATGGCGCCCGCGCCGAGGTGGTCTTCCAGGGCGGGGCGCAGGGAGTCGTCCGCGGCCCAGCGCTCGCCCGCCGCGATGACCGTCACACTGTGCCCCTCGTCGAGAGCCGCGGCGAGCTGCTCGGCCGTGGCTGTGGCGTTTCGCAGACAGCCGATGGCGACCACGCTGCCGGTGTCCCGGAGCGACGCGGCGATGGTCGAGCCGTTCGGGGAGGGCAGCACGAGGCGCGGCACCACCGGACCGGCCAGCAGGCCGGCGGGCGAAAGGGTCGGCCCCGGCATCGCCCCGTCCTTCGCGGCGTCCCCTCGACCCACGGCCAGGACGGCGTCGTGCTGTTCGGCGAACGCCGCCGCCTCCGCACCCTTCCACGGGGACGGGCAGACCCGCATCCCACGCTCCACGGCGATGCACACGGACGTGGAGAAGCTGAGCACGTCGACCACCACCGACAGGTCGGCGCGGCCGGCCCCCGCTCCGGTGGCACCCCAGTCCAGGCGGACGCGGTAGTCCTCCTGGCCGTACGGCTCGCACATGGTTCAGAACGTACGCGATCCCGCTGCCGTCGCGCGCGGAGCGGCCGTCCCAGCTACGTCGCGCGGCCGAGTTCCTCCTGCTCGAGCTGGGTGTAGGCGATCTTCCCGACCAGGGTGGTGGGCAGCTCGTCGCGGAACTCGATGCTGCGGGGGACCGCCCACTTCATCAGGTGCTTGCGGCAGTGGGCGAGCAACTCGTCGCGCAGGCGGTCGTCGCCGCGCGTCCCTTCCGCGGGGACGACGAACGCCTTCACCGACGACAGCTGGTACTCGTCCGGCGTGCCGATCACGCAGGCGCGCCGCACCCCGGGATGCGCTTCGAGCACCTGCTCGACCTGCGCCGGGTAGACCGAGACCCCGGAGACCTTGATGATCCGCTTGCTGCGGCCCCTGAAGTAGAGGTAGCCGTCGGCGTCCATGGTGCCGATGTCGCCGGTGTGCAGCCAGGTGAGCCCGTCCTCGTGCCGGCGCAGCGTGGCCGCGGTCGCCTCCGGGTCGTTCAGGTACCCCTGCATCAGCGTCGGCCCGGTGACGCACAGCTCGCCCTCCTCGCCGTACGGCAGTTCGCGTCCGGCGCTGTCGGCCACCTCGACCCGCATCCCCGGGATCGGGATGCCGATGGAGTTCTCCCGGTAGTGGTGCGCCGGCGACACCGTGCACGCCGTGACGCACTCGGTCAGGCCGTAGCCCTCCATCAGCTCCACCCTGCTGCCCTGCGCGCCGATCGCCTCGTCGAAGCGCGCCTTCAACGCCGGGGTCAGCGAGTCCCCGCCCGAGTACGCGCCCCGCAGCGTGTCGAAGGACACCTTCGCGAACGTCGGCTCCGCCAGCAGCGCCTGGAACAGCGTCGGCACCCCGGCGATGTAGGACGGGGAGTACTTGACCAGGTTGTCGATGTAGACCCGCGCGCTGAACTCGGGGACGAGGATCGCGAACGCCCCCACGGTCAGCGGCGTGTGGATGCACAATCCCAGCCCGAAGCCGTGGAACACCGGCAGGATCGCCAGCACGCTGTCGCCCACGGTGATGCCGGTGATCGCGCCCATCGAGACCGCCAGCGCATTGAAGTTCGCGCTGGAGAGCTCGATGCCCTTCGGGAGTGCGGACGTGCCGCCGCTGAAGAGGACGACGTCGCTGGGGCGGGGGTCGTGGGGCTCGGCGAGGGTCTCGACAGGCTCGACCAGCGGTTCGGGCTCGACCAGCGGTTCGGGTGCGACCAGCGGTTCCGAGCCGACCGGCGGTTGGGGCTTCTGCTTCAGGAAGCGGCGCCAGGTGATGACCCGGGGATCGTCCTTCGGGACCGGGGCGATCTTGCGGCCCTTGGTGACCTTGAAGCCCAGCTTCTTCGGTCCGCTGAGGTAGTCGGAGAAGTGGCAGATCAGCAGGCGCTCGACGGAGGTCTCGGCGAGGATGTCGCGGAACCGGCCGTAGAACAGGTCCATGGTGACCGCCCAGCGGCTGCCGCTCTCGGTGAGGTAGTGCTGCAACTCGGTGGGGGAGGACAGCGGGTGGGTCATCACCGCCCGTGCCCCGATCCGGTTCAGGGCGTAGAACAGGACGATGGTGTTCGGCACGTTCGGCATCGACAGCGTGACGCTGTCCCCGGCGCCCACGCCGGCGGCGCGCAGGGCCAGCGCGCAGCGTTCGATGTCGGCCAGCAGCTCCGCGTAGGTGATCCGCCGGCCGACATAGACCAGTGCGGTCCGGTCCGGCCAGCGCCGTGCCGACGCGGCGACCAGCTCGAACATGGTCGCGTCCGGCACGTCGATGTCGGCAGGGAGGTCGCCGTAGAAGGCGAGCCAGGGGCGGTCGGTCATGGACGCCTCCGTCCTAGATGCGCTGCAACTGCTCGGGATCGTTGAGGTAAGTGTCGAACAGTTCGAGCGCCCGGGCGTCGTAATAGCCGTCGGCGATCCGCTCGTCCAGCGCGATCTTCAGCTCCACGGTGCGCCGGACGGCCGGGTTCCCGTCCTCCCCGACGACCACTGTCGGCTTCACCTGGCCGATCGTGACGAACAGGCTGCACGTACCCCACTCGAACAGGTGGTGGTAGGCCGCACCCATGCCGACGCTGCCCAGGTTCGCGACGTACGCGCTGCACCGCAGCGGGTCCACGCCGCGCAGGAACGACGGCGTGTCGACGTAGAAGTCCCACAGCGAGAGCAGGTTCACCGCCACCCGCAGCACACTGCGGGGCAGCCGCAGGAAGAGGTCGATCAGGCCCTCGTCCGACTTCTGCTCGCCCGACTTCGCCGTCCGGATCTCGCCGCGGATCTTGCCCAGCACCGCCCTCGCGTCGTCATCGGGCTTCACGGCCACGTAGACGTTCGTCTCCGAGCTGTCCAGGGTGAACTCGCGGCGAGCGACGAACGACAGCTGCACGTCGCGGCGCTGGTAGAGCCGCCGGCCGACGATGTACCGGTTCAGCGTGGGCCGCTCCCGCAGGATCCGGACGAGCGCGAGCAGGATCGCCTCGAAGATCGTGATCGCCTCGTCCGTGCCCTTCTTCTGCTCGACGTACGCCAGCAGGTTCTCCGCATCGACCACCACCGGGTAGTAGGCGATCGACTCGTTGCGGCCCTTCATGAGGTACGGGAACATCGCGTTGAAGCTCCGGCCGAGGTCCACCCTGGTGGCGTCGTGGCGTTCCCGTCCGCGCCTGTGTGCTCCGCTCATGGGCTCCGTCGATTCCCGGCCGGATCGTCGCCCGGCCACGCGATGAGTCAGTCAACAAACCGATCGCAGGCTAGTACTCCTCAGCGGGTGAGTCGCCCCGTTGTCCGGCGTTCAGTCAAGGCTGTGGGCTGGCGGCAGTGATCCTCAGGCCGCCTCGACGACCAGACCCCGCCCGATGAAGATCGAGGCTAGGCCTTCGCGGAGACGGCGCCCCGACGATGATGAGGCACTCCTGCAACTGTATGAGTTCGTACGAGTCTCAGCTTCAATACGCAGCGGCGCCACCCATGGTGCTAGGCTCCAAAACACTTGGCATGATGGTCAAGTGCCCACCCCAGGAGGATTCGTGAAACCCGTCCACACGGCGCTCGCCGCATTCGTATCGGCCGTATTGACCGCCTCTCTCCTAGCCACGAACGTCGCCCCCGCGCAAGCAGCAACCACAACTTTTGTCTGGGGAACAACCCGCTGCGATGGCACGTGGGTCAACTACACGACCGAACGAGCTATGTCATCCGCGCGGTATGTCAAGCTCAATGCCCTCGACTTCTCGGGAAGCCTCAACGGAGGCCTCGGTATGTACGTCGGCGCGACCGTGGGTGGTACCCATCATGACAAGTGGTTTGCTCCGAGCAGCCCCACGCATCAACTGGTACCCACGAATAAGTATGCGAAGGGAAAGAAGTTTACCTTGCGCGCGCGGCAGGTCGCCTCGTCAGGCACCTGCGACTACGAGTGGGACGGCAATCTCACCTACTGAGCAACGAACTGAGCATCCCGTGTCCATCAGTTTCTCAGGCACCGACGTGCTGGCGCGACAGCGAGGTTTCTTGGTGGCCGGTCTGGCCGTGCTGTTGGCTGGCTGCGTTTCTCCGGGTCAGAGCTCTGTGCCGACGTCAACGGCGGTTCCCGGAAAGTTTCAGCAGATAGTCACTCACGAGCAGATGATCGCCGAGTACCGGAAGGCGACCGGCAAGTACTTGCTTCCTCCGCACTACACCTACCCGCCGAGCTCGAGCATTGGCGACGCCGACGCCAGCTACGAGGTGGGGTGGGGGGCGCTGCGGGCCGTGGACTACTGGAATTGCGCGTGGGGCAAGGAATGGCTCGAATACCGCACGTCCGACAAGCGGCGCGGAGGTAAGGCATTTACTGTCTATACCTCGGTGGTGAAGACTGAGGCCTATCGGACGGGATGGGACCGGGTGAGTGTCCAGCAGCCCTTCGAGGAAGGTGTCGAGGCGGCTGAGTTGGGCGATCCGTCGGCTCTGCAGCAGGATATCTCGGTGAATTGCGGCGACGTGAAGAAGGCCGCATGACTCGTCGGCCAGGTCTCCACCGTGCGATGACGGCCTTGGCGCTCGCCGCCGCGAGCGTGTTCAGTCTGGGTGGCTGCACCGCTGCCAGTCCGTCCAGCTCGGACGCGACATCGCCGGGCACGTCCGCCGCCGAGATCGTTCGGGTCGAGAAACGGTCTCTCACTTCCGTCGTCGTCGTGGACGGTTCGGTCGTCGCTTCACCCACGTTCGTGGTCCCGGCCCCGGTCGCCGGCAAGGTCGGCTACCGGCATGGAATCACGCGTGGAGCGGCGGTCCGGCGGGGCGAGGAGGTCGCCCGGATCGGAGCGAAGAAGGTGATGGCTCCCGCGAGTGGCGAGATTGCCGCGGTGTTGCGCGCGAACGGCGCCACCGTCGCCGCGCAGATCCCGCTGGCGAGCGTCCGCTACGCCGGTTTCGGCGTCCACGCCAGAATCCCGGTGACCGATCAGTACCGCCTCTACGACGGTGCCATCTCGGCGAAGGTGAACGTGGAGTCTGGTCCGTCCGGACTTGACTGCCGGATCGTACGTCGGACCGCGGCGACCTCCGGCGGCGATGGTGTGGACGCCCTGTGCCTGCTCCCGCTGGAGGCGCCGGTCGTCGAGGGACTCGTCGCCAAAGTCGGCCTGTACACCGGCCATCGCGAGTCCGTACCGAGCATCCCACTGGATTCCGTGAGCGGCCGGGCCGGCCAGGGCGTGGTGACCAGGGTGCTCGCCGATGGCGGTACCGAGCAGGTCACCGTGCAGCTGGGCATCACCGACGGAGTCCACATCGAGGTGACGGACGGGCTCGAGGTCGGCGATCGGATCTTCGGCCAGGCGCCGGGAATCAAGTGACCCCGTGAGGCACGCCATCGAAGCCGCGGACATCACCGCAGAGGTGACCCTTCCCTCCGGCGATCGCCTGCGGATCCTCGACGGGCTGTCGCTCTCGGTTCCCGAAGGCGCGGCGGTGGCCGTTCTCGGCAGGTCAGGTTCGGGCAAGACGACGCTGCTCACCGTCCTTGGCTTGATGAGCCGTCACCACCGCGGACGCCTCACGCTCGGCGGGATCGAAACCGACAACCTCAGTGACGCAGCTACCGCCGACCTGCGGAACAGCCGTATCGGCTTCGTCTTCCAGGGCTTCTCGCTGATCGACCACCTCACGGTGCTGGACAACGTCGAACTGCCCTTCGTCTACGGCGCTCCGGTGCCGGCGCCGCGCCGGCGTGCGCTCGAACTGCTCGACCAGGTCGGACTCGCCGGCTTCGGCAGCCGCCCGGTGAACCAGCTCTCCGGTGGAGAGCAGCAGCGGGTGGCCATCGCCAGAGCGCTGGTGCGCTCACCGTCGATCATCCTCGCCGACGAGCCGACCGGAGCCCTCGACATCCGGACCGGCGGTGCTGTGATGAGACTCCTGCGCGACACGACCCGGGGGGCGGGAGCGGCCCTGGTGGTGGTGACCCACGACAGGGACGTCGCTGCGATCGCAGACGAACAGTGGGTGCTCCGCGACGGCCGCCTGCACGCACCGGATGCGGCCGGCGGCGAGGCCGGGCCATGATCGGCCGCCGACTGTTGCGGGACGCGCTGCGGGATCTGCGGCGACACCCTCTGCAGAACGCCCTGACCGCGTTGACGATGCTGATCGGGGTGGTGTCGGTCGTGCTGGTGTCCGCCGGGTCCAGCATCGCTACAGACTCGATCCTCGCCGAGCAGGAGCAGCAGACCGCGCGCGCCGTCACGTACCTCGCGCAGACGCGGATGCCCGCCCCAGGGCTCGCGCCAGCGGCCCGGGCGGTCGCCGACCACCTCCGCGCGCGTCTGGGCGGGCATGCCAACGTGCTCCTGTCCGAGACCACGTCCATGTTCTGGGGCACTCCGGATGACTCCGCACACAATCTGCCGCGTCGGGGTCTCGCCGTCACCTGGGACCTCGGCGATCTCACTCGCGCCCGGCGGGTCTCCGCACTGAGCGGCGCGTTCCCACTGCCCGAGTTGAGCCAGCCCCCGCTCCTCGCGGTGAATGAGGCCGCGGCCCGGCAGCTCGGCTACCCGGAACAGCGAACCGTCGTACTCTCCCCGGAGTCGGCGGGAGCCGGCGTGCGATTCACGATCGCAGCCGTGGTCGCCGACGGCAGTGGGGAGCCGCAGGCGTTCGGGACGATGGATGCTCTCGCCGAGTATTTTGCGCAGGCGGCGACCGAGCCGACGCAGATCGAAGTCACCGTCCCGGTCACGAGTCCGGAGTTGGTGAGCCAGGCCATCGACGACGCCCTGACCGACGCCCAGCTGCCCGCCTCCGAGAGGATCGAACGCTACGACACCGCCTGGCGCGTGGTCGAACAGATCGAATTCATCCGCACGATCCTGCTCGTCATCTCCGCGGTGATGCTCGGCCTCGCCGCCCTCGGCATCCTCAACGTCGGCCTGTCGTCAGTGCGGGAACGCTCGAAGGAACTGGTGATCCGGCGCGCCCTCGGCGCGCGCAGACGCGACGTGTTCAGCCTGGTCACCGGCAGCGCCGTGCTCCTCGCCCTGATCGTGACGGTGCTCGCGATCGTCCTGACTGTGGTCGGCGTCGAGGTCGTCCTGCCCCGGTTCCTGCCGGCCGGACGAGGCATCGCGTCCCCTCCCTTCCCCGCGGACGCGGCTCTGCTCGGCTGCGCCGCCGCCGTCCTCACCGCACTCATCGGCTCGGCGGCCCCCGCAGCGAAGGCGACCCGCCTCGACGTCGCGGACGCCCTGCGCACCTGAGCCCGCGGCTGGCTACTTCACCGCGCCCTCGGTCATGCCGGCGATGAAGTAGCGCTGGGCGAACAGGTACACGATCACCACGGGAGCGGCCACCGTCACCGCCGCCGCGCCCATCAGGGCGTAGTTGGTCACGTGCTGGCCCTGGAAGAACGCCAGTCCCAGCGGAGCGGTGCGCAGCGTGCCGGTCGGCGACATCACCAGCGGGATCAGGAACTCGTTCCACGTCCACATGAACACCAGTACCACCAGTGTCAGGATGGCCGGACGGGCGATCGGCGCCTGCACCCGCCACAGCACCTGGCGCGGCGCGGCGCCGTCGATGATCGCCGCCTCGGTGATCGCCCGGTCGGACGAGCGGAAGTACGTCCGCATCCAGTAGGTGCCGAACGCGATCGACTGCGCGACCTGCGGGCCGGCCACCGCGACCAGCGTGTTCACCAGGCCCAGCTGCCGCAGGTCGAAGAACAGCGGCACCACGATCGCCTCGGTCGGCACCATGATCCCCAGCAGGAACAGGTAGAACAGCCACGTGCTGCCGCGGAACGTCATCGTGCCGAACGCCCAGCCCGCCAGCACCGAGACGGCCACGGAGACCACCACGACGGTCACCGACACGACGACCGAATTCAGCATGTACGTCGAGAAGCGCCCCTCGCTCCACGCCAGCACGAAGTTCTCCAGGTGCACCCCGCCGGCCGTCGCGGCCTCCGCGCTGGCCGGTGCGAACGCCTGGGTCAGGATCGTGACGATCGGCCACAGCGACACCACCGCGAACCCCACCAGGATCGCGTAGTTCAGGCCGGCCTCCGCCCGCGAACCGAGGCCGGACATCAGTCCGCCACCGCCTTGTCGGCGAGCCGGTTCAGGACGAGGTTGATCGCGAAGATCAGCAGCGCGAGGCTCACCCCGATGGTCGTCGCCATGCCCACCTGACCGAGCCCGAACGCCTGGTTGTACACCTGATAGGACGGGACGGCGGTGGCCGAGCCCGGCCCGCCGCGGGTGGTCATGTAGATGATGTCGAAATTCTTCAGCGCGGCCACGATCGTCAAGGTGGCCGCGACGATGATCTCCCCGCGGACGGCCGGCAGCGTGATCGCGAAGAATTCCGCCACCGGGCCGGCGCCGTCCAGCCGCGCGGCCTCGTACAGCTCGCGCGGGATGCGTCCCATGCCGGCCAGCAGCAGGATCGTGACCAGGCCGGTCTCCACCCATGTGCCGATCAGGCCCACGGCCGGCAGCGCGAACGTGTAGTCGCCCAGCCACGCCCTGGCCACGTCGCCGAGCCCGATCGCGCGGAGCAGGGCGTTCAGCGAACCGTCGGTGGAGTAGATGCGGGTCCAGGCCACCGCGACGACCACCATCGCGATCACCTGCGGGAGGAAGATCACCGTCCGGAAGAACGAGAGCCCCCGCACCTGCGCCCGGTTGAGGATCGCCGCGATCACCAGTCCGAGGCAGATCGGCAGGACAGCGTAGAACACGATCAGGATCGCGGAGTGCCCGAACGAGCCGAGCAGATCGGGGTCGGCGACCATCTCGGCGTAGTTGCCGAAGCCGACGAACCGGGCGGGCGAGACCGTGTCCCAGGCGTACAGCGAGAACTGCGCCGCCCGGGCGAGCGGATAGAGCAGGAACGCGCCGTAGAGCAGCAGCGCGGGCGCGAGGTAGAG
This sequence comes from Propionicimonas sp., assembly GCF_029975155.1. GTDB lineage: Bacteria > Actinomycetota > Actinomycetes > Propionibacteriales > Propionibacteriaceae > Propionicimonas. The sequence goes on along the minus strand of NZ_JARKPQ010000090.1, from coordinate 84,749 downwards.
GTACGGCGTGGCGACCGACCGGCCTTCGCGGCTGGCCCGGCGTCGCCGGACCAGCCGTTCGGTGCTCACCGGATCGACCGGGACCTCAGCCCTTGATGAAGTCGCCATAGTCCTTCTGCAGCGTCGCCGCGAACTCCTGTGGCGTCTTCTTGCCCGCGATCAGGTCCTGCAGCGCGGCCCCGAGCGTGTCGGAGAAGGTGGGCGTCGCGTAGTCCAGGTACGGCAGCAGATGGCCCTTGGTGGTCACCTCCTCGTAGGCGGCGTACACCTCCTTGCCGACTCCCGAACTCGGGGCCAGCTCGGTCGCGTGCAGTACCGGCAGATTGCCCTTCTCCGCGATCACCTTCATCGCGTCGTCGCTGGTGATGAAGTTGATGTAGGCCGCGGCGGCGTCCGGGTTCTTCGAGGCGGACGTGACCGCGAACGGCAGCGAGGTGCCACCGGTCGTGGCCGGACCGGCGGACGCGTCCACCGGCGGCGGGGCGAAGAAGCCCGCGTCGTCGCCCAGCGCCTCCTGCAGCGTCGGGGTGTTCCACGAGCCGCCGAGGAAGTACACCCCGGTGCCCTTGCCGAACTTCGCCACGATGTCGTCGTAGGCGGCGCCGTTCACGTCGGAGTTCAGGTAGCCGGCCTTCACCCAGTCCTGCACCTGCTGCGCGGCCGCCACGTTGTTGGCGTCCGTCCAGTCGCCACCGGGGTTGCCCAGCGCGAGGTTCGTGATCTCGTCGGCCGGGGTGTGCGCGCCCTGCACGGGACCGAACACGTGGATCGCCGGCCACTTCTCCAGGTTGCCCAGCACGAGGGGGGTCTCGCCGGCGTCCTTGATGGCCTTCAGCTGGCCCTCCAGTTTGGCCCAGGTCTTCGGCACAGTGAGGTTCAACTGCGCCAGCTTGGCCTTGTTGTAGTAGAACCCGACCACCTCACCGACCTGCGGCAGCCCGAACAGGCTGCCCGAGCCGAACGTCTTGCCGTCGGGGGAGTAGGAGGAGAGCTTCAGCACAGACTCGGGGAAGCGGTCCCTCCAGCCGTAGGCCTCGGCGTACGGGTCGAGGTTCACCAGCTGCCCCGCGGTGACGAACGCGCCCATCTGGCTGCGGGAGTTGTTGGCCTCGATCACGTCCGGGGCGTCCGGTCCGGTGAGCACCAGGCGTCCGGTCTTCTGCAGGTCGTCGAACGACTGCGCGTGGCGGTCGAGCGTGATGTTCGGGTACTTCTCCTGGAACTGCTTGTTCAGCGCCTCGATCTCGTCGTTCTGACCGCCCCGGACCTCCTGGTCCCAGATGGTCAGGGTGACCTCGCCCATCGACGCCGGGTCGGTGTTCACCGAGGTCTTCGGCGTGGTCGGCGCGGTGTTCTCCACCGTGCCGGTGCCCGGCGCGCAGCCGGCCGCAAGGGCCAGCAGCGCCGCAACACCACCGCCGAGCAGGGCGCGTCCCCAGCCGCGCCGCGTCCGTTGTGCACTCACGTTGTCTCCTTCTCTGCCGCCGGCACCGGCGGCGACTTCTCACACATCTGCCAACTGGGCGATCGTGGCGTTGGCGCGCCGGACCGAACGTCCCTCATGGGAACGCAACACCTCGGGGAGGAACCCGTAGTCCCGCACCCGCGCGACCGCGCGCGGGTCGCCGTCCGCGGCCCCGCGGCTGGCGCGGGCCCACCAGTCCGCGATGTCGCCCCAGCCCGGGGCCGCCAGGCCGCCGCCGAACTCCTGGACGGCCAGCGCGGACGCCAGCGCGGCGAAGCGCAGCCGGTCGGCCAGCGGCCAGCCACCCAGCGTGCCGGCCACCAGAGCCGCCGCGAACACGTCGCCGGCCCCCGTAGGGTCGATCGCCACCACGTCGAGCGCGGGGATGGACGCCTGCTCGCCGGTCTGCTGGTCGATCGCCAGGGATCCCGAGTGCCCGCGCGTGACGACGGCGAGCGGCACGCGCTCGGCCAGGGCCGACAGGGCGGCGTCCGCCGAGGCAGTGCGGGTGTAGGCCATCGCCTCCACCTCGTTCGGCGTGAACGCGTGGCAGCCGGACAACCGGTCGAGGACCGCCCGGTCCCAGGTCTCGGACGGGTCCCAGCCCACGTCGGCGAACACCAGAGAGCCCGCCGCGACGGCCGGTCGCCACCACGGCTCGTCCTCGAGGCCCGCGATGATCGCGCGGGTGGGCGGCAGCTCGCCGGCCATCTCCGCGATCGTCTGCGGCGCGTCGTGGCCGTGGGTGACCATCGCCCGGTCGTCGTCGTACGCCATCGACACGGTCACCGGGCTGTGCCAGTCGGGGACCGTGGGGCACCGGCTGAGGTCGATCCGCTCCTGGCGGCCCAGCACGTCCCGGCACCAGCGGCCGTAGCCGTCGTCGCTGAACGCGGCCACCAGGGCGGTGCGCAGGTCGAGGCGGGCGGTCGCCATCGCGAGGTTGGCGATACCGCCGGGGGAGGAGCCCATGCCACCCGCCCAGACCTCGTGGCCGGGGCACGGACGTTGCGGCAGATCGGTGAAGACGATGTCGAGGAAGACCATGCCGGCCAGCAGCACGTCCACACCAGCGGCGGCGCTGGGCGTGCTTCCGGCGGTGGTCGAGGCTGCCACGTTCTCCACAATCGCACAGATTCGCGCGCTACTCAACCAAGTTCGTGCACTGAACTGCGCGAAATTGCGCGATTCCAGGCGTTACGATGAGCGCATGCTGACCGACACGCGGCACCGGGCGATCCTGCGCCGATTGCGGACCCAGGGGGACGTGTCCGTCCAGGTGCTCGCCGACGAGTTCGGCGTCAGCCCGTCCACGATCCGCCGCGACCTCGCCACCCTCAGCGCGGACGGACTGCTGCGCCGCGTGCGCGGCGGCGGCAGCTCCGTCGAGCAGGACGCCGACACCTTCGACGTGGTCGACCAGCGCTGCGCCGCCGACAAGGACGCCGTGGCCGAACGGGCTGCGGCGTTGGTGGAGGACGGCCAGATCGTCTGCCTCGACATCGGCACCACCACCGCCCGGCTCGCCCGGCGGCTGCGCGAGCGCCGGGTGACGGTGATCACCTCCAGCCTCGCCGTCGTCGACGAGTTGCGGCACGCGCCCGGTCCGGAGCTGATCGTGCTCGGTGGCGTGCTGCGGAACACCTATCAGTCGCTGGTCGGGTTGCTCACCGAGCAGGCGCTCGCCCAGCTGTCCGCGCACGTGTGCTTCCTGTCCACGTCGGGGGTGAACGCCGCCGGTCAGGTGCTGGACACGACCGGCATCGAGGTCGGGGTGAAGCGGGCGATGCTGGCTGCGGCCGAGCGCAGCGTGCTGCTCGCTGACAAGGGGAAGTTCCCCGGCACCGGGCTGTTGTCGGTGTGTGGGCCCGCCGACATCGACGTGGTCGTGACCAACGCCGGCGCCGACCCGGCGACGCTGGCCCGGATGGCGGAGGCCGGCACGGAGGTGATCGAGGCATGAAGCTGGTCGTGATCGGTGGGGCGGGCTTCCGGGTGCCGCAGGTGGTCGAGGCGGTCGCCGGGGCCGGACCGGTCGACGAGGTCGTGCTGGTGGACACCAACGCCGGCCGGCTGCGGACGATGCTCGCCGTCGTGGGCGGGCTGTCGTTGCCCGGCTCGCTGCGGGTGAGTGCATCCGGTGACCTCGCGGAGGCCCTGGTCGGGGCGAACTTCGTGTTCTGCGCGATCCGGGTGGGCGGGACGGCGGCCCGGGTGGCGGACGAGCGAGTCGCGCTCGAACTCGGCGTGCTGGGCCAGGAGACCACCGGCCCCGGCGGCCTGGCCTACGCACTGCGGACGATTCCGGTGATGCTGGAGATCGCGCGGACGGTGCGGGCGGTGGCCCCCGACGCGTGGTTCGTGAACTTCACCAATCCGGCGGGAATCATCACCGAAGCCCTGCGGACGGTGCTCGGCGACCGGGTGGTCGGTATCTGCGACACCCCGATCGGGCTGATGCGGCGGGCCGCTGCCTCGGTGGGCGCGGAGGGGCATCGGGTGAGCTATGACTACGTCGGCCTGAACCATCTCGGCTGGTTGCGCACTCTCGAGGTGGACGGCGTCGACCGGCTGCCGGACCTGCTCGCGTCCGAGCGTCTGGAGGAGATCGAGGAGGCCCGGCTGGTCGGTCTCGACTGGGTGCGTCAGCTGGGCGCGCTGCCCAACGAGTACCTGTTCTACTACTACTGCAACCGGGAGGCGGTGGCGGCGATCAGGGCCGCGTCCGCGACCCGAGGGGAATTCCTCGACGCGCAGCAGTCGGGCTTCTACGCCGCCGCGGCTGACCAACCCGGACGGGCGCTGGAGCTGTGGCGGGCCACGAAAGGCCAGCGCGAGCAGACCTACATGGCCGAGGCTCGCGCCGACGACGAGGAGCGCGAGGCCGAGGACGCCGAGGGCGGCTACCAGGCGGTGGCGCTCGACCTGATGACGGCACTGGCCGGCGGCAGGCCGACCACGGCGATCGTGAACGTGGCGTCGCGCGGCGCCGTCCCGGGTCTTCCGGACGACGCGGTCGTCGAGGTGCCCTGCGATGTCGACGCCGGTGGCATCCACCCACTCTCCGTCGCGCCGCTTGCCGGCCACATGCTGGGTCTCGTCCAGTCGGTGAAGGCGGTCGAGCAGCTCACGATCCGGGCGGCCGTCGAGCATTCCGCCGGCCTCGCCTGGGAGGCCTTCGCCACCCACCCCCTCGTCGACTCCGTCGACGTCGGCCGCCGCCTCTTGGACGGCTACCGCACCCGGGTCCCCGAGATCGCCGCCGTCCTGAGCTGAGGGTCGGTCGGTGCCCGACTCGCTCCCTGAGGAGCGAGCGTCACGAAGGGCGGCCGGGCGAGTGCTGGGAGCATCTGCGTTCTCGACGGCGATCCGCTGGCGTTGGCGGCAGTTGTGAGCGTCGACAGTGCGGATCCTCTCGGCTGGTGGTCGCGGGTGGGGCTGAACGGAAAGGGGACGGGTCCCTTTCCGTTCAGCAGGCCTCACGTCATCCCGGGCTTTGATCCGGGATCTCCGCGCTTGAGTTGCTGGGTAGGTGCGGGGATCCCGGCGTTCGCCGGGATGACGTGGGAGGGCCGGGATGACGTGAGGGAGAGCCGGGATGACGTGAGGGAGAGCCGTGTTTCGCTACCAACGGGTGAAGGGGTCTCTTGAGCTGAGGAAGCCGGAGACGACGGCTGCGCCGAGGTCGTCGAGGTCGGGACTGACGACCTTGCCGTCCACGCGGTCGGCGAGCTGGCGCAGGAAGTGGGCGAGGCCGGGGTCGTCACCGAGGCGGAAGAACGTGACGCGGGCGCCGAGTCGGCCCAGGCGGTCCAGCTGGGTGATCGTGGTACGGAGAGTCTCCAGGCTGGGCGGGTAGGTGAACCAGGAGTCTCCGTCAGCGGTGAGGTAGGCGGTGGGCTCGCCGTCGGTGACCACCAGCAGCACCGGCTGCATGGTCGGGTGGCGCCGGAACAGGCGCTCGGCCAGCAGCAGGCCGTGGTGCAGGTTCGTGCCCTGTTCGCGCAGCGCGGGGAGACCGGTCAGCTCGTCGGTGGTGCGCACCTCGGCGTACCGGCCGAAGGTGATCAGCTGCAGTTGATCACCGCGCCAGCGGGTGGAGACCAGGTGGTGCAGCGCCAGCGCCGTCCGCTTCATCGGCAGCCAGCGGCCCTCCGCTGCCATGGAGAACGACGTGTCCACCAGCAGCGCGACCGCGGCCTGGCTGCGGGCTTCGGTCTCGACCACTTCGACGTCGTCGAGGTGGATGCGGAGGGGGCGGGGTTTCGACAAGCTCAACCAGCGGTTCTCGTCGATCTCTCGGCGCATCGCGTTCAGCATGGTGCGGGGGACGTCCCAGGGCTCGGTGTCGCCGAACTCCCAGCGGCGGGCGGAGCCGGTGGGCTCGCCGGCGGCGCCGGCGAGACGGGTGTCGCGCTGGCCGGTGCGGCCGTTGAGCCGGTCGGCCACGTCCTGCAGGAAGGTGCGGCCGAGGCGGCGCAGCGCGCGGGGCGAGAGCCGCAGGGCGCCGTCGGCGCCCCGGTCGAGGTAGCCGGCGCTGCGCAGCGCCCGTTCCAGCTCCGCGAGCGTGCGGGCCGAGACGGCCGCCTCCTCGCCCAGCCGGCGGGCCAGCGCGTCCACGTCGATGTCGTCCATTCGGGCGCCGCCGTACCCCTGGCCGAGCTGCTGCGCGAGGGAGTCCAGCTCGGCCAGGTCCTGCAGCACCCCGGTGCCGTCGCCGAGGCCGAGGCCCTCCTCGCCGCCGAACCGCTCCGAACCAGACCAGTCCTCGCCGGGGCGCAGTGCCTGCAGGTTCGCGTCCAGCTGCCCCAGTTGGGCCATCAGCTCCGGCGAGCCGAACGCCTGCGCGGACAGCTGCGACAGCTCTTCCCGCTGCTCCGGAGTCATCGAGTTCAGCATCCGCTGGGCCGCGGCTGCCCGCTGGGCGAGGGCGTCGATCAGCTCCTCGACGTTCCGGGGGTTCTCCGGGAAGTACTCGCCGTGCTTCGCCATGAATTCGGCGAAGTCCTCGTCGGTGTCCTCGCCGCGGCGATGTCTGTCCAGCAGCTCGTTGAGGTCGGCGAGCATCTCCCGTACGGCCTCGCGATCGGCGTCGGTGGCGCCCTCCAGCGCCTGCTTCATGCCGGCGAAGCGCTGGTCGAGCAGCTCGCGTCCCAGCAGGTCCCGGATCTTCTCGTACGCCGCCCGCGCGGTCGGTGAGCGCCAGTCGTAGTCGGCGAGCTCCTGCACCGCGGACGCCGGCGACTCCGGCAGGTTCTGCAGCCGCAGCTCCCGGAAGTCGCGGTCCAGGTCGTCCAGGTCGATGTCGCGGGCGAGCTCCTTGCGCTCCTCCAGGACGGCGGTGTCCAGCAGCTGCTTGACCTCGGCCATGGTGCCGTCGAGCCGGTGCCGGGAGAGCAGCTCCCGGCGCCGCTCCTGGACGCGGCCGGCCAGGTCGTCCAGCCCGAGCCGGCCCTGACCGCCCCGGCGCAGGAACTCCTGCAGCGCGCGTTCGGCCGAGTAGCCCGCCATCACGTCGTCCGCGATCGACGCCAGCGCCTCGCCGAGGTCGACCGGCGGAGCGAGCGGGTCCGGACCGCCGGCATAGCGGCCGTACCGGGCAGAACGCGGACGGGGCATGCGCAGCCTCCCTAGCCGTAGATCGTCTGCCCGTCGTCGGACTCCTTGGAGATCCGGCGGGCCAGGTAGAGGCCCTCGAGGGCCAGCTCGATCGCGCTCGCGCGTTCGCCGTCCGTGGTGGCACCGAAGCGCTCACAGATCTGGTCGTACACGTCGGCGCCGTCCAGCGACGGCAACCCGGACAGGAACTCCCGGGCCGTCACCTGCTCTCCGGTGACCACGGTGGTGCGGCCGTCGAGCGCGCCGACCAGCGGGCCCAGGTCGATGCCCCGGAAGTGCTCCCGCACGGTCTCGGCGGTCGAGGTCCGCAGCAGGTGGCCGAGGATGTCGGCCTCCCGGCCCTCCTCGCCCGACTCGAACTCGAGCTTGCCGACCAGGACGTCCACGGCCGCCTCCAGGTCGACCACCCTGGCCACGGCCTCCCCCTCGCCCCGCGCGGTGGCCCGGTGCAGCGCTGCCGCGGCCACGGTCTCGGCGCCCGCGATCGCGAATCGCGCCGACACCCCCGAGCGCTGGTTGATCGCCGCGGACGCGCGCAGTGCCCGGGTGTAGCGGGCCAGCACCTCCAGGATCGGCTCGGGGATCTCCGCGACCAGCTTGGCCTCCTGGGCGATCACCGCCATCTCGTCGTCCAGCTCGATCGGGTAGTGGGTGCGGATCTCGGCACCGAAGCGGTCCTTGAGCGGCGTGATGATCCGCCCCCGGTTCGTGTAGTCCTCGGGGTTGGCGGACGCGACCACGAGCACGTCCAGCGGCAGGCGCAGCAGATAGCCGCGGATCTGGATGTCCCGCTCCTCCATGACGTTCAGCATCGCCACCTGGATCCGCTCGGCCAGGTCGGGCAGCTCGTTGATCGCGACGATGCCGCGGTGGGCGCGCGGGATCAGCCCGTAGTGAATGGTCTCCGGGTCGCCCAGCGGGCGTCCGTCCGCCACCTTCATCGGATCGACGTCGCCGACCAGATCGGCCACCGAGGTGTCCGGCGTGGCCAGCTTCTCCGCGTACCGCTCGGAGCGGTGCCGCCAGGCGACCGGCAGGTCGTTGCCCTCCGCGGCCGCGCGCCGGATCGACGCCGGCGTGATCGGCTCGAACGGATGCTCGCCCAGCTCGGCGCCGGCGATCACCGGCGTCCATTCGTCCAGCAGCCCGACGAGGGTGCGCAACAGCCGGGTCTTGCCCTGTCCCCGCTCGCCGAGCAGGACGACGTCGTGGCCGGCGATCAGGGCGCGCTCCAGCTGCGGCAGGACGGTGCGGCTGAAGCCGTGCAGGCCCGGCCACGGGTCCTCGCCGGCGGCGATCAGCGCCAGCAGGTTGTCCCGGATCTCTTCGCGCAGGTGCTTGCGCACGTGCCCGGACGCGCGCAGCTCGCCGACGGTGTGGATGGCAGGCGATTGACTCACGCTGTCACGCTAACCCGCTGACCAAGCCGGGGAACGGGGGTACTTCAGCCCCGTTGCGAGGCGGCGAGGGCGAGCTACGCTCGCGCCCATGGCAGCGCGGAAGGCGTCCGGCACGCTCGTCCTGCTCGTCCGGCACGGCACCACCCCGACCACCGGACGGTTGCTGCCCGGCCGCGCTCCCGGCCTGCACCTCGCCGAGGAAGGGGTGCGACAGGCCGTGCAGGTGGCCGAACGGCTCGCCGGACTCGGCCTGGACGCGGTGTACACCTCGCCGCTGGAGCGCGCGCAGGAAACGGCTGCGCCCACCGCAGCCGCCGCGGGGAGGCCGGCGATCGAGGAGCCGGGCCTGCTGGAGTGCGACACCGGCGAGTGGACGGGCGAGAAGCTCGTCACCCTGGCCCGGCGGAAGGAGTGGCGCGAGTTGCACACCTCCCCGGCCACGTTCCGCTTCCCCGGCGGGGAGAGCCTCGCCGAGCTGGAGGCCCGCGTGGTGGGCGTGCTCGACCGGCTCCGTACCGCGCACCCGTCCGGGGTGGTGGCGTGCTTCAGCCACGCCGACCCGATCCGGATGGCTCTCGCCTTTGCGCTGGGCGCTCCGCTGGAGACCTTCTCCCGCGTGGTGGTGGGCACCGGCTCGGTGTCCGCGATCCGGCTCGCTGCCGGCGCGCCGCCGTCGGTACTGGTCGTGAACTCGTGGCAGGGTCCGCTCGGCGACCTGCGGACCGAGCGCTGACATGGCCGTCCGCGTGCCCGAACCGGTGGCGAACGGTGACGCCCTGAGCGTGCTCACCGAGGGCACCATCGAGCTGATCGGCCGGATCGTGCCGAGCAGCAACCTCGCACTGTTCGCCGAAGTCAGCTCGCCGAACGGCACGGTGGCGGCGGTGTACAAGCCGGAGGCGGGGGAGCGTCCGCTGTGGGACTTCGACCCCGGCCTGCACCGCAGGGAGCGCGCGGCCTACGTGCTGAGCGAGTGGCTGGGCTTGGACCTGGTGCCCCCGACCGTCGTGCGTGCGGACGCGCCGGCCGGCGTCGGCTCCCTGCAGCTGTACATCGACGCCGACCCGGGCGAGCACTACTTCACGCTGTACGACCGCCGGCCGGCGCTGTGGGACGACCTGCGTGCGATCGCGCTCTTCGATCTGGTGGCGAACAACGCCGACCGCAAGAGCGGCCACGTGCTGCATGGGCCGGACGGACGCGTCCGCGGCATCGACCACGGGTTGTGCTTCGCCGCGGAGTACAAGCTGCGCACGGTGATCTGGGACTTCGCCGGCGAGCGGCTGCCTTCCGCGCTCCTCGAGCAGGTGCGGCCGTTGCTCGACGAGGTGCCCGCGGTGCTGGCGGAACTGTTGGACGCCGACGAGGTCGCCGCGCTGCAGGCTCGCGTCCGCCGGTTGGTGCAGACCGGGCGGTTCCCCTTCGACCGCACCGGACGCCGGGTGCCCTGGCCGCCGGTCTGACCGTCAGCCGGCTTCCCAGGCCGAACCAGGTTTGTGCGCACCCGCAAGGTCCCTCTCGGCAGCTTTACGCGGAGCGTTCTCCACGACCTACGGGGGAGAATGCTCCGCGTTGTGCTGACGCACCCGCCGGCACGGCACCACCCGCAGGCCGTGACCGGCCTCGGGCGGCTCGGCCAGCGCGCGCAGCAGCCCGGCGTAGCGTGCGAGCAACGGTCCCCGCACCCGCAGTGGGATCCGGTTGGGCTGGAACAGCACCTGGATGCTCAGCATCGCCATGGCCTGCCGCAGCAGGGTGCGGAAGTCGCCTCGCCAGGCGTCGGCGTAGCCGGCGGCGTGGAGGTCGTGGCGCAGGATGTCGAGGGCCGCGGCGAAGGAGAACACGTTCTTGGCACCCAGCTGGCCGGTGATGCTGTCCCTGCGCAGGCAGTAGTGGTAGATGGGCCGGCGGGTGAGGGCGACGGAGTCCGCGCGCAGCAGGACGCGCGGAGCCGTGGCGAGGTCCTCGTACAGGATGCTGGGGAACGGCGGATCGTCGTCGCGGAACAGGTCGCGGCGGTACAGCTTGCTCCACGCGAAGGCGGGCAGCCGGGTCAGGTGCAGCGACAGCCTGGCGGCCTCGGGGCCCGTCAGTGAGCCCGTCCGCTGCCTGAGCGGGAAGCTCGCCCGCATCTGGCCCACCTGGAACCAGAACCGGCTGACCACGACGTCCGCGCCGGTCGTCCGCGCGATCGCGAGGGGATGGGCGATGAAGTCGGGCTCTACCCAGTCGTCGGCGTCCACCATCGCCACGTACTCGCCGCCGGCGATGCTCAGGGCCGCGTTGCGAGCGGCGCCGAGCCCGCGGTGGGGCTGGGTGACCACGTGCACCTCCCGGTGACGTTCGGCGTAGTCGAGCATCAGTTCGCGGGAGCCGTCGGTGGAGCCGTCGTCGACGACGATGATCTCCAGCGGACGGTGCGTCTGGGCCAGCAGCGAGTCGAGACAGCGCGGCAGCAGGTGGGCCACGTTCCAGACCGGCACCACCACGCTCACCAGGGGCTGCGCCTCCGCCGTCACATCTGTAGTTCTACCCTGCGGCGGCGCCGATTTGTAGCGTCCCGCCGGACAGGACTACCGTTGCGCCGTGTCCAGTCGCGCTCACCGTCCTGCCAGCCTGCGTCCCGCAGCGCCAGCGATGATGTGTGCGCGAATGTGTTGCCGTTGAGCATCTGGCCTCCGACAGCACGCTGATCGGGCCGATCCGGGCCTGAACCCTTTTCCGGGCGTCGACCGACGCTCGTCCGTCCTGTCGGGCGTCACCTCACCATCTCCGCCGGTGGCCGCGACGTGCTGCCCCGGCACCGCAGCCCGCACGAACCGAGAGGACGGCCGTGATCGCAGTCACCGACCTGAGGAAGGTCTACAGCCAGCCCGGCCGGGAGGTCCAGGCCCTCGCCGGCGTCACGCTCAGCGTCCCGGACGACTCCGTGCACGGCGTGATCGGCCAGTCCGGGGCCGGCAAGTCCACGCTGGTGCGCTGCCTCGCGATGCTCGACCGGCCCACCAGCGGCACGGTGGAGATCAACGGTGTCGATCTCACGTCCGTCCGGTCGGGCGAGCTGCGCCGGGCCCGCCGGCGACTCGGTGTGGTCTTCCAGCACGCGAACCTGTTCGACTCCCGGACGGTCGCGGCGAACGTCGCCTACCCGCTGGAGCTGGCGGGCGTGGGCCGGGCCGAGAGGACGGCGCGGGCGACCGAACTGCTCGGCCTGGTGGGTCTCGCGGACGCGGGCCAGGCTCACCCCGCCCAGCTCTCCGGCGGCCAGCGGCAGCGGGTGGGCATCGCGCGGGCGCTGGCGACCGAACCGGACGTGCTGCTGTGCGACGAACCCACCAGCGCCCTCGATCCCGGCACCACCGGGGAGATCCTCGACCTGATCAGCGCGCTCAAGGCGCGGCTGGGTCTCGCGGTGCTGGTGATCACCCACGAGATGGGCGTGGTGAAGCGGATCTGCGACGCGGTGTCGCTGCTGGACGAGGGTCGCGTGCTGGAGTCCGGTCCGCTGACCGAGGTCGTCGGGACGTTCGGCAGCCGGTTGAGCGAGACGCTGCTCGCACTGCCCCCGCACGATCCGGCGGAGGCGGCCCACGGCACGCTGATCGAAGTGCTCTACCGGACGCTGCCGGACGCTCCACCCAGGCTGACCGCCGCCGAGCGCCACTTCGGCGTCGACCTGCCGGTGGTCGCCGGCACCATCGAGCATCTCGCCGGCACCACCTTCCACCGGGCGCGCGTGCTCGTCCCCGACGGGACGGACGCGGACGTGGTCATCGCCTTCCTGCATGCGGCCGGTGCGGACGCGGCCCGCGCGACGGAGGTGGCTCGATGAACGGCTTCCTCGAAGACCTCGCCAGCAACCCGGCCATCACCACCGCGATGTGGCCGGCGTTCCTCGAGACCCTGCTGATGGTCGGCATCTCCGGCCTGGCGACGGTGGTGGTCGGGCTGCCGCTGGGCGTGGTGCTGTTCGTCACCCAGCCGGGCGGGCTCGTCGCCAACCGCGCCGTGAGCCGGGTGCTGAACACGCTGCTGTCGGGGGTGGTGGTGAACATCACCCGCTCGATCCCGTACGCGATCCTCATGGTCGCGCTGATCCCGTTCACCCGCTGGGTGGTCGGCACGTCGATCGGTCCGATCGCCGCATCGGTGTCGCTGACCATCGCCTGTATCCCGTTCTTCGCCCGGCTGGTCGAGGCCGGACTGCGCGAGGTGCAGCCGGGCAAGGTGGACGCGGCGCACGCCATGGGCTCCACCCGCTTCCAGACGGTCTGGAAGGTGCTGCTGCCGGAGGCACTGCCGTCCCTGGCCGCCAGCGTGACCACCACCCTGGTCGCCCTGATCGGCTATTCGGCGATGGCGGGCCTGATCGGCGGCGGCGGCCTCGGCCGGCTGGCCTACAACTACGGCTACCAGCGGTTCCAGCCCGAGGTGATGGTCGTCGTCCTGGTCGTGCTCGTGCTGCTGGTGCAGCTCGTGCAGGTGGCCGGGGACGCCCTCGTCCGGCGGGTGGACCACAGATGAACCACGACTTCCCGACGCCGCACACCGGCGCGGGTGGCGGCCGGAACCACCGGCCGAGAAGCACCACAGTGGCCCTGACCCGGGGCCGGAACGAAAGAAGGAGAACCATGGGAAAGCCGCACTTGTACCTGTCCGCCGTTGTCATCGCCGCTGCCACGATGGCGCTGACGGCTTGCGGCTCGACCACGGCCGCGGCCCCCGGCGCGACCGGCGGCGCGTCCGCCGAACCGACCAAGGTCACCGTCGGCGCGAGCCCGGTGCCGCACGCCAAGATCCTGGAGTACATCCAGCAGAACCTGGCGGCCAAGGCCGGGATCGAGCTGAAGGTCGTGGAGTTCGACGACTACGTGCAGCCGAACGAGGCGCTCGCGTCCGGTGAGCTGGACGCGAACTACTTCCAGCACGTGCCGTACCTGGAGGACCAGATCGCCGAGAAGGGCTACGCCTTCGAGCACGGTGCCGGCGTCCACATCGAGCCGTACGCGGTGTTCTCGTCCAAGTACAAGGCGCTGACCGAGGTGCCGGACGGGGCGAGCATCGCGATCACCAACGACGCGTCCAACCAGTATCGCGGCCTGAAGCTGCTGGCGGACAACGGCCTGCTCACCGGGCTGACCGAGAAGAGCAACGCGCTCAACCTGACCGCCGAGCAGAACCCGCACAAGTTCCAGTTCATCGAGAACCAGCCGGAGGTGATCGTGCAGCAGCTCGATGACCCGAAGGTGGACCTGGCGTTCGTGAACGGCAACTTCATCCTGACCGCGGGGCTGAACGCCAAGGACGCACTGCTGGTGGAGAAGGTGGACGGCAACCCGTACGCCAACATCCTGGTCTGGCGGAAGGACAACACCAACCCGGGCGTGGCCAAGCTGGAGGAACTGCTGCACTCGACCGAGGTGGCCGAGTTCATCAGGACCACGTGGCCCTCCGGCGACGTGATCCCCGGCTGAGCTGACCGTCCGAGTTCGTTCCTCACTCGGGTGCTCCTCAGGGAGCGGTGGGGCCTTCGTCGGGCTCAGGGAGCGATCTGGCGGCGACTTCGGCGAGGCCTGGTGCGGGGGAGAGGTGGAACCGGCCGTCCCGGTAGGGCGTGCCGGGGTCGTCCGGCTGGATCGACCACCAGGCCGCGTCGAGGTCGTGGACGCCGTCCGGCGCCACGACGGCGGCCAGGGCCGCGGCTGCGGAGACGCCGAGCTCCGACTCCATCATCGAGCCCACCATCACCCCGAGGCCGGCTGCGGCCGCCTCGCGAGCGATCTCCAGGCCGGCGAGGATGCCGGCGCACTTGGCGAGCTTGATGTTCACCATGTCCGTGGCGCCGGCGGCCACCGCCCGGCGCAGGTCGTGGACGGTGAACACCGACTCGTCCAGCAGGATCGGCACCCCGAACCTCCGGCGCAGCTCCGCGTGTCCGGCGAGATCCCAGGCCGGCAGCGGCTGTTCGACGAACTCCAGCGGGACGCCCGCGCCGAGCATGGCCTCGACGGCGGCCGTGGCCGAGGCGAGATCCCAGGCCTGGTTGGCGTCGATCCGCACGGGATGTCGCGGGTCGGCGCGGTGGATCGCGATCACCCGGTCCACGTCGGCGGGGTCCAGGCCCACCTTGATCTTCACCCGGTCGAAGCCGGCCGCAGCCAGCGTCGCCGGGCTCCAGGCGGATCCGTCCGCGGCGATCGTGACGTCCGTGGCCACGCTGGTCGCCTCCGCGCCGAGGAACCGCGCCAGCGACGTCCCGGCCCGCCGGGCGAGCAGGTCGAGCGTGGCCACCTCGACCGCCGCCCGCGCGCCCCCGTTGCCGACCACGCTGGCCGCGAGCCGGCGGCTCACGTCCTCGGTGGGCTGCTGGTCGGGGTCGAGGCCGACGAGCGCCTCGGTCAGCGGTCCGGCGACGCAGGCCTCGATGCTCTCGCACGACTCGCCGGTCACCCGCCACACCTGCGGCGCCTCGCCGAAGCCGGACACCCCATCGGCGTCGGTGACCCGCACCGCGACGCTGACCACATGCTCGGTGCGGCGCAGCGCCGTGACGAACGGTGTGTGCAGCCGCCGGACCAGGCGGTCGGTGGTGACTCCGGTTATGCGTGCCATGTGATCCAGTGCTCCCAGGTGATCGCGCTGAGCCGGGCGATGAGCCGCTCGGCGTCCGGTTCGGGCAGGGCCGAGGTCGTGCACACCGCCAGCGCGTACGGCGGGGCGGATGCCGGCCGCACGAGGGCCACATCGTGCTGCACCCCCGGCACCCAGCCGCCCTTGCTGGCACTCCAGGTGCCGTCTGGCAGTCCGGCCGGGATCATCCGCCGGTGCCGCTGGGCGGCGAGGAAGCCGAGTGCCCGCTCGCTGTCGGCCGCTCCGAGCAGCGTGTGGTCGGCGATTCCGGTCATCAGGGACGCGAGCCCCGCCGCCGTCACGGTGTTCGTGCTGCCGGCGGCTTCCGCCGCCGTGTCCCCGATCAGCCGGGCGAAGCCGAGCGGCCCGGACAGCCCGGCATCGGCGAGGAACCGCTGCACGCTGCCGATGCCCAACCGCTCGACGACCAGGTCGGTCGCGAGATTGCCGGACACCACGATCATCCGCTCGGCCATCCAGAGCAGACCGGCGGTGCTGCCGAGCAGTGCCCACGTGTCATCGTCCTGGTCATCGGACTGCTGCAGCGTGAACGAGCCGCTGGAGACGCTGTCGAAATCGGCGTGCACCACGACCGGGCCGTACGCCTCCGGCCGTCCGGCGTGCCGGTCCCGCAGCAGCGCGGCCAGGACGGCGAGCTTGATGGTGCTGGCCGCGTAGTGCGGCGCGTCGGCGTCCCGGCTCACCAGCGGTCCGGACGGGCCGACCAGCGCGAGCGAGAACGTGCCGTCCCGGTCGGCCAGTTCGGCGTCCCACGCCGCCCGGAGTTCGTCGCCCTGCACCACGACGACAACGTACTCATCCCCGACCCCCCAGCCATCGAACGCCTCCGTTTCGGTCATTCGCTCCAGCGCACGCGGTGGCGTTTGACCGAAACGGAGGCGTTCGGGAAAGGGGGAGGCGCGTCGGCGAAGGGAGGGCGCGGCGACGGTTCCGGGAGTAGCGTCGGGGTGACCGACGACGGGTGGGGGCTGGGGTGGCCGGGTTCAGGCTCGAGGGCTGTGAGCTGGGAGTGGCAACCGCCGCCACTCAGGTCGAGGGCGGCGACCTCGACACCAACTGGCACCGCTGGGCGGCCGCGGGCCGGATCGCGGACGGCTCCACGCCGGCCCGCGCGGCCGACCACTGGAACCGGGTCGCCGAGGACACGGCACTGCTCACCGAGCTCGGCGTCCGGCACTACCGGATGGGCCTGGAGTGGGCACGGATCGAGCCCGAGCCCGGCCGGTACGACCAGGCCGCCATCGCGCACTACGGCGACGAGCTCACCCGGCTGCGGGACGCGGGCATCCGTCCGCTGGTCACCCTGCACCACTTCAGCGAGCCCGGCTGGTTCGTCGACGCCGGCGGCTGGCTCGACCGGGGCGCGCTGCCGGCCTTCCTGCGCTACGTGCGGACGGTCGTGGCCGCGTTCGGTGACCTGGTCGGCGACTGGATCACCGTCAACGAACCCAGCGTGTACGCCGTCCACGCGTATCTGTGGGGCGTGTGGCCGCCCGGGGAGAGGTCGTACCGCCGCACCATCGCCGCACTGGAGGCGCTGTGCGCCGCCCACCTGGCCGCCTACCCGCTGATCCACGCGCTGCAGCCGGACGCCGTGGTCGGCGTCGCCCACCACCTGCGGGTGTTCGCGCCGCAGAACCCGCGCAACCCCGCCCACCGGGCGGCGGCCGTGCTGACCCGGCGGCTGTTCCAGGACGCGGAACTCGAGCTGACCAGCACCGGCCGCTCGCTGTTCCCGGTGCAGGCGCCGCGCGGAGTCCGGCCGGGCCGGTACACCGACGTCCAGGCGATCAACTACTACTCCCGCAGCACGGTCACCGGGATCGGCAACGGGGTGGCGTCCGGTGTGGACGTCAACGACCTCGGCTGGGAGGTGTACCCGGCCGGTCTCACCGAACTCGCCGCGTCCGTGCACGCCCGGTATCCGGGGCCGATCTGGATCACCGAGAACGGCACCGCCGACGCCGCGGATGCGTTCCGCTCCCGCTATCTGTACGAGCACCTCGCCGCGATCGCCGCGTCGGACCTGCCCATCGAGCGGTACTACCACTGGTGCTTCACGGACAACTTCGAGTGGGCGGAGGGCGAGGTGGCCCGGTTCGGGCTCGTCCACCTCGACTACGACACGCAGCAGCGCACGGTCAGGGAGTCCGGTCGCTTCTATGCTGACATCGCCGCCAACGGCGGGGTCACCGACGCCGCCCACGACCGGTGGGTCGCCGGTCGGCGCTACCCGACGAACGGAGGCCGGTCATGACCACCATCCCCACTCCGGTGGCGGCGATCGACCGGCGCAACCTGTGGACCTTCGGCGTCGGCACCGTCGGCCGCGACATGGTCTACACCCTGGTCAGCCTGTACCTGGTGTTCTTCCTCTCGGACGTGCTGAGGCCGCCGCGGGAGGAGTTCCTGTGGGCCAGCTCGCTGATCCTGCTGGCGCGGCTGTTCGATGCGGTCGCCGACATCGTGATGGGCGCCGTCGTCGACAACACCCGCACCCGCTGGGGGCACTACAAGCCCTGGATCGCCGGCGGAGTGGTGGCGTCCGCGCTGTTCACCGTGCTGCTGTTCGCCGACCTCGGTCTCACCGGGGTGGCGTTCGTGGTCGGGTTCGCGTTCGTGTACCTGCTGTGGAGCCTGTCGTGGACGGCGAACGACATCCCGTACTGGTCACTGCTTCCGGCGCTGACCCTCGACCAGAAGCAGCGGGAGCGGTTCGGCTCGGTCGCGAAGGTGTTCGCCACCATCGGCCTGTTCGCGGTCGTGGTCGCGGTGATCCCGGTGACCGGCGCACTGTCGGGGGCGGTGGGGGACGTCCGGGCCTGGACGCTGTTCGCCGTCGCGGTCGTCGCGATCATGCTGGTCAGCCAGTCGGTGACACTGTTCGGGGTGCGCGAGCCCAAGATCCTCGTGGAGCAGGAGCGGACGAGCCTGCGCGAGATCGCCAAGGTGGTCTTCGGCAACGACCAGCTGCTGTGGACGGCGATCGCGATGGTGCTGTTCATGACCGGCTACCTGACCACGACGACCTTCGGCACCTACTACTTCAAGTACGTGTACGGCGACGAGGGCATGTACTCCCCGTTCGGCGCGGTGCTGGTGGCCAGTCAACTGCTCGGCTATGCGATCTTCCCGACGCTGTCGAAGCGGTTCTCGCGGCGCACGCTGTACACGACGGCCACCGGGCTGATCCTTGCCGGCTACCTGGTGTTCTTCCTCGCGCCGGTGCAGATCGGTTGGATCGCCGCCGCCGGCCTGCTGCTGTTCATCGGCGACTCGTTCATCACCCTGCTGATGCTCGTGTTCCTCACCGACACCATCGAGTACGGCCAGTGGAAGCTGGGTCGCCGCAACGGCGCGGTCACCTTCGCGCTGCAGCCGTTCATCAACAAGGTGGGGGCAGCGCTGTCCACCCAGATCGTCGCGATCGCGATCGTGATCGCCGGGGTGAACCCCGACCGTCCGGCCGACACCACCCCGGCCGGGCTGCTCACGATCAAGCTCGGCATGCTGGTGCTGCCGCCGGTGCTGATCGTGATCAGCTACCTGATCTACCGGGCGAAGTACCGCATCGACGAGGCCTTCTACGCCCGGATCGTCGGCGAGCTGCGGGAGCGCGGCCAGCTGACCTGACCAGCCGCGGGTGCGGGTGCGGCCGGGTTTGGGCACGGAGCGCGGGATGTGCGACAGTGGAGGTGGCCCCGGCGACCGGGGTCCCGGACGAGGGAGCCGTACCCGGAGCGCGACAAGACGGCCTGGGAGGTCGTCATGTCCTGGTTGATCCTTGTCATCTCCGGCGTGCTGGAGTCCGTCTGGGCCGTCGCGCTCGGCCGCTCGGACGGGCTCACGAAGCTCGGTCCGTCCGTCGTCTTCGCCATTGCCGCGGTGCTCAGCATGGGCGGGCTCGCCTGGGCGATGCGCGACCTGCCCACCGGCACCGCCTACGCCGTGTGGGTGGGCATCGGCGCCGCGCTCACGGTGGGGTACAGCATGGCCACGGGCGGCGATCCGGTCACGCCCCTGCGGGTGCTGTTCCTGGCGATGATCGTCGGCGGTGTGATCGGGCTGAAGCTGGTGCACTGACCGGCGGGGAGAGCATCCCGGCCGGGCGTGGCACGATGGCCCTGAGATGAGACTCACCGACCTGGTGCCGGACGCGGGCGCCGCAGACCCGGACGCCCTCTACGACGCCTTCGTCGAGTGGACGGCCGCCGACGGCATCACGCTCTACCCGCATCAGGACGAGGCGGTCATCGACATCCTCACCGGCGCCAACGTGATCGTCACCACCCCGACCGGCTCCGGCAAGTCGCTGATCGCGACCGCCGCGCACTTCGCGGCCCTGGCCGGCGGCGGGCGCAGCTACTACACCGCGCCGATCAAGGCCCTGGTCAACGAGAAGTTCTTCGCCCTGTGCGCGGTCTTCGGCGCCCACAACGTGGGCATGGTCACCGGTGACGCCGCGGTGAACGCCGACGCCCCGATCGTGTGCTGCACGGCCGAGATCCTGGCGAACATCGCCCTGCGGGAGGGACGGGCGGCTGCCGTCGACCAGGTGGTGATGGACGAGTTCCACTTCATCGCCGACCGTGACCGCGGCTGGGCCTGGCAGGTGCCGCTCGTCGAGCTGCGGCGGGCCCAGTTCGTGATCATGTCCGCCACGCTCGGCGACATGTCCGCGACGGCGGCCGACCTCGAGCGGCGGACCGGCCGAGGGGTGAGCATCGTCGGCGGCACGGCCCGTCCGGTGCCGCTGGTGTACTCGTGGGCGCAGACCGCCGTCCACGAGACGATCCAGGGGCTGATCGACACCCACCAGGCGCCGGTCTACGTCGTGCATCCCACGCAGGGCAGCGCGGTCGACCGCGCGCAGGCGCTGCTCAGCTCCGGCATCGTCGACCGTAGTCACCGCGCAGAACTGGTCGAGGCTCTGCGGGGCTTCCGGTTCTCCGGCGGCTTCGGCCGGACGCTGTCCACGCTGCTGCACGCCGGGATCGCCGTCCATCACGCCGGGGTGCTGCCGCGCTACCGCCGCCTGGTGGAGACGCTCGCGCAGCGCGGCCTGCTCACCGTGATCTGCGGCACGGACACCCTCGGGGTGGGCATCAACGTGCCGATCCGGACGGTGCTGTTCGCGTCCCTGACGAAGTTCGACGGCCGGCGGACGCGCGTGCTGCGCAGCCGCGAGTTCCACCAGATCGCCGGGCGCGCGGGCCGTCCGGGCTTCGACACGGTGGGCTACGTCGTCGCGCAGGCGCCCGAGCACGAGGTGGAGAACGCCCGGCTGCTGGACAAGTTCGCCGGGGACGAGAAGAAGCTGCGCTCCGTCCGCCGGAAGAAGCCGCCGGAGGGCTTCGTGAACTTCTCGGAGGCGACGTTCACCAAGCTGACCGAGTCCGAGCCCGAGCCGCTGCACGCCCGGATGCGGGTCACCCACGCCATGCTGCTGAACCTGCTGCAGCGGGACGAGGACACCGGCACGGCGCTGGCCCGGCTGGTCGACTCCTGCACTCCCGAGCGCCCGTTGCGCCAGCGGCTGCTGCGCCGGGCCGCGGCGATGGGCCGGTCGCTGCTGCGCGCCGGGGTGGTGGTGCGCCTTGCTGAGGCGACCGCGGGCGGACGCCGCTACGCGCTCGCCGTCGACCTGCAGCACAACTTCGCGCTGAACCAGCCGCTGAGTGCGTTCGCCCTGGCGGCGATGGCCCGGCTGGACCCGGAGGCGCCGGGCTACGCGCTCGACGTGGTCAGCGTGATCGAGGCGACGCTGGAGAACCCACTGGTCATCCTGCTCGCCCAGCAGTTCAGGGCACGCGGCGAGGCGGTGGCCGAGCTCAAGGCCGACGGCTACGACTACGACGAGCGCGAGGAGTTGCTGGACGAGGTGACCTGGCCGCGACCGCTGGCCGAGTTGCTGGACGAGGTGTACGCCGGCGAGCTGGCCGCCCACCCGTGGCTCGCGGAGACGCCGGTCAGCCCGAAGTCCGTGGTCCGCGACCTGTACGAACGGGCCATGACCTTCGGCGAGTACATCGGCTTCTACAAGCTGCAGCGCAGCGAGGGCCTGCTGCTGCGCTACCTGTCGGACGCATACCGCGCGCTGCGCCAGACCGTGCCGGACAGCCTGCGCACCGAAGAGCTCGAGGACCTGGTCGAGTGGCTCGGCGAGGTGACCCGGCTCACCGACTCGTCCCTGCTGGACGAGTGGGAGTCGCTGGCCGGCCTGTCGTCCTCGGGGCAGTCGCCGGCTGAGCCTGACGAGGCCCGAGCCCAGCGCGCCCGCAACCAGACCGTCACCGGCAACGTCCGCGCGTTCCGGGTGCTGGTGCGCAACGCCATGTTCCGCCGGGTGGAGCTGGCGGCGGCCGACGACGTGGACGGCCTCGCCGCGCTCGAGGCCGGCGGCCCGATGACCCGGACCCGCTGGGACGACGCGCTGGGGGAGTACTGGGACGAGCACGACCGGATCGGCACGGACGCCGACGCCCGCGGTCCCGCCTTCCTGATGGTCACCGAACACGGCCGGGTGTGGGACGTCCGCCAGCTGATCGCCGACCCCGAGGGCAACCACGACTGGTCGATCACCGCCCGGGTCGACCTCGACGAGTGCGACGACGCCGGCGAGCTGGTGCTGCACACCCTGGACTTCCGCCGCCTCGACGGCTGAGCCGTCCCACCTCTCCCCGCCGAACGCCTCCGTTTCGGTCAAACGCTCCAGCGTGCGGTGGGGCGTTTGACCGGAACGGAGGCGTTCGATGTGAATGGCCGGCGACTTCGGGGTCGCGTGGCGCGTCGCACGCGTCCGGGGTGACCGGGCGATGGACGATGGTGACGTGGCAGATCAGGCGAACAAGGTGGCTGCGGCGCGCGCGGCGCGCTGGGGGAGAGCGGTGGCGGTCGTCCTGGGGACGGCGCTGGCGGTGAGCACGTCCGCGTGCACGTGGGGTGGCAGCCCGCAGTTCACGCCGAAGCCGGTCGAGACCATCACTCCGTCCGCGCCGCAGAAGCCGTCCGCCTCGCCGACGAAGACGCCCTCGGCCACGCCGACGTCCGCCGCCCCGACTCTGAAACCGGTCGACGCCACGGGCACGATGGCGATCTTCCTCACGGTCAGCGACGCCCTCAAGGGCACCTGCCAGACCGTCGAGGGCGCCCCGACGATCGTGCTGGCCGACCACGCCAACGAGTGGTACGGCACCGTCGACCTGACCGTCGTGCTCGACGCCGCCCGCAAGAAGGTGGCGTCCGTCGACGGTGCCTTCGGCAAGGACTCGGAGGGCTTCACCTGGAAGCTCGGCTACAACGCGGCCAAGCCCGCGAAGGGCACCTCCGCGAAGCTGACCAGGTCCGGCAACACGTTCACGGTGTCCGGCAAGTTCCTCGCCCGCGAGACCCGGAAGGGCACCACGCGGACGGAGGTCCTTCCGTACAAGATCACCGCGAAGTGCAGCGGCAGCACGTGGTGAGCCCGGGCCCGACCCCGACCGGTCAGGTCGTGACCTTCCTGGTCTTCGCGGAGCGCAGTTCCAGTGTCTCGTAGCCGTCCTTGGTGCCCGTCACGACGACGGTGAGCTGCTTGCCCTTGTCGGACTTCGTCAGCTTGTACTTCGTCTTCGTCGCGCCCTTGATGGCGCTGCTGCCCCGGTACCACTGGTAGGTGAGCTTCACCCCGGACGGCGACCAGGTGCTGACCTCGACCTTGAGCGTCACGCCCACGTCGCGGGTGCCGCGGATGGCCGGCTTCTTGCCGGTGAGCTGGCCCTTCGCCACCTTGTCGGTCTCTTCGGACGTCTTGGCCACCGGCTCGTAACCCGCCTTGGTGCCCGTGACCGTGACGGAAAGCTTGGCGTCCACGTCGGCCGCCTGCACGGTGTAGGTGGTCTTGGTGGCGCCGGCGATCGCCTCGCCGTCGCGCAGCCACTGGTAGGCGAGGGCGACCGGAGCCGGCTTCCAGGTGCCGGCGGTCACCGTGAGCTTCTTGCCCACTTGCGCCGTGCCCTTGACCGTGGGCACCGGCGCGGTGCCGAGCGTGTTGCTCTCGATCTGCTTGGTCGCCGCGGAACTGCGGCTGGTCACGGTGTAGCCCGCCCTGGTGCCGGTCACCACGACGGTGATGGTCTTGCCCGCGTCCTCGGCCCGCAGGGTGTAGCTGGTGTCCTCCGCGCCGCCGATCGCCGTGTTGTTGCGATACCACTGGTAGGCCAGGGAGACCGTGCCCGGGCCCCACTTGTCCACGGTGGCGGTGAGGGTCTGCCCGACCCGGGTGGTGCCGCTGATCTTCGGCGCCTGTGAGTCCAGGGACATGAACAGGGCGGCCCAGGTGTTCGGGTCGACCGTGCCGGTCGCGCTGCGGCCCGCGGTGGTCTGGAACGCCTTCACCGCCGCGAGGGTGGCCGTCCCGAAGCTGCTGCCGGCCGTGGTGGCATAGCCCAACCCGTCGAGCAGGACGTTCAGCGCCTGGGCGGACGCCCCGGACGCGCCGGAGGTCAGCGTCGAGAACAGCGCGGACAGCGTGTACTGACCGGCCTCGCCGTCGGACTCCAGCTTCTTGGCCTTCTGGAACTTCTTCACCGCGGAGACGGTCTTGGCGTCGTACTTCCCGGTGACGGTGACGCTCTGGCCCGCCGCCTTCAGCAGGTGCTGCAGCGCCGTGACCTTCGTCCCGCTGTTGCCCGAGACGAGCACGATCCCGATCGGGACGATGTCGTAGTCGGTGAGGTGGTAGGTGTCGATGAGCGAGGTCAGGGTCTTGGCGTAGCCGGCGGAGTCCTTCGGCTTGACGACCTTCGCGATCGCGTTCACCAGCTTGGGGACGCTGGACAGCACCGCGCGGGCGTCCGCGTAGGCGGAGTCCTCGGTGATCGCGGCGGCGTTCGCGTAGAAGGAGTTGGTCATCGACGAGAACGCCGAGTACGTGGTCGAGCCGACCTTCACGCACTTCGTCCGGTAGTCGCCGGCGGCGGACGCGGTGACGCTGTCCCCGTTCACCAGCACGAAGGACGCATACCTGCGCAGCCCGGCGTAGTGGGAGCGCTGCTTCCAGTAGCTCAGGGTGGTCTTGACCACGCCGTAGGCCCGTCCGCGGGCCTCGACGATCTCCCACTCGCCGTCGGCCCGCTTCTTGGTCAGCACGGCGACGTGGCCGATGCCGTTCGAACGGGCGGGGTTGTTGCGCAGGAAGACCAGGTCGCCGACCTTGGGGGAGTCACCGGACGCGACCTTCTTGGTCACGTTGTACTGCGAGGCGGCCAGGTCGGTGATCGGGTTTCCGGAGCGGCCGTACAGCCACTGCACGAGCTCGGAGCAGTCGAACTTCGGCGGGTTGGGGTTCGTGATCGCAGCCTCCGCGCCGAGCACGTACGGCTTGCCCACCTGCGCCTCGGCCAGCTTGGCGAACTGCGCGGCGGTCATCGAACCGCTGCAGGGGGTGTCGAAGTAGTTCTTGGTCTTGGCCACCACCGACGAGGTGCCCCAGTCGGACGCCGCGATCGCCAGGGCCATCGAGACCGACGCCGGGACCCCGAACTTCCGCTGCGTCTTCTGGGCGGCGGTGACCATGCTGGCGATGAATTTGGTCTTCGCGCTGGCCGAGACGGCTTCTGCCGAAGGGGACTGAACGAGCGCGCAGCCGAGCGTCACGGCTACCGCAATGGCCACAGACAGCACTCTCGTCACAGCTTTCACAAGGGTCTTCGTACCTAGCCCGGCCGCCGGCGGGCAAGGGTCTCCTTGAGGGTTGCGGTCGCCCTCTCGGTGGACAAAGTTGCGCTGACTAGGGGTTTTTCCGAAGAGGCACCTCAAGTCACCCTTAAGGGTTGGGTTGAGGGTTGCCACGGGAGTGGGGACAGGTCCCATTCCCGTTCAGCCTGTGACGTGAACGGGACTGGGACCTGTCCCCGGGGTTGTGGGTCAGCCCTCGGTGAGCGGGTTCAGGGCGTCCAGCGCGGGGAGGGCGTGCTCGGGGTAGGCCACCGGACGCGCCGGGATGCCGGCGACCGTGGTGTAGGCCGGGACGTCCTCCAGCACCACCGAGCCGGCGCCGACCTTGGCGCCCTCGCCCACCCGGATGTTGCCCAGCACCTTCGCGCCGGCACCGATCATCACGCCGCGGCCGATCTTCGGGTGCCGGTCGCCGCCGATCTTGCCGGTGCCGCCGAGGGTCACCTCGTGCAGCATCGAGAAGTCGTCCTCGACGACCGCGGTCTCGCCGATCACCACCGAGGTGGCGTGGTCGAACATGATGCCCTTGCCGATCCGCGCACCGGGGTGGATGTCGACGGCGAACACCTCGGAGATCCGGCTCTGCAGGTACAACGCCAGCGCGGGCCGGTCGTGCGTCCAGTAGTAGTGGGCGACCCGGTAGGCCTGCAGGGCGTGGAAGCCCTTGAAGTACAGCAGCGGCTGGGAGTAGCCCCGGGTGGCCGGGTCGCGGCTGAGCACGGCCCGCAGGTCCTCGCGGACAGCGACGCCGATCGAGCGGTCGTCGTCGAAGGCCCGGCCGATCAGCTCGCGCAGGCTGAGCGAGGTGATGGTCTCACTGCCGAGCTTGCTGGCGAGGATGAAACTGAGCGCGTCCTCGAGCCGGGCGTGCGAGAGGACCGTGGTGTGCAGGAAGCTCGCCAGGGCGGGTTCGGCCTGGGCGTCTGCGCCGACCTCGGTGCGGACGCGGGTCCACACGTCGTCGCGGTGGGTGGTCATCGGGATCGCTTTCCGTCGTTGAGAAGGGTGTCGAGGGCGCGCAGCGCGTCCGGCCGGGTGGGTGCGCCGACGATTCGGCCGCGCACCCTGCCTCCGCCGTCGAGCAACAACACGGTGGGGGTGCGCATGATTCCCAGCTCGTCCACGAGGTCGGGACGCTGCTGCGCGTCGATCTCGATGTGGGCGACGCCGGGGGAGTCCGCGGTGAGGTCGCCGAGCACGCGCCGGGTCGCCCGGCAGGGCGCGCAGACCGGTGCGGAGAACTGCAGGAACGTTGCCGCCGCGCCGAGCTCCTCGCCGAGGCGACCGGCGTCGAGGCCGGACGGGTGTCCGTCCAGGGCTTGGACGCGCCCGTCCACGGTCCTGCGGTACAGGCCGAAGCCGAGCGCCAGCAGCAGGGCCAGCGCCAGCACGTACACGCCGGTCATCGCGACACCGCCCCGCTCGCCGCGTGGCGGCCGGACAGCCGCCGGCCGAGCAGGTACAGCTCGCAGCCGAGGCAGAAGTCGAACACGGCGTTCAGCAGTGCGGCCACGAGCGCCAGTCCGGTCGCCGCGTAGAACAGCGCCGGCAGTTGGGCCAGCGCCCCGATCAGCGCGAGGACGGCGAAGCCGAGGCCGACGGTCTGCGCGAACCGCGGCGGCCGCTCGTCCTCGAGCTCCGGGGGCTCGGGCAGCCGCGGGCGGACCAGCCGGCGGAACACCCAGCCGTACGGCTGGTACCGCAGGCCGAGCAGTGAGCCGGCGCCGAAGGCGCACGCCTGGACGACGAGCAGGAGCAGTCCGTACTGGGGACCGGCGAGCAGGGCGCCGGCCAGGACCGCGGACGTGATGGCGGCGGCGAAGCGCGGGCCGCGCGGGTCGATCAGGACGACGCCGCCGGACGTGGCGGGCGAGGAAGAAGTGGGCATTGTCGGATCCTCTGGTCGGTCGGGGTGGCAGGCAGCGTCCGCCGGCGGGCGGTGAAGGGTTCGGGGACGCCGGGAGGCGTCAGGCTGCGGTCAGGCCAGGCTGCGACAACAACACATGCACGAGAGGGCGCGCGGGGAGCTCAGCGGAGCTTCGAGCCAGCGGCAGGTGTGCATGCCACGAGGGTAACACGCCCCCCAACGGGGTCCCGCAGCCGGCTGGCGGACGCCTGTCATCCGGCGGATGCCGGGAGCCTGTCATCCCGGCCCCCTACGTCATCCCGGCGGACGCCGGGATCCCCGCACCGACCTGGCAACCCGGCGTACGGGATCCCGGGTCAAGCCCGGGATGGCGTGGGGGGCCGGGATGGCGTGGGGGGCCGGGATGGCGTGGGGGGCCGGGATGGCGTGGGGGGCCGGGATGGTGTGGGGGGCCGGGATGGTGTGGGGGGCCGGGAGGGTGTGGGGGGCCGGGGATGACCTGGGGCTGCGGCCGGTCACCCGGGAGTGGACAGGTGGGCATGACTGGCGGTTGGTAGGATTCGGTCCGTGCACACTGCGCGACGCTGGCTGCCGCGGCCCGGGATCGGGGCGCGGGTGGCTGCGGGCGCGCTCACGATCGTGGGGTTGCTGCCGCTGCTGTTGCGGCTGCCCAAGGTGAGCGTGGTGGCCTGCTTCGACGCCGGGCACCCGCTGTACGAATGGGTGGCGACCACCGGGTTCTCCGGCGACGTGCACTGTGTGAGCGCCCCGACGCCGGCCGTCAGCTGGACGCTGATGATCGCCGCGACGCTGCTGGTGCAACTGCTCCTGCTGCCGCTGCTGATCACCGCCGGTGCACTGCTGGTCCGTGGCGCGCTGCGCCTGGCCACGTCCGCCCACCGCGCGCTCGCCGCGGCGCTCGTCGAACTCTCGGCGCTGGTCGTGCCGCAGGCCCGGCCCGTCCCGGTGCCCGTCCGGGTGCGCTACCAGAGCGCCGCCCGGTCGCGCGAGAACCCGCGCCGGGGTCCGCCGTCCCGCTCCTGCTGATGCTCTGATCACCGCCCGCGTCCCGGTGTGGACGCGGCCACGCGCCCTACCGCGCACCGACGGCCGTCCGCCGTCCCGCATCGCACACGCTCAGCAGGGCTGAACGCCCGGAGAGAAACAACCATGTCCTCATCCCGTCCATCCACCAACTCCTCCTCACCCGACCGGCGCGAGACGCTGCGGCGCCAGCGCGAGGCCGCGGACGCGGCGTCCCGCCGCACCCGGCACGTGATCCGCGCCGCCTGGATCGCCGGCCTCGCCGTGATCGCCCTCATGCTCGGCGTGACCGTCTGGTCCGTCGCCCGCCCGGGCCAGACCGGCGGCGCCACCGGCGCGCTGGTTGTCCCGGCCGGGGCCACGGACGCCGGCGCCGTCGTGCTCGGCGACCGGGCGGCGACCGTGACCGTCTCGATCTACGCCGACTTCATGTGCCCCTACTGCGGTCAGTTCGAGCGGGCCAACGGCGCCGACCTCGCCAACGCCGTGAGCTCCGGCAAGGCGAAGCTGGAGATCCATCCGATGTCCTTCCTCGACCCGCAGTCCTCAGGCACCAGGTACTCCACCAGGGCTGCGAACGCCTTCGTCACGATCGCCAACGCCGATCCGGGCCACGCCCTGGACTTCTACCGGGTGCTCTACGAGAACCAGCCGGCGGAGGGCTCGTCCGGGCTCAGTGACGCCCAGCTCGTCGCGTTCGCCCAGCAGGTGGGCGTCCCCGCGTCGGTGACCGCCGACTTCGGCCGGCAGAGCTGGGTGCCGTGGGTGCAGAAGATCACGGACCAGGCGTGGGACTCGGGCATCAAGGGCACGCCGACGGTGAAGATCAACGGCGAGGTGTTCGGCGGCGACGTCTACACCGCGGGCCCGCTGGCCCGGGCCATCGAGGACGCAGCCAGTGCCTGAGTCGGCCCTGGCCGGACTGCGCCGGCTCCGCCAGTCCAATGGCTGGATCTACACCACGATGCTGATCTCGGCCCTGCTCAGCCTCACCGCCTCGTTCGTCCTGTCCGTGGACGCGGTGGTGCTGGCGGCGGACCCGGGCGCCCAGCTGGCCTGCAACATCAACGCCGTGCTCAGCTGCGGCACGGTCGGCGCCTCGTGGCAGGCCAGCGTGTTCGGCTTCCCGAACGCGTTCCTCGGGTTGATCGCGGAGCCGGTGGTGATCACCATCGCCGTGGCCAGTCTCGGCGGGGTGCGGTTCCCGCGGTGGTTCATGCTCGCCGCGCAGGTGGTCTACACCCTGGGACTGGTGTTCGCGTACTGGCTGTTCTTCCAGGCCTACGTCGTGATCGGCGCCCTCTGCCCGTGGTGCCTGCTGGTGACGCTGTCCACCACGCTGGTGTTCACGTCGCTCACCCACGTGAACATCAGGGACGGCAACCTCTACCTGCCCGAGCGCGCCAGCCGGGTGGCGCGGCGGATGGTCGCCGCCGACCTGGACGCGCTGCTGGTGGCGGTGTGGCTGTCCGTCGTGGTGATGCTGGTGGTGACCAAGTACGTGCCGCTGATGCTGTGAGGTCAGGCGACCAGCCGTTCGGGGAGGCTCCGGGTTGTCGGCGGGTCAGCGCTCGTCGGGCGGGGGATCGGGGTTCTCGCCCTCGTCGTGCTGGCGGCGCAGGTCCTCCTCGCGGCGCCGCAGGTCGTCCTCCCACTGCTTGAGCAGCTTCTCGTGATTGGCGTTGTCCTTCTTGAGGCTGGCGAGGAACTCGGGGTCGTCGTCGGGAGCGCGCGGACGCAGGTTCGCCGGCGGGCGCTCCCACTCCGGGTAGCCGGCGGTGCGGGACGGCCACGGCACCTGCTTGCGGGGGGCGGCCAGGGGCCGGCCGGCGACCAGCCAGGCGATGCCGCCGACCAGCGGGATCACGATGATCAGCAGGATCCACGCCCACTTGGGCAGGTTCCGGATGCGGCTCTCGTCCGCGAGGATCGCGTCGATGACGCAGAAGACGAGCAGGATCGCCTCGATCACGAACGGCAGCAGACGGATCATCGTGAACTCCTGTTTGGCTGCCGTCCACGATAGGCCATGGTCCTAGCGCCCGAGGCCTCGACGGTCTCCGGCTCAGGCGACCAGCGAGTGTGCCCGCAGTTGTCCGCAGAAGGCCTGGGCGAGGAGGCGTCCGTTGCGGGAGACCTCGGTGTCCTGGGCGTGCATCGCGCGCCGCATCGTGCGGCCGTCCGCACCCTTCAGCTCCGCCCAGCGGCCCATGAGCTCCGGCGATGCCTCCGGATGGAACTGGACGCCGACGGCCGAGCCGATCCGGAAGGCCTGGTTGGGGTAGCGCTCGCTGCTGGCCAGCGGGGTCGCCCCGTCGGGAAGCCGGGTGACGGCGTCCGAGTGGGATTCGGCGACCAGCGACGAGTTGCCCTCCGCGAGCCGGGACAGCAGCGGATCGGACCGTGCGGTGTCCTGCCAGGCGACCGGGACGGCGCCGTGCTCGCCACCGTCGGGATGCTCCACCTCGACCTCGCCGCCGAACGCCTCGGCCAGCAGTTGGTGGCCCAGGCAGATCGCGAGCGTGGGCAGGCCGGCGTCGACGGCGGCGACCATCAGTTCCTTGAGCGGAGGGATCCAGGCGTGCTCGGCCGCGTCGTGGGCGCTCATCGTGCCGCCGAGGACGACGAGTCCGTCGCCGAGTTCCGCCACCGCAGGCACGTCGCGCTGCCACAGCGGCACCGCACGCACCAGGACCCGGTTGCTCGCCAGCCAGGGACCGAAGCGGTCCACCGGCACGTGGGGGTCGGGCTGGATGATCGTTGCGCGCACTGCCCTCGGCATGCCGGAAACCCTAGTCAGCGAATCTGACGGTCAGGTTACGGCCCTTCGTCACGAAGGGCGGACGACCCGCGCGCTCAGGCGGGCAGCGACTCCGCGTCCAGCACGTCGCGCGGGTCGGCGACGGCCGACAGCGACGGACCCACCCGCCGGGACGCGACCAGGGCCGCCAGCAGGACGACCAGGACGACCAGCAGTGCGTGCCGGGCGCCACCCAGCGCCGATGCGACGATCCCGACCACGGGTGCGGCGGTCAGGGCCGCCACCGAGCCGAGCGATGCGACCACCGAGACCCGGGCCGGTGCCCGGCCGGGGTCGTCGGAGGCGGCCGCGACGCCGATCGGGAAGCACAGCGCCGTCCCGGCGCCCCACAGGGCGACGCCGATGATGGCGACCTGTGGCTGGGAGGCCAGGCCGAACAGCGCGAGCCCGAAGATGGCGAGCGCTGCGGAGAGTTGCAGGGTGACGACGCGGCCCAGCCGGTCGATCGCCCGGGTGCCGACCACCCGCATGATCGTCATGGAGCCGATGAACACGCCGAGGACGATCGCCCCGAAGGCTTCGGTGGAACCGAACCCGTCCACGAACGCCAGCGACACCCAGTTGTTCGCCGCGCCCTCGCTGAGCGCGGCGGCGAAGGCGACCAGCCCGACCAGGAGGGTGGCGGGTTCCGTCCACACGGCGAGTTCGCGGCGCAGTCCGGAGCCGCGTTCCCGGCGCTCCGGGGCGCGGACGGGGCTCCCGGGCATGACCATGCCAGCAGCCAGCGTGGCCAGCCGGAGCGCTCCGACCAGCGCGCCGACCACCGCGAACTGGGCAACGACGGGGACGTCGTTCGCGGCAGCGACGGCTCCCAGCATCGACCCGGCGACGGCGCCCGCGGAGAACGCGGCGTGGAAGTGCGGGATGACGGTGCGGCCGTAGGCCTGCTCGATCCGGGTGGACTCCACGTTCATCGGCAGGTTCAGCAGAGCGCCGCCGACGCCGTTGATCACGATCCCCAGCCCGAACACCCAGCGGGAGGCGAGCGCTGGGCCGACGCCCATCAGCGTGAATCCGACGACGACCACGATCGCGCCGACCGTGAACACGCGGGCGCTGCCGAACCGGGAGACGAGGGCGGACGACGCGAAGACCGTGGCGAGGGCGCCGAACGACCCGACCAGCAGGATGGCGCCGAGGTCGGCCGCGCTCAGGGCGAGGGCATCCCGGACGCTGGGGATGCGGGCGAGCCAGGAGAAGGCCAGCAGGCCGCTGCCGGCGAAGGCGGCGAGCAGCAGGAGACGGGCGCGCTCGTGTGGCGCGCGGGCAGCCGGAGGCCGGAACACGAAAAGCTCCACGGATGGTCGAAAGGCGAATGGTGGACCCATTCCGCGGGCGTCGGACTCGGGTTCGAAGCGGGCACGCTTCGGCTCAGCCAGCCAGGCTGGACGCGGCATCGGGGATGCCTCTATCCCATCAAGTCGGAGGCCGGTCCGTCAAACCGAAACACCGGTCGGGGTTCGTGCATCGAGTGATATAGTTGAGATATCAACTACTTCATGGAAGACCTGCACATGACCCTGCCCAATCTCGACCAGACGCCGACCGCAGCGAGCATCTTCACTGACATGCACACCGCCTACCGGTTCGGCCCCGAGCCCGTCTCCGACGAGGAACTCGCCAAGGTCTACGAGCTGGCCAAGTTCACCCCGACCGCCCTCAACAGCCAGCCGCTGCGGATCACGTTCGTGCGGACGGAGGAGGCGAAGGCTCGGCTGCTGCCGCTGCTGGCCGAGACGAACCAGCCGAAGGCTGCGTCCGCTCCGGTGGTGGCCATCCTCGCCGCGGACACCGACTTCCACGAGAACCTACCCGTGGTCAACCCGCAGTCGCAGGGCGCCAGGGAACGCTTCGCGGCGAACGACGAGCACCGCAGGTCCATGGCGCTCAACAACGCGTGGCTGCAGGCGGGCGGGTTCATCCTCGCCGTCCGCGCGGCAGGGCTGGACGCCGGCCCGATGGGCGGCATCGACACCGCGGGTATCGACCGCGAGTTCTTCGCCGGCACGCCGCTGCGCACGATCATGGTGGTCAACATCGGCCACGCCGCCCCGGACGGGACGTTCCCGCGCAACCCGCGGCTCGGCTTCGACCAAGCGGTGACCCTGGCCTGAGCCCACGGCTTCCGCGGGTGGTCAGGGCGCCTGGAGCGCCTGCTCGATGCCGGCCTCGTGCCGGCCGAGGGTCGGCTCGCGCTGGGTGATCAGGTCCCAGACCACCTTCAGGTTGGCCGGCCATTCCCTGGCCGAGTAGTAGACCCACTGCGCGGAGTCCTTGGGCGGTGCGAAGCCGTCCCCGACACCCCAGGCGTCGACGCCGACCGAACGGCAGACCGCGATCGCCCGGGGCAGGTGGTAGCTCTGGCTGGTCAGGACGGCGCGCTCGATCCCGAAGATCCGCCGGGCGCGGACGCAGGAGTCGTAGGTGTCGAAGCCCGCGTAGTCGCCGACCACCTTCACCTCCGGGATGCCCCGTCCGATCAGGTACTGGCGCATCGCCGTGGTCTCGTCGTAGCTGCGGGTGCCGTTGTCCCCGGTCACCAGCACCGCACGCACCCTGCCGGCGGCGTACAGGTCGTAGGCCAGGTCGAGACGGGCCTTCAGGTAGGGAGACGGGGTGCCGTCCGCGTATACGGACGCGCCGAACACGATCGCGACCGGTTGGGGTTCCGCCTGCTCCACCGTGGTGATCCGGCCGGCGGACATCGCCACGACGTACCCGGTCGGACCGGCGCCGACCAGGAGCACCACCAGCAGCACGGCGGCCAGCGCTCGCAGCACGGTTCGACGGGGACGCGGCACGCCCCAACGGTAGCCACGGCCCGGAAACGGCACCGGGCACACTGGCGCTGTGGAGTTCCTCGAGCAGGTGTGGCAGCGGGCCTGGGCGCGAACGCCGGCGCCGGAACCCGAGGTCGTCGTCCTGCTCGGGCTGATCGCGCTTGCCGCGGTGCTGGTCGCCTGGCCGCTGGTGCGGACCGTGACGACCGTCTGCCACGAGGCCGGGCACGCCGTCGTCGCCACCCTGGCGGGACGGCGGCTGCGCGGCATCCGGGTCCACTCGGACACGTCGGGGCTCACCGTCAGCTCGGGCCGGCCGAGCGGTCCCGGCATGGTCGCGACGCTGTTCGCCGGCTATCCGGCGCCTGCCGTCGTCGGTCTCGGAGCGGCCTGGCTGGCCGGCGCCGGCCACGCCGCGGCGCTGCTGGTGCTGCTGGTCGTGCTCCTCGCGCTGATGCTGCTGAAGCTGCGCAACCTCTACGGTGCGCTCGTCGTGTTCCTGCTCGGCTGCCTGGTCGGCGTGGTGTCGTGGTTCGCCACGCCCACGGTGGCGGCCTGGATCGCCTACGGGCTCGCCTGGCTGCTGCTCCTGGCCGCACCCCGCCCGGTGATCGAGCTGCTCGCCTCCCGTCCCCGTGGATCGGACGCCGCCCAGCTGGCCGCCCTCACCCACGTCCCGCGCGTGCTCTGGACTCTGCTCTGGCTGGCCCTGACGCTGGGTGCGCTGGGCGTGGGAGCGAGTTGGCTGCTGCCACGATCCTGAGGCGTCGCTGCACCTGGCCCGAAAACGGGGTTGCTTCCCAACGGTCCGGGAGGATCTGCATTGTCGATGCCCCCATCGGGCCCTGCCGGCCCCATGGGTT
Source organism: Propionicimonas sp. (assembly GCF_029975155.1). Lineage (GTDB taxonomy): Bacteria > Actinomycetota > Actinomycetes > Propionibacteriales > Propionibacteriaceae > Propionicimonas. Next base: position 50,522 of record NZ_JARKPQ010000090.1, on the reverse strand, counting down.
GCCGTCGAGTGTGCAGATACTCCCGCCGCCCTTCGTGACGCTCGCTGGCGCTCGCTCCTCAGGGAGCGGGGTGACGTCAGCGCTGGCGGGAGACGAGGTTGACGAAGACGTCCTCGATCGTGGGGTCGACCCCGGTGACGACGGTGTCCGGGTGGCCGGCGGCGGTGAGCTGGTCGCGCAGAGCGGACTCGGTGAGCGGGGAGTCGGCGGGGACGACCGCGTGCAGGGACGCGCCGGAGGCGTAGGCCTCGTCGACGCCCGGCGCGGTGTCCAGCCACTGCAGGACGGCGCCCGCGTCGGCCGCGGAGATGTCGAAGATGCGCTGGTCCATGTGCTGCGACCTGATCTCGGCGGGACTGCCGTCGGCGATGATCCGGCCACGGTAGATGAAGGCGAGGCGATTGCAGTGCGTGGCCTCGTCCATGTAGTGGGTGGTCACGAACAGCGTGACGCCGCGGCTGGCCAGGTCGTACAGCAGGTCCCAGAACTGGCGGCGGGCGACCGGGTCCACCCCCGAGGTCGGCTCGTCGAGGAACAGCAGTTCCGGCTCGTGGATGGTCGCCGCGCCCAGTGCGAGCCGCTGCCGCCAGCCGACAGAGAGGTTGCGGGTCAGCTCGTCCTCGCGTCCGACCAGGTCGGCCATGCGCAGCACGTAGTCGCGCTGGGCGGCGAACCTCTCGCGGTCGAGGTCGTACACCCCGGCGTAGAACGTCAGATTCTCGTCGACCGTCATGTCCTCGAACAGGGCGAACTTCTGGCTCATGTAGCCGATCCGGCGCTGCACCCGGTCCGGATGGCGCACCACGTCCTCGCCCAGGACCCGCGCCTCGCCCGCCCGCGGGCGGAGGGTGCCCGTGAGCATCCGGATCGTGGTGGTCTTGCCCGAGCCGTTCGGGCCGAGGAAGCCGAAGATCTGGCCGCGCGGGACGTCGAGGTCGATGCCGTCTACCGCCGTGAACGAGCCGAACGTCTTGGTGAGGCCGCGGACGGAGATCGCGGGGTCGGTGCTGATGGCCCTTCGTGACGGTCGCAGAGCGACCTCCTCAGGGAGCGGTTCTTGGTAGCTCATCGTCCCTCCTCACTCCGTGATCCGGCGGCGGGTGGCGGCGATGGAGGCGCCGAAGATCACCACGGCGAAGCCGGCCAGCGCCAGCAGGGGGACGGCGAGCGCCGCGAAGTCACTGCCCTTCACGAACGCGCCGCGCAGCACCTGCAACGCGAAGGTCAGCGGGATCAGGTTCGTCAGCGGCTGGATGATCTCGGGCATCGACTGGACCGGGAAGATGAACCCCGACAGCACCATCGTCGGGATCATGATGAACATCACCGCCTGCTGCGCCTGGTGGCGGGTGCGCGAGACCAGGGACACCAGCAGCCCGAGGCCGATGCAGGTGAACATGAACAGGAACAGCCCCACCAGCACCACCCAGAAGTTGCCGTTGAACGGCACCCGGAACCAGAACAGGCCGCCCGCGGCCACCAGCAGCATCTGCGCCGTCGCCAGCGCCGCGTAGGGCGTGAGCTTGCCGATCAGGTACTCCGTGGCCTTGATCGGCGTGACGAACATCTGCTCCAGGGTGCCCGACTCCCGCTCCTTCACCACGGCCTGGCTCATGATCGCCATCAGCGAGATCATCATGATCGCCGCGATCAGTCCCGGGATCATGGTGTTGATCGGGTCGAGTGTCGGGTTGAACATCACCCGGATCCTCGCATCGATCCCCGGCGCCGCCACCGACACGCCCAGCTCGTCCCGTCGCTGCGTGTTGAACTGGGCGACGATCTGGGACGCGTAGCCGCTGCCGATCGCCGAGATCTGCGAGTCCGAGCCGTCCACGATGATGCCGATCGGCGCGGTCTCGCCCCTGGTCAGACGGTCCTCCGTGCCCTCGGGGATCACCAGCGCCACCTTGACCGTCCCCCGGTCCAGCAGGGGACGCAGGTCGTCCTCGGTCGCCGGGCGCTGGGTGATCGTGAAGTACTCCGAACCGGTGAAGGCCGCCTCGAGCTTGCGCGAGGTCGCCGTCCGGTCGAGGTCGACGACGGCGGTGGTCAGGTGGCGGACGTCCACGGCCACCACGTAGCCGAACATGATCAGCTGCAGCACCGGCATCAGCAGCAGCAGCCGGATCAGCAGGGGGTCCCGGCGCAGCTGGGTGAACTCCTTCCACACCAGCAGCCGGACGCGACGCAGGCTCATCGTGCGGCCCTCCGTCCGTACAGCACCGAGGAGACCACCAGCATCACCAGCGCGTAGACCGCGAGCGAGACCAGCTCCGGCCACAGCTCGGTGAAGCCGGCTCCCTTCAGGAACACCCCGCGGGAGATCGTCACCATGAACCGGGCGGGGAAGGCGTAGCTGATCCACTCCAGCCAGGTCGGGATCTGGTCGAGGGCGAACGCGAAGCCGGACAACAGGAAGGACGGCAGGAACGCGACCAGCATCGCCAGGATGTTCGCGGTGTCCAGGGACGGCGCCACGGCCGAGATCAGCAGCCCCATGCCGAGGGACGCGAACACGAACAGGGCCGCGCCGACCGCGAGCGTCCAGAAGTCCCCGCGCAGCGGCACGTCGAAGATCGTCCGGCCCAGTCCGGTGATCAGCGCGACGTCGAGGAAGGCGATCAGCGTCCAGGGCAGGAGCTTGCCGACCATCAGCTCGATCCGGCGCATGGGACTCACCTCGAGCTGTTCCTGCGTGCCCAGGTCGCGCTCCCGGACGAGCGTGACCGCCGTCTGCTGGACGGTCACGATGGCGATGATCACGATCATCAGCCCGGGGATCAGGAAGTCGGACGAGCGGCGCTCGGGGTTGTACCAGGTCCGCACCCGCGGCTCGAGGCTGCCAATGCTGCTGAGGTCCAGGCCCTGGGACTGCGCCCACTCCATGGTGAGCTGCTGGGAGTAGATCTGGTTCAGTGCCACGGAGTACGCCTGGGACACCTTCGCGGCGTTCGGCTCGCTGCCGTCGACCAGCACCGCGATCTGCGCCTGCTCACCCCGGGCGAGGGAGCGCGCGAACCCCGACGGCACCACGACGGCGACCCGCGCGCTGTTGGCGTCGAAGGCCTGGTCGATCTCCGCCAGCGTGGTGCCGGTCGCGACCACCTCGAAGAACGGGGACGCCTCGTACTTCTCCACGTACGTGCGGCTGGCCTGCGTCTGGTCGAGGTCGATCACGATCGTCGGCACGTTCTCCACGTCGAAGCTGATCGCGTACGCGAACAGCAGCAGCTGGATCACCGGCGTGATCACCACGGCGAGCAGCATCCGCGGGTCGCGGCCGAGGTGCCGGAACTCCTTGCGGATGATCGCGCCGATGCGGATGAGTGAGGCCCTCATGAGGCCACTCCGTCGGGGGATCCCGGATCAGGCCCGGGATGACGAGGATCAAGCCCGGGATGACGAGGGTCAAGCCCGGATGACGGTTGGGGTTCGGCCAGGTAGGCGAAGACCGTCTCCATGTCGGGAGCGGTCTCCCGAGCGGCGGCGTCGGGCATGCCGGCCGCGGACAGCGCGGCGACGAGTGCCGGTTCCGGCTCACCCGGGGCGTCCCAGAGGACCCGGACGACATCGCCGAGCAGGTGCACCGACTGCACGCCCGGCGTCCCGGCAAGGACCGGCAGGGCCGCCCTCGGCTGGGCGGTGGAGATCTCCAGCAGCCGGCCGGGAACCAGAGACTTGATCTCGTCGGGCGTCCCGGCCTGCCGGATCCGGCCGCGGTCGAGGAAGGCGATGTCGGTGCACTGCTCCGCCTCGTCCATGTAGGGGGTGGCGACCAGCACCGTCCTGCCGTCCCGGTGCAGCCCGGCCAGGATCCGCCAGAACTCGCGTCGGGACACCGGGTCGACGCCGGTGGTCGGCTCGTCGAGCAGCAGCAGGTCGGGCTCGTGCATGAGCGTGGTGGCGAGCATCAGCTTCTGCTTCATGCCGCCGGAGAGGAACTGCGCCTGGCGCGTGGTGAACTCGTCCAGCCCCATGCCCTCCAGCAGAGCCTTCGCGCGCGTCCGCCGGTCGGCGCGGCCCACGCCGCGGATGGTGGCGAAGAAGTCCAGGTTCTCCGCGACCGACAGATCGGGATACATCGAGAACCGCTGGGACATGTAGCCGATCCGGGGCGTCACCGCATCGCGCTCGCGCACCACCGAGCGTCCGAACACGGTCGCGTCCCCGGCGTCCGGGGTGAGCACCGTGGCGAGCATCCGGATCAGCGTGGACTTGCCGGCCCCGTCCGGACCGAGCAGCCCGAACACGCTGCCGGTGCCGATGTCGAGGTCGAGCGACTCCACGGCCACGGTGTCGCCGAACGTGCGGCGCAGACCGCTGGCGCGGATGGCCGGGGGAGCCCCGGTGGGTGAGGACGTCATGGCTCAGCCCAGGGTGGCGTCCACCGGCATGCCGGCCTTCAGGGTGCCCGCCTGCCCGGAGCCCGAGGGGTTGCCGACCGTGACCCGCACCTCGTAGACCAGCTTCACCCGCTGGTCCTTGGTCTGCACGTTGTTGGGCGTGAACTCCGACTCGCTGGCGATGTAGCTGACCGTGCCGTCGTATGCCGCCCCCGAATCGGTGGTGAGCCTGACCGACTGCCCGACCGTCACGTTCCCGATCTCCGGCTCCGCCACGAACACGCGGACGAACAGGTCGGCCGGGTCGGTGATGGTCAGCAGGGTCTTGCCCGGGGCCGCGTTCTGGCCGGCGTTGCTGGTGACCGACACGACCGTACCGTCGCGCGGCGCGGTGACCACGGTGTAGCCGAGCTGCACCCGGGCCAGCTTCACCGCCGCCTCGGCCTGCTTCTGCCGCGCCTTGGCCGCGGCCACGTCCGCCTTCGTCGCGTCGTCGTCGTCCTTCGCGTTGCGGACGGCGGCCTTGGCCGCCTCGACGCCCTGCGTGGCCTGCTCCAGCTGCAGCCGGATCGCCGACTGGTCGAGCCGGACGAGCTCCTGGCCCTTGGTGACCTGGTCGCCCTCGGCGACCGCGACGTCGGTGATCCGGCCGGCGATCGCGGGGGAGATCTGGTACTGGTTGGACTCGACCGTCCCGGTCAGCGCCGTCGCCGACGCGGCGGAGCTCGGTTGGGTCGAACTCCACCACCACCAGATGCCGCCGCCGATCAGCAGCAGCAGGACGGCCACGATCACCGGGACCGGAGGGTGCTTCCGCTTGTGTTCTGCCATCGTTCTCACCTGTTCGGCTGGTTAGCGTCCGCTGCCTCGCGGCAGCCCTGGATGGTGATCTCCACCGGTGCTCCCGCGGGGAGCTCTCCGGTGGCGGTGAACTCCACCTCGACCGCGCGGGTGAGGTGGACCTCGTCGGTGGGCACGCTCGTCGGCGGGTAGTCCGCCCTGGTGCCGATCCGGGTCAGGGTCGCCGGCACCACTGCGCCCGTCCAGTCGCCGGCGACGCGTGCCGGGTCGCCCTCGCACACCCGGTCGAGCTGGGCCGGCGACAGCCACGCCGTGACCGTGCGGGGACCCGACTCGCGGACCTCCGCGGCGGTGGCTCCCGGAGCGAGTTGGTCGCCCACGGCGGCCACCCGGACGACCACCCCGTCGACCGGGGACGTGAGCGTGGCCAGGGACACCTGCGCCCGGACCGCGTCGATCGGCACCTTCATGGCCTCGGCCCTCAGTTCGGCCAGCTCCTTGAGGTCGCGCAGCGTGCCTCGCGCGTCCGTGATGGTCGCCTCGGCGTCCTCGAGCTTCTTCAGGCCCTTCTTGGCCTTCGACAGGCCGGTGTTCAGTTTGGGCAGGGTCGCGTTGATCTTCTTCAGTCCCGCGGTCAGCTGGGCCACCTGCGCGGCCAGCTTCCGCTCCTGCGCCCGCAACTCGTCGAGGGTGGGGTAGCCGGGCGGGGGCACGGGCGGGTAGTTCGCGATCATCGTCCTGACCTGGGCGAGCGCGGCCTTCAGCTTCGGCAGCGCCTGCCGGATGGTCTTCCTCGCCGTGAGCAGCTTGCCCTTCGCGTCGTGGAGCTTGTCGATCGCGTCCCGGACCTTGCGCTTGGCGTCCTTGACGTCGGCCTGCTTGTCGTAGGTCTCCTCGATGCCGCTGGCGAGGACATCGACGTTCGCGGCGGCCTCCGCGGCGTCGGCCTTGGTCACCGCGAGCTGTGCCTTCAGGGCGGCGGTGTCGACCGTCGCGAGGGTCTGGCCGGTGTGGACGGTGTCGCCCTCGGCCACCGCAACGCTCGCGATCCGCACGGTCGTGCCGACGCCGTAGGTCGTACCCGCGGAGCTTGTCCGGTCGCCGGTCCGCCCGGTGACCGGGTCGTAGTCCCCGGTGCTGTCGGTGAAGCCTGCGTCGAGGTCGACCGCCGGCACGGCGAGAGCCGGCACCACCACCGTGCTGAGGGTGTCGTCCACGGTTCCGGCCACCACCAGTCCGGACGGGGTGGCGCAGCCGGCGAGGACGGCGAGGGCCGCGGCGACGGCGACGTGGCGGACGCGGAGCATCAGAGCCCGTCCACGCTGGTGAGGAACGCATCGACGAGCTGGGCCAGCTCCACCCGTTCCGGCGGGGGAGCGGGATCGGCGCTGAGGAACCCGTCCAGGGCGACGTAGGTCATCACGGGTCCGACGAACATCCGCGACGCGAGTTCCGGGTCGGGAATGGACAGCAGGCCCCGGGCGTCCGCCTGTCTGAGCAGTTCCTGGGTCTGGGCCAGGACCTGGCCGGGCAGCGCCTCGCGGAACGCCTGGCGCAGCTCCGCCACCCGGAACACCTCGCCCAGCACCAGCCGCACCAGGGCGATCGTGTCGGGCTGGAGCAGGCTGCCGGTGAGGCGTGCGGAGAACTCGACCAGGGTCTCTCGCAGGTCGTCGAGCGTGCGGAAGTCGTGCTCGGGCGGATGCAGCACGAGCTGGCTCATGCCTTCGTAGAGCACGGCGGCGAGCAGGTCGATCTTGCCGGGGAAGTAGGCGTACAGCGTCTGCTTGCTCACGCCGGCCTCGGCGGTGACGGCGTCCATGGAGGTGCCGGCGAACCCCTGGGCGAGGAACAGCTTGCGCGCGGCCGAGGTGATCTGCTCGCGCTTCTCCGCCTTGCGTCTGGCCGCTGCTGTAGGCACGAATCAGACTGTACGGTTCAGTCTGATTCGAGTCAAACCAAACCGTACAGTTTGGTCGGAATACGTCATCCCGGGCTTGACCCGGGATCTCTGTGGTGAGGTCGTCGGTGTGGTGCGGGGGTCCCGGCGTTCGCCGGGATGACGGGTGGGGAACCTTCGGTGTGACGGGGGGAGGGGCGCCGGGACGGCGCTTGTACTCTTGCGGTCATGACCGATCCGGTGGCCGAGCTCGCGCGGCGGCGCAACGACCTCCCGCTGCCGGAGGACCGGTCGGAGCCGCTGCCGAAACGGCTGCTGCGGTCCTGGTGGACGTGGGCCGTCGTCGCGCTCAGCGCGGTCTTCGTGGTCGCGCTGGTGTCGCAGTACCTGATGCTCACCGCGGACACCCCGGTGACCGGGGGCGTCATTCCGGGCATCAACCCCGCCGCGATCCGCACCGGCTTCTGGCTGGCGCTGCCCACCCTGGTGTTCTGGACGGTGGTGTTCGTCTGGGCCGACCGGTATCGTCCCCAGCGCCTGGTGGTCTGGTACCTCGTCCTGGGATGGGGGGCCGCGGTGGCCACCTTCCTTTCCGTCCACGTGAACACCTGGGCCGCCCAGCAGCTGGCTGTGGCCGGCAACGGCGACCCGGCGACGAGCGCGCGGGCGGCGATCTTCGTCGCGCCGTTCGTGGAGGAGGCGGCGAAGGCGTCCGTGCTGTTCCTGATCGCGATCCTCGCCCGCTACCGGCTGACGTCGAAGGTGTCGCTGATCGTGCTCGCCGGGCTGTCCGCGGTGGGGTTCGCCTTCACCGAGAACATCATCTACTACTCGCGCGCGATCGTGTACTCGTCCGAGAACATCGGGGTCGGGGACGCGGACGCCGCCGTGAACCAGCTGGTCTGGCTGCGCGGCTTCTGGACGTCGTTCGGGCACCCGCTGTTCACGATGCTGACCGGCATCGGGGTGGCCGTGGCGCTGCGCACCCGCAGCAAGGTGGTCCGCGTGCTGGCGCCGCTCGCCGGCTATGGCGGCGCCGCCCTGCTGCACATGGTGTTCAACTCCCAGGCGACGCTGAACAGCGAGCAGGGGCAGCTGTTCATCTACTGGCTGGTCGCGGTGCCGCTGGTGATCTCCGCCGTCGTCTACGTCGTCCGGCAGGTCCTCATGCAGCGCCGCGTCCTGGCCACCCGGCTCGGCGACTACGCGCAGCTGGGCTGGCTGCCGGCCTCGGACCCGGAGGTCTTCTCCCGGCAGCGACTGCGCTGGTGGGCGGTGATGGTGGCCGCGACCCGCGGCTGGACCGTCTTCGCCGCGACCGTGCGGCTGGAACGGCTGCTCACCGAGCTGGCGTACCTGCGGGACGGCCAGGTGCGCGGCATCTACGACGAGACCGCCACCCGTCGGGCTCGCTACCTCGTGGAACAGACGAGGGCCCTTCGCGGGGTCGCGATCGACGACCCGCGCGGGCTCCGGCTGAGTCTGCCACGGCTGCGGCGCCCGAAGCCGACAGCATTCGAGCCGCCCTCCTGGCCGGGACCTTCGGGAATCGCGGGCAGCTGGCCAGCGCCACCCGGCCAGCCGCCGATAGGATCGCCTCGGTATTCGGCCGTCGACCCGTCCTGGGGTCCACCGAAGGGGTAGGAGGGGGCCATGAGCGCTGAGCTCCTGACCGCATCCCTCACCCGGTTTCGCGACCTGCTGGCCGACGTCCGGCTGCCGCTCGACCTGCCCGGCTCGGCCGCCGTCCTGCAGCGATCGCGAGCGGCCGTGGCGCAGCTCGACGACTACGTGCTGCCCCGCCTCGGCCGCCTGGACGCGCCGCTGCTGGCCGTGATCGGCGGCTCGACGGGTGCCGGGAAGTCCACGCTGGTGAACTCACTGCTAGGGCGGGAGGTGTCCGCGCCGGGGGTGATCCGGCCGACTACCCGCTCGCCGGTGCTGGTGCACCACCCCGAGGACTCGGGATGGTTCGCGTCCGATGCGATCCTGCCGGGGCTCGCGCGCAGCCGCGGCGGCGCGTCCGATGCGAGGACGCTCCAGGTCGTCGCCGAGCCGACGTTGCCGAAGGGGCTGGCCATCCTGGACGCGCCCGATGTCGACTCCGTCGTGGCCGAGAACCGGGCGCTGGCCGCGCAGCTGCTCGCCGCCGCCGACCTGTGGCTGTTCGTGACCACCGCGGCCCGCTACGCCGACGCCGTGCCGTGGGACTACCTCCGTTCCGCCGCCGACCGTCGCGCCGTGGTCGCCGTGGTCCTGGACCGGGTGCCGCCGGCCGCGATGGACGAGGTGCCCGCCCACCTCGGCCAGATGATGGGCCAGCGCGGGTTGGGCCGCTCGCCGCTGTTCGCCGTCCCCGAGACCGAGGTCGACGCCGCCGGGCTGCTGCCGGACGCCGCCGTGGCGCCGATCCGCGACTGGCTGAGCGGCCTGGCCGCCGACGCGGTCAGTCGCAACGAGGTCGTCCTGCAGACACTCGCCGGCGCGATCGGTGCGCTGGTCGCGGACGCACCGGTGGTCGCCGCAGCCATCGAGGAGCAGGTGGTGGGCCTGGAGACGCTGCGGGGCGACGCCGAGAAGTCCTTCGCGGAGGCGGTGCGCAGCATCGGCGTGCAGACCGCGGACGGGACGCTGCTGCGCGGTGAGGTGCTCGCCCGCTGGCACGACTTCGTGGGCACCGGGGAGTTCTTCCGCGCGGTGGAGCAGAAGATCGGCTGGCTGCGCGACCGGCTGGTCGCCACCGTGCGCGGCGAGCCGCGGCAGGCGCTTGACGTCAAGATGGCCGTCGAGTCTGGCCTGGAGGTGCTGATCCGCGAGGAGGGCGAGGCCGCCGCGCGCCGGGTCGAATCGGCCTGGCAGGCCCATCCGGCCGGACGCCAGGTGCTGGCCACCACGGACACCGACGACCTCGGCCGGGCCTCGCGCGACTACCCGGCCGCCGCGGCGAGGGCCATCCGCGACTGGCAGGGCGACGTGCTGGACCTCGTGTCCCGCGAGGGCGCCGGCAAGAAGTCCGCCGCGCGGTTCTGGGCGCTGGGTGTCAACGGCGTCGGCGTCGCGCTGATGATCCTGGTGTTCAGCCAGACCGGCGGCCTGATCGGCGCCGAGATCGGTGTCGCGGGCGGCACCGCCGTGCTCGCCCAGCGGGTGCTGGAGGCCGTCTTCGGCGAGGACGCCGTCCGCCGCCTCGCCAAGCGCGCCAAGTCCGACCTCGACGACCGCGTGCAGGCGCTTCTCGCCACGGAGCTGAGCCGCTACCTCGCCGTGCTGGACGCCGTGGACGCCCGCCCCGAGCAGGCCGGCGACCTGCTGGCGGCCGCGGAGGACGTCGACCGCGCCCGTGCCGAGGACTCGCGGCTCTCGTCCTCGCTGTTCCCTCCCCATCTCTCGCTCCCTGAGGAGGTCGCGGCGCTATCCCCCCAACCGCTCCCTGAGGAGGTCGCTCTGCGACCGTCACGAGGGGCCGCCGAGCTCCCCGCACCGACCATTCCCCCCGACGAGGTCGTCGAGGGCGAGCTCCTCGACCCGGAGGACGAGCAGTGACCGCCGGAGAGGACACGCTCGCCGCCCGCGTGCGCGCGCTCGGCGAGGCCGTCGAGGCCGCCGACGGCCGCGCGGACGCTGACGCACTCGATCGGGCCAGGGCCGTCGTGGAGCGCGCGGGCGAACGGGTCGCCTTCAGCGGCAGCTACACGGTGATCGCTCTGGCCGGCGCGACGGGCTCGGGCAAGTCCAGCCTGTTCAACGCGGTCACCGGGACGGAGCTCGCCCGGGTCGCCGTGCGACGTCCCACCACGGCGAAGCCGATGGCGGTGAGCTGGGGCAGCGGGCTGCCGCACGAGTTGCTGGACTGGCTGGACATCACCCGCCGGCACCTGGTCCCGTCCGGCCCGAACGCGTTCTCCGACCTCGTGCTGCTCGACCTGCCGGACCACGACTCCACCGAGGTGGATCACCGGCTGGCCGTCGACCGGCTGGTCGGACTCGTCGACGCCCTGATCTGGGTGGTCGACCCCCAGAAGTACGCGGACGCCGCGCTGCACGACGGCTACCTGAAGCACCTCGCCCCCTACGCGGACGTGATGATGGTCGTGCTCAACCAGGCGGATCGGCTCGCCCCGGAGGAGCTCGACCGCTGCCTCGGTGATCTGCGCCGGCTGCTCGACGCCGAGGGCCTGCGCACGACACCGATCATGGCCACCTCGGCGCTGCGCGGCACCGGCGTACGGGAGTTGCGCGAGGCGCTGGCCCGGACGGTGGCCGCCAAGCAGGCGATGGCTCGCCGTCTGTCGGCGGACGTGTCCGTCACCGCGGCCGGACTGGTCGCCGACCTGGGACCGGCCCCCGTCCCGGTGCTGGACGCCGCCCTCCGCTGCCGGGTGGTGGGCGCCCTCGGGGACGCGGCCGGTGTCGGCGTCGTGGTGGATGGTGTCCGCACGGCATGGCGCCGGCGGGGTTCGGCCGCCACGGGCTGGCCGTTCGTCAGCTGGCTGGCGCGGCTGCGTCCCGACCCGCTGAAGAAGCTGCGCCTCGACCTCACGGCCGGGGAACATCGTCCGACCGAGGTGAACCGGACCTCGCTGCCCCGCGCGACGTCCGTCCAGCGGGCACGGGCCGACCAGGGACTCCGCGAGTTCACGGACGAAGCCGTGGCCGGGCTGCCCAGGGGCTGGGCGCAGGCGGTGCGGACAGCGGCCGGTGGCCGCGAAGCGCTGCTGCTGGACCGGCTGGACACGGCGATCGCCGGGACGGATCTGGCCGTACGCCGCGGCACGTGGTGGTGGGGCCTGTTCGGGGTGCTGCAATGGCTGTTGATCATCGCGGTGGTAGCGGGCGCGGCCTGGTTGTTCGCCAATCCGCTGCTGCTGGCCATGGGTCTGCCGCAGCTGCCGCCCGTGCTGTGGTACGGCGTTCCGGCCGGCACCTGGCTGCTGGTCGGCGGCGTGCTCGGTGGGGTGCTGCTCGCCGTCCTGGGCCGGGTGTTGGTGGAGATCGGTGCGAACGCGCACGCCCGGACCGCCCGGCGCAGCCTGGACGAGGCCGTGTCCGCCGTGGTGGCCGAAGAGGTGTTCGAGCCCGTGCAGGCCGAGCTGGACCGGTACCGGAGGGCGAGGGAACGTGCGGCAGCGGCGGCCTCTACGTAGCACGTTGAACTACGCGATGAATGGGATCGCCCTGCTGCTCGCCGCTCTGGTGTGGAGTGGCTGCGGACCGGCGGACGTCCCGGTGCCCGGCCCGTCTCCAGCCCGCGGACTTCCCGCCGGGACCTCGCACGAGAGCATCCAGTCAGCAGGCCGCGAGCGGATCTTCGCCGTTCATCGTCCGCCGTCCGGACCGGCCGCGACCGGGTATCCGCTGGTGGTCGTGCTGCACGGCGGCTTCGGTACCGGCGCCCAGGCCGAGGCGGCCTACGGCTGGGACGAACAGGCGGATGCCGCCGGGTTCCTGGTGGCCTACCCGGACGGGATCGATCGCGCGTGGAACGCGGGTGGCGGCTGCTGCGGAGCACCGGCCCGCGACGATGTCGACGACGTCGCCTTCCTCGCGGCGGTGGTGGCCCGCATCGGCGACCTCGCGCCGGTCGATGCGAAGCGGGTCTACGCCACCGGCATGTCGAACGGCGCGATCATGGCCTACCGCCTCGCCTGCGAGACCGACATCTTCGCCGCCGTGGCTCCGGTGGCCGGCAACCAGCTCGTGGACTGCTCGCGTGGGGCGCCGGCCTCCCTGCTGCACATCCACGGTGACGCGGACACCCGTGTCCGGATGGACGGCTCCCGTGGCGAAGGCGTCGCGCAGATCGCCGGCCCGGCGGTCGAGGACGTCGTGGCCGGTTGGCGCACCCGTGACTCGTGCGGAGAGGCCCGGACGTCGACGCGCGGTGCGGTCACCGCCTCGGTCGCGTCCTGCGCCGCCGGACGGTCGGTGGAGTTGCTGGTCGTCGCGGGCGCGGGGCACCAGTGGCCCGGTGCGGTCGCCAAGGGGTTCCCAGGCGCCGACCCGCCCTCGGACGCGTTGTCGGCGACGGCCACGATCTGGACGTTCTTCAGCGAGCACCCGGCGCCGTAGCGCGTCGCCCCGTCCGGACGGTTGTCCACAGCCCCGCGGTTGTCCACAGGGCGAAGAAGTCGGTGACGCGTTCGCGGGTCGGTTGCCGATAGTTCCTGGTGAGGACGGCAGGAGGAACAGGAATGGATGCAGCAGTCTGGGTCACCGGAAATGTCGGCAGCGAGGTCACGCTCAAGGAGTACCGGGAGGGAGCGACCTACGCGAGCTTCCGGCTGGCGTGCACGCCGAGGCTCTGGCGAGCGGGCCAGTGGAGCGATGACGAGACCACCTGGATGGGGGTGGTGTGCAGCAAGGCGCTGGCACTGAACGTGAAGTCCAGCATCAGCAAGGGCGACCCGGTGATCGCCGTGGGACGCCTGCGCACCGAGAGCTGGACCGACCCGCAGGGTGTGCGTCAGGAGCGCCTGAAGCTCGAGGCGCAGTCGGTCGGACACGACCTCACCAGGGGCACGTCGGTGTTCCGCAAGACGAACCGCGCCGCCCCGGAGGAGCAGGAGGTGAACCTCGCCGAGCTCATGGTCGCAACGGAGGAGCAGGCCGAAGCGATGAGTCCGCCACCACCGAGGTCGCCTGAGGAGCGCAGCCAGCCGTTCGTCGAGCTTGTCGAGACGAGCTGAGGTCTCGACCAGCGGTTACGCGGTGAGGCCGGTTTCAGAAACCGCTCCCTGAGGAGGCCGGCGAGGAACGAGCCGGCCGTCACGAAGGGCCAAACCTCCCGCGCGGGAACCCTGTGGCCGGGCCGGGAACTCCCGCTCAGTCGCGGGTGAGCCTTCGGTGGGCGGTGCGGTGCGGCCGGGCGAGGTCGACGCCGAGCCGGGCGACCTTGTTCTCCTCGTAGTCGGCGAAGTTGCCCTCGTACCAGAACCAGACGGCGTCGTCCTCGTCCGTGCCTTCCCAGGCGAGGATGTGCGTGGCCACCCGGTCGAGGAACCAGCGGTCGTGCGAGATCACCACGGCGCAGCCGGGGAACTCGAGCAGCGCGTCCTCGAGCGACTGCAGGGTCTCCACGTCGAGGTCGTTGGTGGGCTCGTCGAGCAGCAGCACGTTGCCGCCCTGCTTGAGGGTGAGGGCCAGGTTCAGCCGGTTCCGCTCGCCGCCGGAGAGCACTCCGGCGAGCTTCTGCTGGTCGGGACCCTTGAACCCGAAGGACGCGACGTAGGCGCGCGACGGCATCTCGAAGCTGGCGACTTTGATGTGGTCGAGGCCGTCGGAGACGACCTCCCAGACGTTCTTGGCCGGGTCGATGCCGGAGCGGCTCTGGTCGACGTAGGAGAACGTGACCGTGCCGCCGACCTTGAGCGAGCCCGAGTCGGGCTGCTCCTCGCCGACGATCATCTTGAACAGGGTGGTCTTGCCCACGCCGTTGGGGCCGATGATGCCGACGATGCCGGCGCGGGGGAGCGTGAAGCTGAGGTTCTCGATCAGCAGCCGGTCACCGAAGCCCTTGGTCAGGTTGGTCGCCTGGAGCACGTCCGAACCGAGGCGCGGGCCCGGCGGGATGTTGATCTCGGCGAGGTCGACCTGGCGGTTGCGCTCGGCCTCGGCGGCGAGCTCCTCGTAGCGGGCGAGCCGGGCCTTGTTCTTGGCCTGCCGCGCCTTGGGGTTGGCGCGCACCCACTCCAGCTCCTTCTCCAGGATCCGGGCGCGCTTGGCGTCCTTCTTGCCCTCGATCTGCAGCCGGGAGCGCTTGGTCTCCAGGTAGGTGGAGTAGTTGCCCTCGTAGGGGTGCAGCTGGCCGCGGTCGATCTCGCAGATCCACTCCGCGACGTTGTCCAGGAAGTATCGGTCGTGGGTGACGGCCAGCACCGCGCCCGGGTACGACTTCAGGTGGCCCTCCAGCCAGTTCACGCTCTCGGCGTCCAGGTGGTTGGTGGGCTCGTCGAGCAACAACAGGTCGGGCTGCTGCAGCAGCAGCTTGCACAGCGCCACCCGGCGCCGTTCGCCACCGGAGAGGATGTCGACGATCACGTCCGCCGGCGGGCATTGCAGCGCGTCCATCGCCTGCTCGAGCTGGGAGTCGAGGTCCCAGGCGTTGCGGTGGTCGAGCTCGGTCTGCAGCTCGCCCATCTCGGCGAGGAGTGCGTCGAAGTCGGCGTCCGGTTCGCCCATGGCGACCGAGATCTCGTTGAACCGGTCGAGCATGCCCTTGGTCTCGGCGACGCCTTCGTAGATGTTCTCCAGCACCGTCTTGCCCTCGGTGAGCGGGGGCTCCTGCAGCAGGATGCCGACGGTCTTGTCCTTGGCCAGCATGGCGTCGCCGTTGTCGGCCCGCAGCATCCCGGCCATCAGCTTGAGCATGGTCGACTTGCCCGCGCCGTTCGGCCCGACGACGCCGATCTTGGCGCCCTCGAAGAACGAGAGGGTGACGTTGTCCAGCACCAGCTTCTCGCCCAGCTTCTTGCGGACGTTGTGCATGGTGAACACGAATTCGGGCATGGCGATCAATCCTCGATGTGGAGTGGAGCGGCGACCAGTGTATGCCAGCCCCGGCGGACCCGGTGTCAGTCGGACGGGCCGGCGACCGCCTGCATCACCCGGCCGAGCGCCTCGAAGTCGGACGCGTCGACCCGGTCGACCAGGGCGGCGCGTACCGATTCGACGTGGTGGGGCGCGGCGTCCACCAGCAGCTGGTACCCCTCCGGCGTGAGCACGGCGATCACGCCGCGCCGGTCGGACGGGCAGTCCGTCCGCTTGACCAGGCCCTTCGCCTCCATCCGTGAGATGGTGTGGGTGAGCCGCGACCGCGACTGCCGCACCCGCTCGGCGAGGTCGGACATGCGCAGGGCGTGCCGCTCCGACTCCGAGAGGTGCACGAGGATCTCGTACTCACCCAAGTCGAGCCCGAAGGGGCGCAGCTCGGCCTCCAACCGGTCGAAGACGTGCGCCACACCGTTCAGGTAGGCGCGCCAGATGCGCTGCTGCTCCGCAGTCAGCCAGCGGGGTTCGTGTGCGGCGGTCACCCGCCGATCGTAACAAAAAAGTTGACGATTCAACAACTCTGCCGGCGCGTGTCGATCCTGTGCAGCCAGACCGGCGACGAACCGGCGCACGGGTGAGTAGAAACGCCACCGGTACGGTCGATGCTAGGGCATGGCGGGCCGCTGGACCCCTAGACTGCGAGAACGGCCAACGGTGGATGTGAGGGACATGGGAGCAGCGAACATCGACGTCGACGCCCTGATCGCCGCAGCGCCGCCCTCCGCGGGCGCGCTGTTCCGCTGGCGAGTCGAGCAGACCCCGGCCAAGGAGGCCTTCCGCTATCCCGACGCCCAGGACGACTGGGTGTCGATCGACTGGACGGAGACCCGCCGGCGGGTGGACGAACTCGCCGCCGGCCTGCTCGCCCTGGGCCTGCAGCCCGAGGAGCGGGTGGCGATCTCGTCGGGCACCCGGATCGAGTGGATCCTGATCGACTACGCCATCAACTGCGCGGCCGGGGCCACCACGACGATCTACCCGAACACGCAGGGCAAGGACTTCGCCCACATCGTCACCGATTCCGGCTCGGTCTATCTGGTGGTGGAGAACGACGAACAGTTGGCCAAGCTCGACTCCTCCGGCGAGGCCGAGCGGCAGGTGCGCAACATCATCCTGTTCGACGGCGAGGGCGACGGCGAGCGCGTGCTCTCGTTGGCGCAGCTGGCCGAACGGGGTCGCGCGCTGCTGGCGTCCGACCCCGGTGTGGTGGACCGCGCGATCGCGTCCGCGCAGCTCGACGACCTGGCGACCCTGATCTACACCTCCGGCACCACCGGACTGCCCAAGGGCGTGGAGCTCACCCACCGCTGCTGGGTGTACCAGGCCGTCGTCCTGCGCGAACTGGAGATCATCGACCCGAGCGCGCTGCAGTACCTCTGGCTGCCCCTGTCCCACGTGTTCGGCAAGGACCTGCTCACCATTCAGCTCGGCATCGGGTTCAGCACCGCGGTGGACGGGCGGATCGACCACATCGTCAGCGGTCTGGGCGAGGTTCACCCCAACTTCATGTGCGGGGCCCCGCGGATCTTCGAGAAGGTGCGCGCCGCCGTGATGTTGGCCTCGCCGCAGGGCGGGTTGAAGGGCAAGATCGCGCGGTGGGCGTTCGCGGTGGGCCGTGCGTCCCGGGAGTACCGGATCGCCGACAAGCCGCTGCCGCCGGCCATGCGGCTGGCGTACACGGTCGCCGACCACCTGGTGTTCAGCAAGCTGAAGGACCGGGTGGGCGGCAACATCGACTTCTTCGTCTCGGGCTCGGCCAAGCTGAGCGCGCAGGTGCAGGCCTGGTTCTACTCCGCCGGCCTGGTCATCGCCGAGGGCTACGGGCTCACCGAGACCGGTGCGGTGACGTGCGTGAACCTGCCCCTGCCCGTCCGGTTCGGGACGGTCGGGCCGGCCCTTCCCGGCACCGAGCTGAAGATCGCGGCGGACGGGGAGATCCTGATCAAGGGTCCGGCGGTCATGCGCGGGTACCACAACGACCCCGAGCGCACCGCCGAGGTGCTGGTCGACGGGTGGTTCCACTCCGGCGACATCGGCAAGCTGGACGCGGACGGCTTCCTCACCATCACCGATCGCAAGAAGGACTTGATGAAGACCTCCGGCGGCAAGTACGTCGCGCCGGCGAAGGTCGAGGGCGTGATCGCGGCGACCGTCCCGTACGTGTCGCAGGTGGTGGCGGTCGGCGACGGGCGCAAGTACATCTCCGCCCTGCTGACCATGGACCGGGACAACCTCGCCAAGTGGGCTGCGCGGCACAACATGGCCGATCGGGAGTACGCGGAGATCACCCAGTCGCCGGAGCTGCGGCGCACGATCGAGCGGTTCATGAACTCGGCGAACGCCAAGCTGGAGCGCTGGGAGACCGTGAAGCAGTTCGCGATCCTGCCGGCCGAGCTCAGCGTGGACGACGGCGGGGTCACCCCGAACATGAAGATCCGCCGCAAGGTCGTCACCGACCGCTACGCCGACATCGTGGAGTCGCTGTACGAGGCCGATCCGGCCGACGCCGAGTGAGCTTCGTCAGCCGCGTCCCGCTGCGCTGGGTCGACCTGGACGCCCAGGGGCACGTCAACAACGCCGTCGTCGCCGACTACCTGCAGGAAGCCCGGGTCGAGTGGCTGCTGTCCGGCCCCAACGCGCGCCTGCTCGGCACGTCGACGATGGTGGTCTCCCACCAGGTGGAATACCTCGGCCCCGTGGTGTTCGGCATCGATCCGGTCGAGGTGCACCTGAGCGTCGGCCCGGTCGGCGCCGCGCGGTTCACGCTCGGCTACTCGGTCGTCCAGGACGGACGCGAGCTCGCCCGCGCCCGCTCGGTGCTGTGCCTGTTCGACTACGCCGCGGGCCGGCCGCGGCGGATGACCACGGCGGAGCGGACCTGGTTCGCCGCCCAGTCGGGCGAGGTGCCGGTGCCGCCCTCGCTGGGCCGGTGGCGGGTGGGCGAGCGGGCGCACGCCTACGACGTCGTGGTGCGGTGGTCGGACCTCGACCCCTACGGCCACGTGAACAACGTCCGCGTGTTCGACTTCGTCGCCGAGGCGCGGATCAGGATGAACCCCGACGACGGCGGCGCCACCCGGATGCAGGCCGCGGCCGAACAGGGGCTGCTGTGGATGGTGGCCCGCCAGGACGTCGACTACCTCGGCCAGATCGCGCACCGGGTCGCGCCGTACCGGGTGCGGTCGGCGATCGGCCGGGTGGGGCGCACCTCGGTCACGATCGTCGCCCAGATCGAGGATCCCGCCGACCAGGCGGTGCTGACCCGCACCCGGACGGTGCTGGTCTGCGGCGACGCGACCGGACGCCCCGTCCCGCTGCCGGAGAACATGCTCGCCGCGGCCGACCGCTGGCCCGCCGACCCCGAGAACTGAACAGAAAGGGGACGGGTCCCTTTCCGTTCAGGTGGGCAGGGTGGCGCGCAGGGCGGTCAGGGTTCCCCGGATGTCGCCGGGGATCGACTCGACGTAGCGCGTCTCGGGGAAGCCGGCCAGCATCGTCAGCATGCCGGCGTAGAGCACGTCCACTGGCTCGGCATCGGCGGCTGCCTGCAGGAAGGCCGCGTCCCGGTGGTTGGCGTCCGGCGAGCCGAGCCTGGCCCGGAAGCGGTCGGCGGCCTCCTCGGGGCTGCTGACCAGGGCGACGAGGACGAACCTGCTGCCGGTCGCGGTGGCGAGGTCGCGGCACTGCGCGACCGGCTGGGGACGCCGCACGAACTGCGGCACGACGACGTCACCGCCGGCCTCCAGCTGCGTCCGGGCGAGCGTCAGCCCCAGTTGCCGCGCCCGGGTCCCGGCGGCCGTGGGGTCGTCCCGCCAGCCGCCCAGCTGACCACGCAGGGTGTCGAGGTCCAGCAGGAGGGCGAGCGGACGTTCGTCCACCAGCATTCGGGCGAGCGTCGACTTGCCGCTGCCCGGGGCGCCGGTCAGGAACACCAGCGTCGGCATCCGACTCCTTCCCGTGGGTCCCGATGCCCACGCTACCCACCGCGGCCAGTAGGGTTGCCCCTCGTGGATTACCGCGTAGCTGACCTGAACCTGGCCCCCTTCGGACGCGAGCAGATCTCGCTCGCCGAGCACGAGATGCCCGGGCTGATGGCCCTGCGCGAACGCTACGGCGAGACGAGGCCGCTGCGCGGGGCGCGGATCGCCGGCTCGCTGCACATGACCGTCCAGACCGCCGTGCTGATCGAGACCCTCGTCGCCCTCGGCGCCGAGGTGCGCTGGGCGTCCTGCAACATCTTCTCCACCCAGGACGAGGCCGCCGCGGCCATCGTGGTGGGTCCGGACGGCAGCCCGGAGGCGCCGGCGGGCGTGCCGGTCTTCGCCTGGAAGGGCGAGTCCCTGGAGGACTACTGGGCGTGCACGCAGAGCATCCTCGACTGGGGCGACGCCCGGCCCAACATGATCCTCGACGACGGTGGCGACGCCACGCTGCTGGTGCACAAGGGCGTGGAGTTCGCCAAGGCCGACGGCGTGCCGGAGGCGTCCGCGGCCGACTCCCACGAGTACCGGGTGCTGCTGGCCACCCTGCGCGCCTCGCAGCTGGACTGGGTGAGCATCGCCAACAGCATCTTCGGCGTCACCGAGGAGACCACCACCGGCGTCCACCGGCTCTACGAGATGGCCCGCAACAACTCGCTGCTGTTCCCGGCCATCAACGTCAACGACTCGGTCACGAAGAGCAAGTTCGACAACCGCTACGGCATCCGGCACTCGCTGATCGACGGCATCAACCGGGCCACCGACGTGCTGATCGGCGGCAAGACCGCCGTGGTCTGCGGGTACGGCGACGTGGGCAAGGGCTGCGCGCAGGCGCTGGCGGGGCAGGGGGCGCGGGTCGTGGTGACCGAGGTCGATCCGATCTGCGCGTTGCAGGCCGCGATGGACGGCTTCCAGGTCGCCACGATCGACGACGTCGTGGCGTCCGCCGACATCTTCATCACCGCCACCGGCTGCGTGAAGGTGATCACCGCCGACCACATGGCGCGGATGAAGCACCTGGCGATCGTCGGCAACATCGGTCACTTCGACAACGAGATCGACATGGCCGGACTCGAGTCGCTGGACGGCGTGTCGAAGACCGGCATCAAGCCGCAGGTGGACCGCTGGACCTTCCCCGACGGCCACTCGGTGATCGTCCTCAGCGAGGGTCGGCTGCTGAACCTCGGCAACGCCACCGGCCACCCCAGTTTCGTGATGAGCACGTCGTTCGCCAATCAGGTGCTCGCCCAGATCGAGCTGTTCACCAAGCCCGAGAGCTACCCGGTGGGGGTCTACACGCTGCCCAAGCAGCTGGATGAGTACGTCGCCCGGCTGCACCTCGCCGCCCTCGGCGTCCGGCTCAGCGAGCTGACCCCGGAGCAGGCGGACTACCTCGGCGTGCCCGTCGAGGGCCCCTTCAAGGCCGACCTGTACCGGTACTGAACGGAAAGGGACCCGTCCCCTTTCCGTTCAGCCCACATCGTCATCCCGGCGAACGCCGGGATCTCCGTCGCCGGCGTGCTGTTCGGGCCTGGGGATTCCGGGTCAAGCCCGGAATGACGTAGAGGCGCGGGTGGCGAGCCTCAGCCCTCCTCGAGGTAGCGCTCCAGGGTCTTCGTCTTCGTGGCGTTGACGCCCTTGGCGACCTTCACGCCGACGTAGCGGAAGTGCCAGGGCTCGTAGGCGATGCCGGTGATCTTCGACTGGTTGGTCGGATAGCGCAGGATGAACCCGTAGTCAGCGGCATGTTTCAGCAGCCAGGCGCCGGTCCGGGAGCTGCCCAGCGCGGTGCCGCGGACGAGCCGTCCGGCCTGGATTCCGGCCAGGTCGACCGCCAGCCCGGACTGGTGCTCGCTCGCGCCCGCGGGGGCGGTGAGGTTCTTGTCCATGGTCGCGTACCAGGTCGCCTGGGTGGCGTACGAGCGGTAGGACGAGCGCACGACCAGCGTGTAGCCGGCCTTCGCCGCCGCCCGGAACAGGCGGGTGAGCGCGGTCGCCGCCACCGGCTGCAGCCGGACGTCCGGCACGCCGGACGCCTTCACGGCCACTGTCACCAGCTTCGGCCGGTACGCGGCGGACACCCGGTGCTCCTTGTTGATCAGCGCGATCCCGCACACCACGAACGGCTTGCCGCGCGCCGCGGTCGTCCGCCGCCGGTCCCGCACGCCCTTGCAGTCGGACTCAGGCGCGGACACCTTCGCGGACGGTGTCGTCACCGCCGTGCGGCCCGGTGTGCTCGCCGGTAGCGCAGTGGGTGCGAGCGCAGCGCTCGCCGGTGACGCCAGGTCCTGCCGCCCGGGGCCGATCCCCAGCACCGGTCCGGCCACGAGGCCGGCGATGAAGCTCAGCACGATGCCGAGCGCTCCCAGCACCATGCGGCCACGGCCCTGTCGCGCCGGCGGCAGCGCGCGGCGCGGCCCGGACGGTGCGGGCGGCACGGGTTCAGCCCCTGGGGATCTCGAACCGCTTCAGGGTTGCCTTCCCCTCGGCGAGGGTCTTCCAGGCACCCCGGTAGGTCAGCACGGCCAGCCCGGACGTGGGGAACTTCGCCTCCACCCGCTCGGTGAGCGGTGACGGCTTCGCCAGGGAGGTGATCAAGTCGCCGAGTGTCGGCTGGTGCCCGATCAGGAGGGCGGTGTGCACACTCTCGTCCAGCTCGTGCAGCTCGGCCAGCACCTCTCCCGGCCAGGCGTGGTAGATCAGCTCGGAGACGCGGACGTCCCGGCAGCGCGCGCCGCCCTCCACCGCCTTCGTCCAGGTCTCCTGCACCCTGGTCGCGGTGGAGGCCAGCACGACGTCCAGGCTGTACTCGGCGAGGATCGCTCCGGCGGCCAGGGCGTCCCGCTCACCCCGCTCGGAGAGGGGGCGGCGCAGGTCGGCCTCCGCGGTCTGCCACGACGACTTCGCGTGCCTCAGGACGATCAGTGTCTTCGATGCCACGGGGCCATCCTAGGGTGCTCGCGGCCGTGCGTGGTTACCGGAGAGACGGGCTCACTCCCCGCCCTCGCCGGGACGCAGGGACTGCCAGATCTCCTTGCACTCCGGGCAGACCGGGAACCGGTCGGGGTTGCGGGACGGCACCCACACCTTCCCGCACAGGGCGATCACCGGCGTGCCCATCACCATGGCCTCGGTGAGCTTCGCCTTGGGCACGTAGTGCGAGAAGCGCTCGTGGTCGCCCTCCTCCGGACGGAGGTCGGGCCGGACGTCGGTACGCTCCTTGACGATCGTGGTCGTCTGCGGGTTCTCGGTGGTCATTCAGGCTCCCCTCGCGCGGCCGAGCTGACGGATCAACCCAAACGTACCCAGTGCGGCGAAGAGCACGTACATGGCGACCCCGCTGCCGTAGCCCGCCCACACCTCGGGCGCCAGCAGGTTCTCCAGGACGACCTGGAACTTGGCGATCGAGGCGACGAAGTTCATCCGCCACACGATCACGGTGAGCACCACCCCGACCACGATCCCGCCGAGGGAGAACAGCAGTCCGCGACCCACCCGCTCGGCGCCGGGGACAACGACGGCGGGGGCTGTGACCGTCTCACCGGGGACGCCAACCGGCGGCGCCGGCTGGCCGATCGGCGCACCGGGCGCAGGGAACGCCGCGTAGCCGGGCTGGACGACCGGATCGGGCTGGGTGGGGACGAGATCGGGCGTCGGACGAGGGCTGGACGGGTCGTTCGCTGACATGTGCCCTCCGGGGGTCGTGAAAGACTACGAGGCGATCGTAACGGCCGGAGGTGAGGACACATGCGCGACGCGGCGCAGCCCGAGGACGGCGCCGTGGAGGCTCCTCCGTCACGCCGCGGCCTGACCATCGGCCTCCTGCTGAGCGTGGTCGCGATCGCGTTCGAGGCGATGGCCGTGCTCACCGCGATGCCGGCCGCCGCGGAGGACCTCGGCGACCTGAACCTCTACGCCTGGGCGTTCACCGCGTTCATGATCGCGCAGACCTTCGCCATCGTCGCCGCAGGCCAGTTCAGCGACCGGTTCGGCCCCAAACCGCCGCTGATGGTCGGGTTCGTCGTCTTCGCGATCGGCCTGGTCGTCTGCGGAGCCGCGCCCACGATGCCCGTCCTGCTCGCCGGCCGGTTCGTCCAGGGACTCGGCGGAGGCACCATGAACCTCGCGGTGATGGTGCTGGTCGCCCGCGTCTTCGACGAGCGGGAGCGCGCGGTGATGCTCACCGGGTTCTCGGCGGCGTGGATGGTGCCGTCCTTCGTCGGCCCGCCGATCGCCGCCTGGCTGTCCACCACCTTCTCCTGGCACTGGGTGTTCTGGTCGGTGCTGCCGTTGATGGCGGTCGCCGGCGCCCTGATCCTCAAGCCCCTGCGCGCGGCCCACCTGCCGCCGCACTCCGACGTCCCGGCGGCGCCGCGGCAGCTGGGCTGGGCCGTGCTGGTCGCCGCGGGCGCCGCGCTGCTGCAGCTCGCCGGTCAGCACATCACGCTGCTGTCCCTGTTGTGGGCCGCGCTCGGCGTAGGGCTGTTGTGGTGGGGCCTCCCGCCGCTGCTGCCGCCGCGCTTTCGGCCGGCCGGACGCGGGCTGGACGCCGTCGTCGTGGTCCGGTCGCTGTCCGCGGGGGCCTTCGCCGGCGCACAGACGTTCCTGCCGCTGATGCTGGTGCAGGCGGAGGGACTCTCCCTCGGCTGGTCGGGCGCGGTGCTCACCACCGGTTCCGCCGGCTGGATGCTGGGCGCGTGGTTGCAGTCCCGGCCGTGGCTGCGGCTGCGGCGCGACCAGATCATCATCGCCGGTGCCGTCTCCACGACGATCGGGCTGGTCGGCGTGGCCGCCGCCGGCTGGGCACCACAGCGCCTGCTGGCCGTCGCCGTGGTCGGCTGGGTGTTCGGCGGGCTCGGTATGGGGCTGTCGTTGGCGAGCACGTCGCTGGCGGTGATGCAGCTGTCGGAGCCGGTGGAGATCGGCCGCAACACCTCGTCCCTGCAGGTCGGGGAGGCACTCGGGAACAGCATTGGCGCCGGGCTCGCCGGCACCCTGTTCGCGCTCGCCCTCGCGCAGGGCATCACCGCGCTGGGCTTCGCCGGTCCGCTCACCGCGATGGTCGGGCTGGCCGCGCTTGCGGTGGCGTCCTCCACCCGGATCGGGGCGCTGGAGAACCATTCCGTGCGGCTCTGAGCCGTCCTGATCGGGGGCTGTGCGAGCGGCCGGGTAGGGCGATAAAGTCTCGACATCGAGATAATCGAGGGGGTGCGGATGTGGCGGACGAGGTCGACCTGATCCTTGCCGCCTGGGCGCGGGAGCTGCCCGGTACCGACGTCAGTCCGCTCGGCAGCCTGTCCCGGCTCAGCCGGCTGGCCAAACACCTCGACCGGGCCCGACGGGACGCCTTCGCCGCGCACGAGCTGGAGGTCTGGGAGTTCGATGTCCTGGCGGCCCTGCGCCGTCAGGGCCGTCCCTATGAGCTGTCGCCGGGGGAGCTGATCCGTCAGACGCTCTCCACGTCCGGCACCATGACCAACCGGGTGAACCGGCTCGAGGCTCGCGGGCTGGTCGAACGCCAGCCCAACGCGGACGACCGCCGCGGCGTCCTGGTGCGGCTCACCGACGCCGGACGGTCGCGGGTGCAGGACGCACTGGCCGACCTGCTGGACTTCGAGCGCCGGGTGCTGGCCGCCATCGAACCGGGCGAGCGCGAGGAGTTGGCGCGGCTGTTGCGGCGGTTGCTCGCGCCGTTCGAGCAGGGCTGACGGCTCGGGCGTATCGTTGACCGACCCGTTTCCACGACCACGAAGGCGTCGTCAGACATGGCCCTGTCCAACTCGTTTCTCGCCGAACTCGCCGCAGCCTTCGGGATCGCCACGGAGTTCTGGGACTGGAAGGGCCGGCTCACCGAGGTCACCGACGACACCGTGATCGCGATCCTCGCCGCGATGGACGTGGACGCCTCTGATCCCGAGCACGCCCGCGTCTCGCTGGAGGCGCACCGGCTGCGGCCCTGGACGCGGCTGCTGCCGCCCTGCGTCGTGATGGAGCAGGGCACCTCGCGGACCGTCCAGGTGCACGTGCCGGAGGGCGGGTGGGTGCGGGTGGCCGTCCGGCTGGAGGAGGGCGGGTTCGTCGACGTCCCCCAGGTCACGGACGACGAGCCCCCGCGCTGGGTGGACGGCGCGCTCACCGGGCAGGCGTCGTTCGCGCTGCCGGCGGACCTGCCGCTGGGCTACCACCGGCTCCAGGCCACGACCGAGGCCGGTCAGGTGGAGTCGACCCTGATCGTCAGCCCGGCGTTCCTCGGCTTCCCTGCGGCGATGGGGGAGAAGCGGGCGTGGGGATACGCGGCCCAGCTGTACAGCGTCACGTCCGAGGACTCGTGGGGCGTCGGCGACCTGCTCGACCTGGCCGACCTGGCGACGTGGTCGGCCACCCAGCAGTTCGCCGGCTTCGTGCTGGTCAACCCGCTGCATGCCGCGCAGCCTGTGCCGCCGCTGGAGGCCTCGCCGTACCTGCCCACGTCCCGGCGCTACGTGAACCCGCTGTACATCCGTCCCGAGCTGGTGCCGGAGTACGCCGAACTCGACGAGCGGGCCCGCAACCGGATCGCCCAGCTGAAGTCGCGGCTGAAGAAGGAGCTCGCCGGTGAGGCGCTGATCTGCCGCGACCAGATCTGGACGGCGAAGCTCGAGGCGCTCCGGGTGGTCTACGACCACGGCTTGCGTCCTGCGCGGCGGATGGCGTTCAACGACTTCCTGCGCCGCGAGGGCCGCAGCCTCACCCAGTTCGCCACCTGGTCGGCGCTGGTCACCCGCTACGGCGGCGACTGGCGGACGTGGCCGGCGGAGCTGCGCCGTCCGTCCTCGCCGGAGGTGGCCGCGTTCGCCGAGCGCCACGTCGACACGATCCTGTTCCATGCCTGGCTGCAGTGGGTGGCGGACAACCAGCTGCGGGCCGCCCAGTCGGCCGCGAAGGACGCCGGCATGCGGATCGGCATCATGAACGACCTGGCCGTCGGGGTGGGCGGCTCCAGCGCGGAGGCGTGGACGTACGGCAACCTGTTCGCGGACGGGATCAGCGTCGGCGCGCCGCCGGACCACTTCAACCAGACCGGCCAGGACTGGGCACAGGCGCCGTGGCGTCCCGACCGGCTCGACGAGCTGTCGTACGCGCCGTTCCGCAGCATGGTGGCCGGCATCCTGCGGCACTCCGGCGGCATCCGGGTCGACCACATCATGGGCCTGTTCCGGCTGTGGTGGATCCCGGAGGGGATGAGCGCCAACCAGGGCGCGTACGTGCGCTACAACCACGAGGCGATGGTCGGCATCCTCGCGCTGGAGGCGCACCGGGCGGGCGCGCTGGTGGTGGGTGAGGACCTCGGGGTGGTCGAGCCGTGGGTGCGCGACTACCTGCGCCGGCGCGGCATCCTGGGCACGTCGATCGCCTGGTTCGAGCGGGACGGGGACGGACGTCCGCTGGCACCGGAGGCGTGGCGCGAGTACTGCCTGGCGTCCGTGACCACCCACGACCTGCCGCCGACGGCGGGGTACCTCGCCGGTGAGCACGTCAAGCTGCAGCACGAGCTCGGCCTGCTGACCGAGTCGCTGGACGCGGAGCTCGCCACGGCCGAACGGGAGCGGGAGGCGTTCCTGGACGCGCTGCGGGAGCGGGGCTTTCTGACCGCTGAGCCGGCGACGACCGAGGGGATCGTCCAGGCGCTGCACCGCTACCTGGTCGCCACGCCGTCCCGGGTGCTGTGCGCGGCCCTGACCGACGCCGTCGGCGATCGGCGCACGCAAAACCAGCCCGGCACCGACAAGGAGTACCCGAACTGGCGAATCCCCTTGTCCGGGCCGGACGGCACGCCGCTCAGCATGGAGCAGCTCTACCGCGACGAGCGGGCCTTCCGCCTCGCCAGCATCATGAACGGCTTCACCGCCCCCCTCGGCGTCCCCCGCTCCGAAACCGAGCTGGTGGTGTAGCCGGCCGGTCAGCGCCGCCGCACAAGGTCGCTCTCATATGCGGCGATCACCAGCTGTGCCCGGTCCCGAGCGCCGAGCCTCTGGATCAGTGCCGCGATGTGTGACTTCAGGGTCGACCGGCTGATGAACAGCTCGCGTTCGATCTGGTCGTTCGACAGGCCCTCGGCGATCAGCTTGAGGATCTGCGTCTGGCGCGGGGTCAGGCCGGCCACCTGCGCTGTCGGGCCGCTCGTGGCCGGGCAGTGGGACGCAACGGTCCTCAGGACTCCCGGGGAGAGCGATGACCTGCCGCAGTGAAGGGCTCGGATCGAATCGATGACGCCTTCGGGTGGGGTGTCCTTCAACAGATAGCCTGACGCGCCCGCCCGGAGCGCCTGGAACACGTAGTCGTCGTCCTCGAACATGGTGAGAATGCAGACTCTCGTGGCGTTCAGCGCGGGATTTGCGCAGATGGCCCTGGTCGCTTCCACTCCGTCGATCTCTCCCGGCATATTGATGTCCATCAGCACCACGTCGGGGCGCAGGTCGACAGCCTGCGAAATGGCATCTGCGCCGTCACCGCTCTCACCGACAACAGCAAGATCGGGTTGAGCGGCGATAATCGTCGCGAGTGATCGCCGGAGCAACGCCTGGTCGTCGACGACGAGCACTCGAATTCCCTGGGGGCTGGCCTGGTTCATGCCGGGTCCCGCGGATCGGGAAGTTCGGCGATGACCGTGAAACCGGTGGGTTCGGCCCTGATCTGGAGTTGCCCGCCCATGTGTTCGCAGCGTTCGCGCATCGTTTTGAGGCCGGCCCCGCAACCGGGCAGAGAGGTCCAGCCGGCGGCGACTCCTTCATCCTGTACCACGGCGCGAACCAGGTCATCCTGGCGCTCGATCGTCACCTGCACTTTCGTGGGCCCGGCATGCCGGGCCGTGTTGGCCAAACTCTCCTGGACGACCTGCGCCAGAACTCGACGTGCCACGGGGCTGGAGACCTGGACATCCCCGGTGGCGTCGACAATTTCCAGACCGGCGGCCCGTCCCTGCGCCACCAGTTCGGGAAGCTCGAGCGGTGGCGGCTGGGCGTCAGCCGGGCCGTCGTCACGGAGCAGGGAGAGGATCGCCCGGAGCTTCAGGATCGCCGAACGGGCCGACGACTCGATGTCGTTCAGTGCGCTTCGAAGTTCGGTGTCGCGCGTCAGGTAGGGCTCGGTGCTGGCACGCAGGGTGATCATCCCCAGCCCGTGCGAGACCACGTCGTGCAACTCCGTCGCCAACGCGAGCCGCTCCGCGCGGGCCGATTCCCGTGCAACCTGTTCGCGCACGAACTGCTCGTACCTTGAGCGGTCGCGTCGCGAGAGCGCGATCGCCCACAGTCCCGTTCCCAGGGAAAGGCCCAGAACGATCGTCGACAGCAATCCCTCGCTGATCCGGGTTCCGACGGCGACGATTGCGATCAGGCACAACGACGCAAGGACTATGGCCACTATCCGCAGGGGGGTGCTGCGCTTCACGCCTTCACGATAGCCGGGCCGACCCAGTCCTGTCGGTGGCATCTCTCCCTGGAGACGTAGTACTCAGGGCCCAGCCGACGACGCCGAATGGACCACCGGGCTGACGCCCGTCGTGGCTGGGTTCACCAAGATCATGGCTGTGATTGTGGTTGATGGGGTGGTCAAGCGGCATGGACGGAAAGAAGTCCTGCACGGGGTGTCCTTCGAGGCTCGTCCCGGGCGGGTCACCGGGTTCGTGGGGCCAAATGGTGCGGGCAAGTCGTCAACTCTGAGAATTCTCCTTGGTCTCGACCGCGCCCATGGTGGCAGCGCGACCATCGAGGGACACCGCTACCGCGACCTTCGGCGCCCACTCACCCGGGTGGGATCGATGCTCGATGGGGCGGGCGCGCATCCGTCAAGAACCGCACGGGCGCACCTCGCCTGGGTGGCGGCGAGCAATGGGATTGCGAGGTCCCGGATCGATGACGTCCTGGAGATCGCCGGCCTGTCACAGGCGGCGAATCGTCGCGTACGGACTTTCTCCCTCGGGATGGGGCAACGATTGGGGATAGCAGCGGCGCTGCTCGGTGACCCCTCGACCCTGGTTCTGGACGAACCAGTGAACGGGCTGGATCCGGAAGGCGTGCGCTGGATCAGGGAGTTGGTCCGGGAACGCGCCAGCATGGGCGGGATCGTGTTGCTCTCCAGTCACCTGATGAGCGAACTCGCCGAGGTGGCCGACGACGTCGTGGTGATCAGCGAAGGCACGGTCACCGCAGCCGGCTCGCTCACAGAGGTCACTCGCGGCCACGGGAGTCTCGAAGATGCGTTCTTCGCGTTGACCAGGAGAGACCAGTGCCCGGCCTGCCCACTCTGAAGTCGGAGGCGATGAAGCTGGCGTCCCTGCCGGCCACCTGGCTCGCGTCCGGAATGGCAGTCCTGATACCGCCGCTGCTCGCCTTCGCCAACGGGAACACGCTGCATCGCGCCTTGAGCACAGGTAACACGAGTGGCCTCACCTCGCTCGGCACCGAGAACGAGGGCTTCGGACAGCTCACCTTCGGGGTGGTCGGCGTGGTTGTGCTTGGCGTGATTGCGATCTCCAGCGAGTACGCCCGGAACGAGCAGGCGATCGGGGGCGCCCGCCAGGTCTCCACGACGATGGCGGCTGAGCCCGCGCGGATCCGGGTGATGGCCGCCAAACTCGGGGTGCTTGTCGTCTGGGTGGTGGCCTTGAGTGCGGTGTCGATCCCGCTCACGCTGTGGGTTTCGCGCACGGTGCTCGGTGGCTACGCGACTGACTTCGGCACGTCCCTGTTCTTCCGGATGGCCGGTGCCGCGCTGTACTGGGTTGTGATGGTCCTGCTGTCCTTCAGCCTGGCTGCGGTCTCGCGCAACGGCGTGCTGCCGCTCGTCCTGTTGCTCACCAACGCGTCCGTGGTGTCTTTCAGCCTCCTCATCGCCCAGACCACAGATCTGGCGAAGTACCTGCCTGACATTGCCGCGTATGCCACCTTCCTCACTGAGTCGCCCGCGCGCGAGCCGCTGGACGCGAGGACCGGTGCCCTCGTGTGCCTGGCGTGGGGGGTTGCCGCCAGCACGCTGGCGATCGCTGCATACGTCCGTAGGGACGCGTGAGATGCCGGCCGTGATCCGGCTGTTCAGGGCCGAGGTCCTGAAGCTCTGGACCCTTCCCGAGGTCTGGTTGACGTTCGTCGCGACAGTGTTGGCCGCAGCGGTGGTGGCAGTGACGATCCTGGTCAACAACGCCGCGATCGGCGTGACGTCGGTCGTCGCCTGCATTCAGGCCGTTCCCGACTACGCGGTGCTCGGCATCGCCGTTCTCGGTGTACTGGCCTCCACCAGTGAGTATCGCGGCAACCAGATACACACGTCCCTGACGGCCACACCGAAGCGATCGGGGCTGGCAGCGGCGAAGCTCACCGTCTTCGTCCTCACTTGCGGCGTGTTCTCATTCGCTGCGATGGGCGCGGCCGGCATGGCGATCCGGGCGATCGGCGACCCCCAGGCCCACGCGATGATCCTGCGTGCCTGCGTCCACTTGACGGCCATGGGGGTGATCGCAATGGCTGTCGGCATGGCGGCCCGGAGCCTGGTCGGCTCACTCACCGCTGCGATCATCGTGCTGGTCGTCGCCCCTCCCGTGGTCGAGGCGCTCGCGCCGCTTGCGGCGACATGGTTGCCCAGCCTTGCCTCGGCCGGTCTGTTACTCAACTCCAGCGGGAGCCGCCGACCCCTGGACAGCTCGGCTGTGGCCCTGTCCGCCTGGATCCTTGGCGTGGCCGGCATCGGATACGCCCGACTGGCCTGGAGCGACGGTTGACCGCCTCAGGCCCTGCGCTCGACGACCGAAGGGAGTACCCGAACTGGCGAATCCCCTTGTCCAGCCCGGACGGCACGCCGCTCAGCATGGAGCAGCTCTACCGCGACGAGCGGGCCTTCCGCCTCGCCAGCATCATGAACGGCTTCACCGCACCCCTGGGCCTCCCCCGCTCCGAGACCGAGCTGGTGGTGTAGCCGGCCACCGCTCCCTGAGCCCGGATCCGCCCATCCAGCGCGTCTCGACAAGCTCGACGAACGGTTTCGGCGCATCAGGGCTGAGGGCGTTCGCGAGCGTGGCCGCGTCCACCCGGTCCCTGAGGAGCGTCCGCGGCGAGGTACGAACCGTGGTGGCGTCACGAAGGGCGGCCGCGCCAGCAGGGAGGATCTGCCCTGTCGACGCTCCATATGCCGGGCACCCCGGGCGGCTCACGGTCGAGCGTGCGGATCCTCCCAGGCTGAGGCCCTTCGTAACGCCGTCCGGCTCATTCCTCGCCGGACGGCTGGCCACTTAGCGCCGCGCGGCCGTCACCAGGGCGAGCAGGGCGGAGGCGTAGGCGTCCGCTGCGGCCTCGGCGCTGAACAGGCGCTCGGGCTGACCGGGCACCTCGGCGAGCACCTGGTACTCGCCGGTCGTCGACCGGGCCAGGCTGCGGAAGGCGGGGCCGAGCAGTTCGCGCAGCTGGTCCTCCCGGGGCAACCACAGCGCCTGGTCGAGCTGGACGGAGTCCAGCGCCCACTCCGTGGTGCCGTTGAAGGCCAGCAGGGTGCCGGTCGGGTACTCCCGGGCCTCGACCACCATGTCCGCGACCGTGAAGACCTCGCCGACGACCTCCGCGCTCCGCAGCGTGAACCGGTCGCCTGCTCGTGGCCGCCACCGGACACCGGCGCGATCCAGGTCCTGGGCCAGCCACAGCGAGATCATGCCCGCATTATGCGCGGTCGCGCCCGGTCGCGGGGCGCCGGGGGTGGGCATGATGGTGCCGTGAGCTTCGAGGAACTGACCGACGAGCTGTACGCCCAACCGCCGGCCGGCTTCGTCGCCCGCAGGGACGAGTTGGCCCGCGAGGCGAAAACGGGCGGCGACAAGGACCTGGCGGCCCAGATCCGGGCCCTCCGCAGGCCAAGCACCGGCGCCTGGTACCTGAACGCCGCGGCCCGCTCGAGCCCGACCTCGCTGCGGGAACTGCTGAACCTGGGTCACGACCTGCGCGAGGCCCAGTCGGGCGGCGACTTCGCGGCAGTCCGCGCGCTGGCCGCGAAGCGCAACCCGCTGGTGGCACGCGTGGTGCGGGACACTGCCGCGCACCTGGCCACGATCGGCGTCACCGCGACCGCCTCGGGGCTGGACGAGGTGCGCGGCACGCTTGCCGGCGTCCTCGCCGATCCCGCCGTCGCCGAGCTCGTCGAGCAGGGACGACTCGACGGGCCGCACACCTACGCCGGCTTCGGCGACCTCACCTTCGTCGTCCCCGACGCCCCGGCCGCCGCACCGGAGCCCCCTGCACCGGAGCCGGATCCCGCAGACCGGGCCCGCGAGGAGGAACGGGCCGCCGCCGAGGCGGCACTCGCCGAAGCCGCCACACGCCGCCGGGCGGCAGCGGACGAGGTCCGCTCCGCCCGCGAACTGGTCGAGGCTGTCGCCGCCCAGCTGGCCAGACGCGAGGACGAGCTCGACGCCGCCGAGCGACGACTGGCCGAAGCCGAGAAGGAGCAGGCGGCCGCCGCCCAGCGGGTCGAGCAGGTCACGTCCTGAGTTGAACGCAGGTCTCAGCCGACGGCGGCGTCCAGCCGCACGACGCGGACGAAGCGGACGTGGAGGTCGCCGCCGGCGGCGTCCAGCCACAGGTCGGTCGACGACGGCAGCGAGTGGTCCGGACGCAGGCCGACCAGGAACGTCGCGGTCCGCCACGTGTTGGTGTTCTGCAGCGTCACCGCGGGCGTGCTGCCGTCCGGGTGGCGCAGCCGGAAGCTGCCCCTGCCCCGGTCGAGGTAGGTGGCCTTGACCAGCACGCGTGCCGGGTGGTCCGCGGGCAGGAACCGCTCGTCGAGCCGGAACGCCAGCGACCGGTTGCCGGAGGCCCGGTCGGTCCGCAGGCCTTCGTAGGCGGTGCCGTTCTCGCGCGTCGGATCGGCGGTGTGCTTGTCGGCCATCGAACGGTGCGCGATCGCGCCCGGCGCGCCCACCTGCACCAGCCAGCGCTCGAGGTTGCGCACCCAGGGGCGCCGCGTCCATTCGCGACCGGCGATCCAGTCGTCCGTCCAGTACGTGTCCTGGGCATCCCGCAGCGCCACCCAGGCGTCCGGCGCGGCCTCCGGTCGCTGGCCGAGCGACAGCCGCACCCAGTCCCAGTGCGCGGCGTACCTGCGCAGGTACGAGTCGGACGGCACCACGTACAGCCAGTTCAGTTGCAGCTGCAGCGCCTTCAGGTTGCTGTGCACGATGGCGTAGGACAGGTCCTTCGCACGGTAGCCGCAGTCGGTGTAGCACTCGTTCTCGCTGGCGAACACCCGCGCGGCACCGGCGTCGTCCCTGGTCAGCGTGAGGTGCCCGGACGGCTCGATCCGCGACCCGTAGGCCGGGGCCTCGCCCAGATGGAAGTTGAACTCCTCCGTGATCCCGGTACGCACCCCGAAACCGCGCTGCACGGCCGTCGCGGCGAGCAGGTCCTCCGCGCCAGCGAACGGCCCCCACGGATAGTCCTCACCGGTGAACACCAGCCGGCCGACCTGCGCGCCGGCGATCTCGGCGAGGTCGTCCAGCATCCGCGCGTACCAGGCCAGGTACCGCGCCTTCGTCAGCTGGCCCCGCTCCGCCGCCTCGGTGATGATGTCGTAGTCGAACTCGACCCACGTGAAGCCGCCGGGCACGTAGGCGAACCGGAAGTCGGGATCGGCCAGCACGCCGCCGTCGACGAGCAGCCGGCGCCACGTGTCCCGCAGCGCCGACCACACGCAGTCGTCCCACAGCGGCAGGTGCAGCTCGCCTTCGTAGTCCGGCCCGATGCCGCTCACCCCGCACTTCGTCAGCACCCAGGTCGGCGCCCAGTCGACGCCGCTGGCGAACAGGCGCAGCCAGTACGGACCGGGCTCGGCGAGCTGGTCGCCCAGGGCAGCGAACGCCATGCCCTCCGCCCGTCCGGTGGCGGCCAGGTCGAGCGGGCCGTCCGCGCTCGGGGCGAGTTGCCGCCACGTCACGTCGATCGAGCGCACCGGCACGTGGTCCTTCACGGAGGCGTCCTCGGAGAAGAACCCGGAGAAGGGGGCCGGGCGCGCCCACGTCGGCATCGTCCAGTCATCCCCGGTGCGGACGACCGGTGTGGCTCCGGCCGGGACGGTCGCGACGTACCGGGGACCGGACGGGTCGTCCGCCGCCACCCGGCCCGGGGTGGCTGCCGTCGCGGACGGGGCCGGGCTGATCGTCGATGTCGCCGACGCCGGCGGGCCGGCGTCCGGCGGGCTGACGCAGGCCGCGAGAACGTTGCCGACCACCGCCACCGTCGCGACGGCGGCCAGGCGTGTCCTGCGCGCGGTGCGCATCCCGGCTCAGTGCAGCGAGGCGTCCGCGTCGGTGAGGTGCCAGCCCAGGAACCGGGCGGTGAACCCGGCTCTGGTCGGCGCGCACAGGAACGGCCCCGCCGCCACGTCGCCGCCGGCGAACGGGGCCACCCGCACCAGCCGGAACGGCTCGTCGTCCACCCGGGCCCGAACGGTCAGCGCGTCCTCCGACCGGCTGACCCGGACGGTGACCCGGCGCCCGTTCCAGTCGACCGGTGCGACCGACCAGTCCGAGCGGTCGAGGGTGACGACCGCACCCAGGTTGAGCACGCCGTCCGCGAACTCGAGGCCGGCCTTCACCCAGTGCTCGTCGTCCGCCCGGACGAACACCCCGGCCTGGTCGAACTGGCCGGTGAACGTGGTCTGCAGGGTGACCTCGACCGCCTGGCCGACGGCGAGCGGCGCGAGCAGGGCGTGCTCGGTGTCGTGGACGAAGCCGTAGGCGGTGTGCCGCCACGCGTCCGAGCCCTCGACGGCGGTCGCCACGAGGGCGCCGTCCTCGACCACGGCCGCAGCCGGTGGGTTCGTCCACACCCCGTCCGCCCACTCCAGCGCCGACAAGTCGGTAGGGGCGGGGGCGGAGGTGACCGTCTCGACGCCGGCGGCGGCGAAGTCGGCCAGGGTGGTGTCCAGGCGGTCGGGGGCGACGGCGGCGGTCAGGTCCAGCAGGACGCGGGTGGCGAAGCCGTCGCGGACGGCGTCCAGCGCGGTGGCGCGGACGCAGTAGTCGGTCGCGATCCCGCACACGTCCACGGACGTGATCTGCCGGTCGACCAGCCAGTCGGCCAGCGACACCCCGCTCGCCGAGCCCTCGAAGCCGGAGTAGGCGGCGGCGTATTCGCCCTTGTCGAACACGGCCTCGAACGCCGTCGCACGCAGCGCGGGGTGCAACTCGGCGCCCGGCGTGCCGGCCACGCAGTGCACGGGCCAGGAGTCGACGTAGTCAGGGGTGGGGGAGAAGTGGGCGCCGGGGTCGATGTGGTGGTCCCGGGTGGCGAGCACGTGGTCGTAGCCGTGCGCGCCGGCGAGCAGCTCCGCGACCTGCCCGGCCACCGCGGCCCCGCCCGCGACCGCCAGCGAGCCGCCCTCGCAGAAGTCGTTCTGCACGTCGACGACCACCAGTGCCCGGCTCATTTCGCCGCCGCCTTCACCCGCTTCTTCGGCGCCGCGACCTCGTCCCGGGCCGGCTCGGTCACGGCCTTCACCTTCGCGTACGGGTTGTCGGCCGGGTCGCCGGCGTCGTTCAGCATGATCGTCGGCAGCGCCGGCTCACCCTTGCTCATCTTGTGGGCCGCCAGCGGGAGTTCGTCCCGCACCTGCCGGTGCCGCTCCCGCGCGGCCTCGAGCGGCTCCCGGCCGACCGGACGGCCCTTGGCCATCAACTGCACGAGCAGCGGACGGTCGTTGCCGTCGTTCTCCGGCGGCGCGCCGATGCCCACCACCTCGGCCTGCGCGCGTCCGTTCTCGCCGAGGCGCCGCAGGGCGTACTTGCGCCCGCCGACCGAGACCTTGTCGATGCTCTTCTTCGCCACCGGCAGCAGCTCTGCGTCCTTGCCCTCGGTGGTGGCCCGGGCCACCAGCTTGTAGACGAAGCCGCAGGTCGGGGCGCCGGAGCCGGTGACCAGCGACGTGCCCACGCCGTAGCCGTCGACCGGGGCGCTCCGCAGCGCGGCGATCTGGAACTCGTCGAGGTCTGAGGTGACGATGATCCGGGTCTTCGTCGCCCCCAGCGAGTCGAGCAGCTTGCGGACGTCCGCCGCCTGCTCGGCCAGATCGCCCGAGTCGAGCCGGATCGCGCCCAGCCTGCCCTTGCTCAGCCGGACGCCGGTGCGCACGGCCTCCTCGATGTCGTAGGTGTCGACCAGCAGCGTGGTGCCCTTGCCCAGCGTCTTCAACTGCGCCTTGAACGCGGCCTCCTCGCTGTCGTGGAGCAGCGTGAAGGAGTGGGCGGCCGTGCCCGTCGTGGGAATGCCGTAGCGACGGCCGGCTTCCAGGTTGGACGTCGCGGCGAAGCCGGCGATGTAGGCGGCGCGCGCCGCGGCGACCGCCGCGTACTCGTTGGTGCGCCGGCTGCCCATCTCGATGCAGGGACGGTCGCCCGCCATCGCGGTCATCCGGGACGCGGCGGACGCGACCGCGCAGTCGTAGTTGTAGATGCTGAGCAGCAGGGTCTCCAGCAGGCAGGCCTCGGCGAAGGTGCCCTCAACGATCAGCAGCGGCGAGCCGGGGAAGTACGCCTCTCCCTCCGGATAGCCCCAGACGTTGCCCTTGAACTTGTAGTGGCTCAGCCACTCGGCCAGGTCGGTGTCGATGACGTTCTGCTCGAGCAGGTAGTTCAGGGTCTCCTCGTCGAACCGGAATGCCTGGATGGCGTCCAGTGCCCGACCCACGCCGGCCACCACCCCGTACCTGCGCCCCTCGGGCAGGCGGCGGGCGAACAGCTCGAAGACGCTGCGGCGGAACGCCGTCGCGGAGCGGAACGCCGCCCGGACCATGGTGAGCTCGTAGTGGTCGGTCAGCAGCGCGGTGCTCGCGAGCGTGCCCGACGCCGTCGGCAGGAGGGTCATGCGGGTCAGCCTAACGGCCCACGCGGACGCGGGAGCGTCGGTGGCGCGTGCCAGAATGTCCCGGTGGCAACTCAAAGCACACCGGCCGGGCCCGGCACGGCCACCGCGGTGTCGGAGCGGCCGGCCGAGTCCGCCCTCACCGGGTGGGTGACCATCGTCTGGGACGACCCGGTCAACCTGATGAGCTACGTGACCCACGTGTTCTCCACGTATTTCGGCTACCCGGAGGAGAAGTCGACCGACCTCATGCTGCAGGTGCACAACAACGGCAAGGCCGTGGTGTCGCACGGCAGCAGGGAACAGATGGAGACCGACGTGGACGCCATGCACGGCTACGGGCTGTGGGCCACCCTGGAGCGGTCCTGATGCGGGACTTCCGGCGGTCGGGGCCGAGCATCCTGATGCGGCTCACCGACTACGAGGCCACCCTGCTGGAGTCACTGGTCGAACAGCTCGCCGGGCTGCTCGAGGGCGAGGGGGAGCCGCCCGCCGAGGACGACTCGTTCGCCCGATGGCAGGCCGAGCTCTCCGGCTCCGATCTGCTGGACCGGAGCGACCCGGTGATCGGCCGGCTGTTCCCGGACGCCTACGCCGGGGACGCGCAGGCGTCCGAGGAGTTCCGGCGGCTCACCCAGGCGAAGCAGCGCGGCGACCGGCTCGGTCAGGCTGAGGTGGTGCTGTCCGCGCTGCGGGACAGCGACGCCGGCAAGCACCCGGTGCAGGTGCGGGTGATCGAGCTCGACACCTGGCTGAAGACGCTCACCGCGCTGCGGCTGAGCCTCGCCGTCCGGCTCGGCATCGAGACCCCGGCCGACGCCGAGGAACTCGACGCCCTGGGTGAGGACGACCCCCGCAGCTACATCTACCGGGTGTATGAATGGATCGCCTACCTGAGCGAGAACCTGCTCGGGCTGCGCTGAGCCAGGACTGCGACGAGGCCTGTCCGCTTTTCAGGACGAGGTGCGTTCGTTATTTGGTGAGGCTATCCTACGTATATGTACGTAGGCACCGACCTCGCGAGCGCACCCCTCGGCACCAACCTGACGTTGCTCGACTCCGGGGTGCCGGAGGGCTCCCGCCAGCGGCTCTCCTCGCTCGGCCTGCGGGTGGGTACCCGGTTCACGCTCCTGCAGAAGACCGCCGGCGGCGGCCGCGTCGCACTGGTCGGTGGGTCCCGGATCGCCCTCGGCTCCCAGCTGCTCACGCAGCTGCGGGCGGAAGTGGCGCAGTGATGACCACGACCGAGCGTCCCCTGCTCCAGGTGAGCCTGCCGACTCCCTCGGCGAAGGCGTGCTGCCAGACCGGCGGCGGGTTCGGCGCCGGAGCCGAGGCCCCGGTGGTTGCCCTTGCCGGCGCACCGAACACCGGCAAGTCGACCCTGTTCAACGCCCTGACCGGCGCGAGGGTGACGATGGGCAACTGGCCGGGCACCACGGTCGAGGTGTCGCGCGGGGTCTGGAAGACCACGAAGGAAGCCGCCACCTGCGACTGCGACGAGTGCAGTTGCGACCCGGACGAGCAGCGACTCGACATGACGCTGATCGACCTGCCGGGCGCCTACTCGCTCGACCCGCACTCGCCGGACGAGGCGCTGGCCCGCGAACTGCTCATCGGCGGCCCGGAGGAGGAGCGTCCCGACCTGACGATCGTCGCCTGCGACGCGTCCCGCCTGGTCAACAGCCTGTATCTGGTCGCGCAGCTGCGCGAGCGCGGCGTCCGCATGATCGTGGCGCTGACCATGCTCGACGTGGCGAAGAAGCGTGGCATCGAGGTGTCACCGGCGATGCTGGCCCACGAACTCGGCTGCCCGGTGGTCGGTATCGATCCGCGGCGCAGGACCGGGCTCGACCGGTTGGCGAAGACCGTCCGGGCCGTGCTGCCGCAGGCGCCGCGCGCGCCGCGGCCCGTCCCGGACACCACCGACAGCCTCGAACTCGACGACGACCGCTTCACCTGGGTCGCCGCGGCGGTCGAGGTGGGCACCACGTCGCCGGCCGACCAGCCGCGGACCACGTCCGACAAGGTGGACCGCCTGGTCACCGCGCCCGTTCTCGGCCCGCTGATCTTCCTCGGCGTGATGTGGGCGGTGTTCCAGATCACGACCGTCGTGGCCGCGCCGCTGCAGGACTTCCTGGACGGCCTCTTCACCGGACCGGTGACGGACGGGGCCACGTGGCTGCTCGGCGCGATCGGGCTCGGCGGGACGTGGCTCGAGGGCCTGCTCGTGGACGGCCTGATCGCCGGCGTCGGCATGCTGCTCACCTTCGTGCCGCTGATGACCCTGATGTTCATCCTGCTGGCGCTGCTCGAGGACTCGGGCTACCTCGCCCGCGCCGCGGTGGTGACCGACCGGCTGATGCGCTCGATCGGCCTGCCGGGACGGGCGTTCCTGCCGCTGATCGTCGGCTACGGCTGCAACGTGCCGGCGGTGAGCGCCACCCGGATCCTGCCGAGCGCGCGGCACCGCATCCTGACCGCGCTGCTGGTGCCGTTCTCGTCCTGCACGGCGCGGCTGACCGTGTTCGTGATGATGGGCGCCATCTTCTTCGGCCCGTACGCCGGCACGGCGGTGTTCGGCATGTACCTCGCCTCGATCGTGATCATCGTGCTGGTCGGCCTGGCGTTGCGCGGAACCCTGTGGCGGGGTGAGCCGATCGAGCCGCTGGTGATCGACCTGCCCGCCTACCAGATGCCCACGCTGCGGCTCACCGCCTCGGTCACGTGGGTGCGACTGAAGGGCTTCCTGCAGACCGCGTCCGGGATCATCGTCGCGACCGTCGCCGCGGTCTGGCTGCTGCAGTCGATCCCCGCCCACGCCGGCGCCGCGTTCGGCGACGTCGCGGTCGAGGACTCGGTCTACGGCGTCACCGCACAGGCGATCGCGCCGGTGTTCACGCCGGCCGGCTTCGGCAACTGGGAGAGCACGTCCACGCTCGTGGTCGGGTTCGTGGCCAAGGAGGCGGTGATCTCGTCCTGGGCGCAGACCTACGCCGTGGACGAGCCGGAGGACACCACCGCGCCCGGTGACCTGGGCGACGCCGTGCTGAAGACGTTCACCGAGTCGTCCGGCGGCCACCCGATCCCTGCGGCGCTGGCCTTCATGGTGTTCCTGATGGCCTACACCCCGTGCGTGGCCACCCTGGCCGCGCAGGCGCGGGAGATCGGCGTGAAGTGGACGGTGTTCGGCATCGGCCTGCAGCTGGCCACCGCGTGGGTGCTGGCGGTGGCGGTGTTCCAGATCGGAAGGCTGTTCTGGTGAGCGGACCGCTGAGCCTGGTGCTCGCCGAGATCGAGTCCGGCACGTCGACCCTGGCGGAGATGGCCCGGCACTCCGGGCTGGACGAGACCGTCGTGCGTGCCGCCGTCGACCACCTGGTCCGCTCGGGACGCCTGGAGGCCCGCGAGCTGGCCATCGGCTGCCCGCCCTCCGGCTGCGGCGGCTGCGCGATGGCCGCCGACGACAAGACCCCCGGCTGTGGCGCGTCCGCCCCCGCCGCCGGCCGCCGTCCCGCCCTGGTCACCCTCACCCTGACCCGCCGCTGAACCGGTCCCTGAGGAGGTCGCCCTGCGACCGTCACGAAGGGCCCCCGCACCCGCCTACCAGATGTCCGGCGGTTCCCGTCGATCGGCCGGAGGAGCGTCCGCGGGCTTGCCCGGAGCGGTCCAGCGACGCCACTGGTCGTCGACGGCGCGCCGGCCCTGCTCGAGCATCCGCAGGGCACGCAGGGCCATGCGGGTGAGGTCGATGGGCTCGGGGTTCATGCCGTCCTCTCGCGTGCGATTGGTAACCAGTCTGCCGCGGTCCTAGAGTCGGTGCACGTGACCGCCTCCGATGCCCCGATCGGCGTCTTCGACTCCGGATTCGGCGGACTCACCGTCGCGAGGGCGCTGCTCGACCAGCTGCCGAACGAGGACATGGTCTACCTGGGCGACACCGCCCGCGCCCCTTACGGCACCAAGTCGATCCCCGAGGTGCGCGAGTACGCCATCGAGTGCCTGGACTACCTGGCCGACTCGGGGGTGAAGGCGCTGGTGATCGCGTGCAACTCGGCGTCGTCGGCCGTGCTGCGGGACGCGCGGGAGCGCTATGACGTCCCGGTGATCGACGTCATCCTGCCCGCCGCGAGGCGGGCCGTCCGGGCGAGCAAGAGCGGACGCATCGGGCTGATCTGCACGGAGGCCACCGCGACGTCGGCCAGCTATGACGACGCGCTGGTCGCTGTCCCGGGCGTGGAGCTGCTGACGGCGCCGTGTCCGCTGTTCGTGGAGTTCGTCGAGGCCGGGGTCACCGGCGGACCGGAGTTGCTCGACGCCGCCCGCGGCTACCTGCTGCCCCTGCGTGAGGCCGGCATCGACACCCTGATCCTCGGTTGTACGCACTACCCGCTGCTGGCCGGCGTGATCTCGTACGTGATCGGCGACGATGTGACCCTGGTCTCCTCTGCCGAGGAGTGCGCGAAGGAGGTCTTCGCGACCCTCACCGACCAGGGCCTGCTGCACCAACGGCCGCGCACGCCTCGCCTGCGCTTCCTCACCACCGGCAGTCCCGAGCTGTTCGCCGGCATCGGCCGCCGCCTGATGGGCGGCTTCGTCGACCAGGTCGAGCAGGTCTACACCGTCACCGGCTGAGAGGCGCAGACGAGATCCCGGGTCGGAGCCCGGGATGACAGGTCGGAGCCTCCGCCCCAACGTCATCCCGGCGGACGCCGGGATCCCCGCACCGGTGTGAGGGCGCTGGCGGGATCCCGGGTCGGAGCCCGGGATGACAGGTCGGAGCCCGGGATGACAGTGGACGGGAGGCTGGGCTAGCCCCGGACGACCTCTCCGCCGGCGGACTTCCAGGCGTTGATGCCTCCGGCGAGGTCGAACAGTTTGGTGAAGCCGGCCTGCTGCATGACGGCCATGGCCACCTTGGAGCGGTTGGCGCTGCGGCAGTACACCGCGTAGCTGGCGCCGGGATCGAGGGACGCCACCTTCGCGGCGAAGTCGGCGGACTCCACGTCCACGTTCACGGCGCCGGGCAGGTGGCCCTCGGCGAACTCAGCGGGGGTCCGCACGTCGAGCAGGACGGTCCCGGGCAGCTTGGCGGCCGCGGCGAAATCGGCCGACTCCAGCGAGGCCCCTGCGGCGGGCGCCGAGGCGGCGGTGGGGCCGGCGGAAACGCTCACCGTCCCGCCCGAGCACCCGGCCAGCAGGGTGGCCGCAGCGACCAGCGCCGCGGCCAGAGGGGCGGTCCTCATCGCCCGAAGATGCTGAACAGGCCCTTCGGCTTCGCCGCGGCCAACTCTGCCTCGCTGTGCTTGCCGCCGCACCACTGTCCGGCCGGCACCATGGCCTTGACCTGGGCGACGTGCTGGCCGCAGCCGGCCCAGGTGGTCTTGCCGCAGACCTTGCAGGAAACGGGACGACACATCTCTTCGAGCTCCTTCGGTAGGTATAGCCCTACTATACCCGGGGGGGTATCCACGAACGCAACTCGGCGTCTCATTTCCATCCTGCGCTCATCGACTCCCGGTCCGCCAGCGGCCGCGCGGCGGCGTGCGGGAAGTACGGCACGGGTCGCGCACCGGGCCTGTCGGCGGCCACCGCTAGGGTGATCGGCGTGAACAGAGCTGATGGCCGGTCCCCGTCCGAACTCCGCCCCGTGCGGATCACCCGTAGTTGGCTCGACCACGCCGAGGGCTCGGTCCTGGTCGAGTTCGGTTCGACGCGGGTGCTGGTCGCGGCGTCCGTCACCGAGGGCGTGCCGCGCTGGCGCAGGGGCAGCGGTCTCGGCTGGGTCACCAGTGAGTACGCGATGTTGCCGCGCGCCACGCACACCCGCAGCGACCGCGAGTCGGTCAAGGGCCGGATCGGCGGCCGCACCCACGAGATCAGCCGCCTGATCGGACGCAGCCTACGCGCGGTGATCGACTACCGGGCCCTCGGCGAGAACACCATCGTGCTCGACTGCGACGTCCTGCAGGCCGACGGCGGCACGCGGACGGCATCCATCACCGGCGCCTACGTCGCCCTCGCGGA
The DNA here is from genome assembly GCF_029975155.1 of Propionicimonas sp. Classification (GTDB taxonomy): domain Bacteria; phylum Actinomycetota; class Actinomycetes; order Propionibacteriales; family Propionibacteriaceae; genus Propionicimonas. The sequence goes on along the minus strand of NZ_JARKPQ010000090.1, from coordinate 7,051 downwards.
CGCCGTCGAGTGGCTGCGTGCCCGCGGCGCCCTCGCCGGCGAACCGCTCACCGGCAGCGTCTCGGCCGTCTCCGTCGGCATCGTCGGCGGCACCCCGATGCTCGACCTCTGCTACAGCGAGGACGCCGGCGCCGAGGTCGACCTGAACGTCGTCGCCACCGGCACCGGGGAGTTCGTCGAGGTGCAGGGGACGGCGGAGGGCCAACCGTTCGCCCGTCCCGTTCTCGACGAACTGCTCGACCTCGGTCTGGCCGGCTGCGCGGAGCTCACCCGACTCCAGCAGGAGGCACTCGCTCGATGAGCATCGTCGTCGTCGCCACCCACAACGCCAAGAAGGCGACGGAACTGCACCGTGTCCTCGCCGCGGCCGGTGTCGAGGCCGACGTTCGGGGGCTGGACGCCTTCCCCGCGTATCCCGAACCCGCCGAGACCGAGCGCACCTTCGAAGGCAACGCGCTGCTCAAGGCCCGCGCCGCGGTCGCAGCAACCGGTCAGCTGGCCGTCGCGGACGACTCCGGTCTCGAGGTCGACCTGCTGAACGGCATGCCCGGCGTCCGCTCCGCCCGCTGGTCGGGACCGGACGCGACCGACCAGCGCAATCTCGACCTGCTCATCGCCCAGCTCGCCGACACCGAGGCCGCCGACCGCACCGCCCGGTTCGTCTGCGCGATGGCCCTGGTGACGCCGGACGGGACGGAGCACCTCGTCCGCGGCGTGATGGAGGGACGCCTCGTGCTCGAACCGCGCGGCACCAACGGCTTCGGCTACGACCCGATCTTCGTCGCCGACGGCAACTCGGTCACGAACGCCGAACTCACCCCGGAACAGAAGGACGCCATCAGCCACCGTGGCCAGGCCGTCCGCGCGATGGTGCCCCTGCTCCGGTCGGTGCTCACCCAACCGCTCGTCGAGCCTGTCGAGACGAAGGAGGCCCCATGAAGCAGTACCTCGATCTGCTCGACCACGTCCTGACCCATGGCGTGGAGAAGTCCGACCGCACGGGCACCGGCACCCGCAGCGTGTTCGGCCACCAGATGCGCTTCGACCTGTCCGAAGGCTTCCCGCTGCTCACCACGAAGAAGCTGCACACCCGCAGCATCTTCGGCGAACTGCTGTGGTTCCTGCGCGGCTCGACGAACGTCGGCTGGTTGCATGAGTTCGGCATCACGATCTGGGACGAGTGGGCCGACGCGAACGGCGACCTCGGCCCGATCTACGGTTACCAGTGGCGGTCCTGGCCCACGCCGGGCGGCGGTCACGTCGACCAGATCCAGGGCGTGATCGAGGCGATCCGCAGCAATCCGGACAGCCGCCGGCACATCGTCAGTGCCTGGAACGTCGGCCAGCTGCGCGAGATGGCGCTGCCGCCGTGCCACGCGTTCTTCCAGTTCTACGTCGCCGAGGGACGGCTGAGCTGCCAGCTCTACCAGCGCTCGGCCGACATCTTTCTCGGCGTGCCGTTCAACATCGCGTCCTACGCGCTGCTGACCCACCTGATCGCCCAGGTGACCGGGCTGGACGTGGGCGACTTCGTGCACACCCTCGGCGACGCGCACCTGTACTCGAACCATCTCGAGCAGGCGCGGCTGCAGCTCACCCGCGAGCCCCGTGCGCTGCCCAGGCTCGTGCTCAACCCGGCGGTCACCGAGATCGACGCCTTCGAGCTGTCCGACATCGAGGTGGTCGGCTACGACCCGCACCCGGGCATCAAGGCCCCGATCGCGGTCTGAGGAGGGCTCATGCCGGTCGTCGCCATCGCCATCGTCGCGGCCAACGGAGTGATCGGGGACGGCGATCGCCAGCCGTTCGAGATCGCCGAGGACTGGGCGCGCTTCAAGCGCGTGACGCTCGGGCACCCTCTGATCATGGGCCGACGCACCCACGAGGCGATCGGACGCTGGTTGCCCGGCCGCACCACGATCGTCGTCACCAGCCGCCCGGAGTCGATCACGCTCCCTGAGCCTGACGAAGGGCCCAAGCGCACCGGCCACGCCGTCGCATCCTTCAACGAGGCCCTGCAGTTGGCCCAGAACATCGACGACGAGGTCTACATCGCAGGCGGCGGCTCCGTGTACGAGCAGGCGTGGCCATACCTCACCGACCTGGATCTCACCGAAGTGCACCAGCAGGCCGAGGGCGACGTGCGCTTCCCGCAGGTCGATCCCGCCGAGTGGGTGGAGGTCGAGCGGGACGCCCGGGACGGCTTCGACTTCGTCCACTACCGGCGGCGCTGATGCTGCTGCCGAACCGGATCGCCCAGGGCGTGCGCGACGGCACGATCACCCTCGCGTTCCGCCGCTGGGAGCAGCCGCGCGTCAGGGCGGGCGGCACTCAGCTGACGAGCGCGGGCATCGTCCGGTTCGACGCCGTGGACGAGGTGCTCGACCCCGCAGATCTCACCGAGGACGACGCGCGGACCGCCGGCTTCGCGAGCCTCGCCGCGCTGCGCCGCCAGCTGTGGCCTACCGCTCCACCGCTCCCTGAGGAGGTCGCTCTGCGACCGTCACGAAGGGCTGGCCCCCGCGCCAGCAAGGGCGGCGACCACGTCTACCGCGTCCGGCTGTCCTGGGTGGGGGAGGATCCGCGGATCGCCCTGCGCGAGGACGTCCCCGCCGCCGCGGACCTCGCCGAGATCACCGCGGCGGTCGCGAAGCTGGACGCGGGCAGGCGCACCGGACCGTGGACCCGTCCGATCCTGGAGTGGATCCGCGACCATCCCGGCGTGATCTCCACCGAACTGGCCGCCCTGCTCGGCCGGGAGGTGGCGCCGATGAAGGCGGACATTCGCCGTCTCAAAGCCATCGGGCTGACCGAGAGTCTGCGGGTCGGCTACCGGTTGTCCCCGCGCGGCCGCGCATACCTCGACTCCCTGGAGTAGCGGTGCGCTCGCAGGCATCGATCATGCACCTCGACCTGGACGCGTTCTTCGCCGCGGTCGAGCAGCGCGACAAGCCGTCCCTGCGGGGCAAACCGGTGATCGTCGGCGGCATCGGCCTGCGCGGGGTGGTGTCCACCGCGTCGTACGAGGCGCGCCGCTATGGCGTGGGCTCGGCGATGGCGATGAGCGAGGCGAGGCGGCGCTGTCCCCACGCGGCCTTCCTCGCCGGCCGGTTCGGCGCCTACCGCCAGGCCAGCGGCATCGTGATGGGGCTGCTGCGCGAGCTGTCGCCACTGGTCGAACCACTGAGCCTGGACGAGGCCTTCGTCGATCTCGCCGCCGGTCCCGAGCGGCAACTCGGCGACTCCGCTCTGCGGGAGCTGGCCGCGGACCTGCGGGCCAGGCTCACGACGGCGACCGACGGACTGACGGCGTCGGTGGGTCTCGGCAGCTCGAAGTTCATCGCGAAGGTGGCCAGCGAACTGGCCAAGCCGGACGGCGTCCGCCTGGTCACGCCGGGCACGGAGGTCGCGACCATCGCGCCACTGCCCGCGCGGGCGATCCCCGGGGTGGGGCCGGCCACGATGGACCGGCTGGCCCGCCTCGGCGTGCAGACGGTGGCCGACCTGCAGCGGCTCTCGGCAGCCGAACTGGTGCGCGAGCTGGGCAAGTCGGCGGGCGAACACCTGCGCGCGCTGGCGTGGGCGGAGGACGACCGCCCGGTCGAGGCCGAGCGCGAGACGAAGTCGATCTCGGTGGAGGACACCTTCGAGCACGACATCTCCGACGCCACCGTGCTCGGCGGGATCGCCGACCGGCACGCCGCGCAGGTGGCGGGGCGGCTGGCGAAGGCCGAGCTGTTCGCCCGGACCGTGACCGTGAAGGTGCGCTGGCCGGACTTCTCCTCGGTCAGCCGATCGCGCACGCTCGACGGCGCCACCGACCGGGTCGAGGTGGTCTCGCGGGTCGCCCGCGACCTGCTGGACGGGCTCGACACCTCTCACGGCGTCCGGCTGCTCGGGGTCGGGGTCTCGGGCCTGGTGCAGGTCGCGCAGGAGCCGTTGTTCGACCTGGAGGCGAGCCGGACGGGACGCGTGGTCGAGGAGGCGGAAGCGCCGCTGACCAGGCGCCCGGCCGGCTGGCTGCCCGGCAGTGACGTCGTGCACACCCACTACGGCCCTGGCTGGGTCTGGGGTTCGGGCCTCGGCCGGGTCACCGTCCGCTTCGAGACCGCCGCCACCGGCCCGGGCCCCGTCCGCACCTTCGCAGTCGACGACCCCGACCTGACGCCGCCTGTGCAGCCCTCCGGTCCCTGTGGAGGTCGCTCTGCGACCGTCACGAAGGGGCCCCGCGTCACGAAGGGGCCTCCTCAACTGGCCAACACGTCGTGCGGATAGCCGGCAAGGCGCCCCTGGAAGGAGAGGATCGTGGGGTTCTGGACGACGCCGTCCCGCACCTCGATGGCGCGTCCGATGGTCGGGTGGGCGTCCCACGACTCGGGTCCGCCGAGGACGACCGGCAGGAACGGCAGCAGAGCAGCGCTGTTCTCCCAGGTGGACGCGGCCCACAGGTAGGACGGCGAGTGGTCGACGGCGTAGTGGCGCACTCCTTCCACGACGAGCAGGGGGTCGTCGAAGGTGGTGGGACGTGCCCAGCTGAAGCCCATCCCGGTGTCGCAGGAGACGTCGACGACGAGGGTGTCACGGGCGAGCTTGCCGAGGTCGGCTTCGGTGAGGAACATCATCGGCGCATTGGGATCCTGCAGCACGCAGTTGACGATGATGTCATGCGCGGCCAGGAACGACGGCAGCGGTTCGGGGATGTCGTCGACGACCGCCTGGCCGGGGTCGGACTGCCCGGCGCCGTGCTCGAAGTGCACCATCCGGACGGACGGGATGGGTGCGGCCACGGCAGCCACCTCGCGATGGGTGAGGACGTCGACGTCGTGGAAGCCCATGCCGTTGAGCGCGGTGACGGCGCCGCGGGCGGTGGCGCCGAAGCCGATCACCACGGCGTTCTTGCGGCGTCCGTAGTGACCGGTGAGACCGCACAGCCCGAGGGCGTGCAGTACCGAGCAGTAGCCGGCCAGCTCGTTGTTCTTGTGGAACACGTGCAGCGAGAAGGTGCCGTCCGCGGTCCAGTGGTTCATCGCCTCGAACGCGATCACGGTGAGCCGGCGGTCGATGGCGACCTGGGTCAGCTCCGCGTCCTGCACGCAGTGCGGCCAACCCCAGAACACCTGGTGCGGGCGCAATTCGGCGAGATCGGAGAGCACGGGTTTGGGCTGGAGCACGATGTCGCAACGCTCGATGAGTTCATCGTGGGATCCGAACCCGCCCACCCAGGGCGCCAACTGCGCGTCCGGGACGCCGAATTGCGCGGCATAGCCGGTTTCGAGGTACACCCGCGGCCGGAGTTCGTCCGGGATCCGCTGGAGGTGCTTGGGGTGCAGCGCCAGGCGCCGCTCGTTCTCCTTGCGTGAGCGGCCCAGCACGGCCATGGTGAGGACGGAGTCTGTCTGCGCTGACATCTGTTCAGGCTAGCCGCCCGGTCCAGGGCTCGGGCGGACTGGCAGGTCCTGCCCGGCCGTGCCGCCGCCTCGGCACAGTAGACTCGGCGCGCCAGCCGGAGTGGTGGAACTGGCAGACACGCAGGATTTAGGTTCCTGTGCCTTCGGGCGTGAGGGTTCAAGTCCCTTCTCCGGTACTCGTTTATCGCGTTTGCGACGGTCAGGGCGATCTCGTTCTCTTGCCGAAGATATTTCGGCACCGCTGGGGAGAAGAAACGATAAAGTTGTCGTCACGAATCGACCGCGTCTGACTTCACCGCGCGGAACCGGGACGTTGCGCCAACTTCGATCCGCGAGGACTCAACGACTGATGAACCATCCCCGATCAATCCGCGTGCCCGTGGTGGTGCTGGTCGGCGTCCTGTGCGTCACCGGGTGCACCGTCGGCACCCAGGCACCGAGCACCCCATCGGCGACCGTGGCATCTTCTCGTGCTTCACCCACCAGCACGGCCCCGACCGCCACGGTGCCCACCGTGATCGTGCGAGATCTGCCCCCGACCAAACCGGCCACAGGGCAAGTAGTGGTGAACGACGCGTCCTTGATCGAGTACAACCCCGGCGGCGGCGAACTGCACGGCCCGGTGACTTTCTCCGTCTCCGGAGACAAGGTCGTGATCGACAACGAACTCCCCGACAGGCCTCGCCTGGTCATTTACCGCAATGGTCGTAAAGTCCGCACGCTCCAATCACCCAACGACTGCTGTATCGACCTGCGCGTCGAAGGCGACCGGTACTGGACTCTCGGCGAGGAGGCCGCCGAGTACGTCCTGAAGGAGGGCGCCGACCGGCTGACCCAGGTCAGGCGGGTCGCCCTGCCCCCCGACACCGAGAGCAATCTCGGCACCGCTCCTGACCCCGACTACGTCCAGTGGGCCGGCGGTCTTCTCCAACGCACCGACACCGGCCTGTTCGCCGTGCCCTTCGAGGGCCCTCCGGTCCTGCTCGAAGGCGCCGGCGTCGCCCCTACCGACCCCGACACCGACAACGAGGGCAAGACCGTCGTGATCAAAGACCCCGGCTTCACCGCCAGGATCCGCACCCGCGACACCGAGGCCACCGCCACCCTCATGGCCCGCCACGGCGGCTACGTCTATTACGAGGTGGCGGACGGTGTGGGTCCCAATTGGGGCTACATCTACCAGTTCACCACCGGCGGCACGCTCACCCACACCTACACACTCCACGAGGGCTACATCCAGACGTCCAACCGCACCGTCGTGATCACTGACGACGGCCAGGTCTACCAACTGGTGATCACCACCAAGACCGCACGCGTCCTCCATATCCCGCCCAACTGACGTGATGGCGGGTAGCTGAACCGAGGAGTGTCCGACCCGGAGGATAGGCTGATCGAGGCGCCGAGTACGTAGAAAGAGTCAGGAAAATGACCTTGTCCAAGTCGATTATTGAGCTTGTAATCGTACATATGATCTGATACGCTTTGGTGATGGGGGAGCAGGCGATCGCGACGGCCGATCTGGCCGGATGGGTGGACGCGCTGCTCACGCTCCCCGATGACGTGACGGACGCTGAGCGGATCGACCGAATCCGGCTGATGGAGGACGTGAAGGGCGCGCTGTGCGCAGCCCAGGCCCGTGAGGC
>NZ_JARKPQ010000088.1 GCF_029975155.1 Propionicimonas sp. | reverse complement strand
CTTCAGTTACCGCTGCCGGTCCTTCAGGCGCGGTCGAGGCTGTCTCTGTAGGCACAGGCTCTGCTGGTGCAGACTCAGCCGCCGGCTCTGCCTCGGCGATCTCTTCCAGTTCCTCGACCGCTTCAACTTCTTCAAGTTCTTCGAGCGCCTCGGCTTCCTCAGCCTCTGCCACGGGGCTGCTCGGCGCAGCCTTGGCTTCTTCAATTTCCTCAACTGCTTCGGCTTCTTCAACCTCTTCGAGTTCCTCGACAGCTTCGGTTTCCTCGGTCACCACCACGGGGCTGCTCGGCGCAGCCTCGGCTTCTTCAACCTCTTCCAGTTCCTCGACCGCCTCAACCTCTTCGAGTTCCTCGACAGCTTCGGCTTCTGCAGCCTCCTCTGGCTGTGACACAGAAGCGGTTTTTGCGGGCTGGGTCCCCGCCGCTTGACTTGGCTTTGCGGTCGTTGCTTGAGGTGCCGCTTGTGGTACTGCCTGCGCCGCCTGAAGGTCCGCTTGAGGTGTTGCTTGCGCCGCTTGAGGCGCAGTTTGCGGTGCTGCCTGTGCCGGCCGCCTGGACTCTGGGGGTGTCGCAACGGCAGTGGCCGCTGTGGAGCCCGCCGCTGTGGTGCTGCGAGCCTGGGGGGCTCCCGCTGGCGGTACTGCCCCTGCGGTAGAAAGGAGCCGGTTCAGGAGTTCCTGAAGTTTGCTCTCATCGAAGGTGGCTGTAATCTGGGGCGCAGTTTTGCCCCCCAGAATGGTAATAATTTCATCCCAGGATTTATCGATCAGGTTATCAATATCCTGTTCAAGTTTTTTCCTGGGTTTCCGGGGCAGGCCCCGCTTCAGTTCACTGCGAATGGTTTCCCGCCGCTGCTCCATTTCACGGGCCCAGCGGTTCCAGTCTATTGCTTCCTTCTTGTCATAGTATTCTTCGAGCAGTGAAAGCTGGAGCCGTTTCAGCCGTTCCCGTACAATGGTGGTTGTATCCTGCTGCAAATTAAAGAAAAGGAAGACCAGTAAAAAGGATGTAATGAAAAAACTGGCCAGGAGGATCAACTTCATCGCAAAGGGGAACACAAAGAGCCGGTCATCCAGAAGCCGTCCCACCAGCAGGGCCGATTCGGTTTTAACCGACAGCAAGGCAAAACGGCTGCCATTATCGCTGCTCAAAGGCACGGGGCCCAGAATCCCCTCCTTCCAGCTGGAA
>NZ_JARKPQ010000175.1 GCF_029975155.1 Propionicimonas sp. | reverse complement strand
ACCCGTATGACGGACTGAGCCTCTCCGGCCTCCACGCCGACGCCCTGAGCTGGGCCGCCGAGGCGAAGAAAATGGGCCAGGCGCGAACCGCGACCAAGGGTGGCCCCTTGGTCGCAAGTTCACACCTGACCCGTTTGGGGTACCTAACGGGACTTGAACCCACGACATGCTGGACCACCTGGGAGCCACGCCGGAGGGACCAAACGATACAACCCCGGTGAGGCGTTGCCCGGGTAGGGACCCCCAGGCGCGGCATCGGCCCGCACACCTCCCAGGTGACAACCCGCGGGCTTCCAGACTCGCAGATCGCTGGGCAAGCAGAGAAGAGAACACGATGATTGGTGACAGTCGACGTCAGCTCTCCGCAGGTGAGGTCATGGCCGTGCCGCAGCCCACTGCGGCAGACGTGCAGGCATACCTGGAGTTTCTCGCCGAGCGGCATCCGCAGCTTCTCGACGCACTGGAGCGCGTCGCCGAGGCCCTCGTAGCCGAAGGGGTCGACCTCCGCCGACTCGCGCATCCGGATGCAGGTGATCCACCGTTGGTGATCACGCCGCCGAGTGAGTGAGGGATGCCGCCGCGCCCCTCGCTCACTCTGGGCAGGATCAGCCCGGGTCCTTGGCCAGGGCCGTCTCAAGGAGCTTCGCGGTGACCGGGTTCACCATCTCGCTGCGGCGGATGTAGTGCTGGATGGTGATCTTCGGGTCGGTGTGCCCGAGCAGTTCGGCTGCTAGGTCGGCGCCGGCCTGCTCGTTGATCGCTGTGGCGACGGTGCGGCGGAACATGTGCGGGGTGACGCCGGTGATGCCGGCCATGCTGAGCACGTGCCGCAGTTGTCGGCGCACGTTCGCGGTCGTCAGCGGGGTGCCTTCGCGGGACTGGAACAGCAACGCGTCCAGGCCGCGGTCCTCCAGGGTGGCCAGCCGGCGGCGGACGGCCTCGGAGGTGAAGGACGGCAGCGCGACGACCCGGCGGGAGCGGGAGGTTTTGGGGTGGTCCTGGCGGAAGGTGGGTTCGCCGTTACGGCTCACGATCGTGCCGGCGATCCGGATCGAGGGGGTGGCGCTGGTGAGGTCGATGTCTCGGCGGCGGATCGCCAGCACCTCCCCGATCCTGGCCGAGGTGCCGAGCATGACCTCGACGATCGCGCTGAGCTGGCCGTCTGGTTTGGGGCCGGAGATCATCCGGCCGGCCTCCCAGTGGGCGATCGCGGCGCGGATGGCGTTGACCTCGACCGGGGCGAGCGCGTTGGGGATGTGGGGTCGCGGCGCAGCCGGGAGACGCTGTCCAGTGGGTTGCGGGGGAGCACCTCGTGGCGCACCGCGAGGCCGAGCGCCAGCCGCAGCACCACCCGAGCCTGTTTGGCCCGGTTGTGGGAGAGGCGGGCCAGCTGCTTGAGGAACCGGTCGCAGCGGGCAACCCCGATCTCCCGCAGGGTGAGGTGCTCGAAGGCAGGCATCACCAGGGTGCGCATGTTTCGCTCGTACAGTAGCCGGGTGGTCCTCGACAGGTGGCCCTCTAGGTCGAGGTCGTCGAGCCAGTAGGCCACCAGGTCGTCGAACGGGCTGTCGGCGGTCAGGGTGGTGGCGGCGGGCTGGAACAGGAACCGTTCGGTCAGCCGAGCCTTCAGGGCGCGTTCGGCGGCTTTCGCGGTCGCTCCGGAGGCCTGCACCGGCCGAACCCGGCCGTCCCAGTCCCGGTAGCGGGCGCGGGCGACATACCGGCCCGAAGCGACCAGCCGGGTGGCGATGGCGCCGTAAGTGCCGATCGTCAGGCGTGGACGGCCCATCTCAGCTCACCGCCCCTCGCCGGGTTCGCGCTGGGCTTCCACCCACGCCTGCACGTCGGCGACGGCGAACTTCAGGTGCTTTCCGAACCGGTAGGCCGGCGGCCCCTTGCGGCGGGTACGCCAGTCGTAGACCGTCGAGACCGGCACCCCCAGGTAGGCGGCCAACTCGGCGACATCCATCAGGGGAACCAGACCGCGGGCGTCCCCACCAGGGTCGGACGAAGCGGCGGACGGGAGAGTGCTGCGAGTGCTCATGCACCACAGGTGGACGCCCCGTCCCCGGGCATCCGGAGGCGACAGGCATCATCGGGGCCGTGCCGGAGGTCGCAGGCGCCGAGACAGCGTGGGCACGGTCAAAGAGGTGAGTTTTCGGTGACGTAGTCAAAACTTCACGGCCTTCGAGTCCTAGGAACTCGCGGTTCACTAGGGCCTTTTGGTCGGGGTGACAGGATTTGAACCTGCGACCTCATCGTCCCGAACGATGCGCGCTACCAAGCTGCGCCACACCCCGAACGGCCCTGACTGGGTCAGGGCCGAGTGGCAGTCTAGCCGAAGTGCGAGGGCTCAGCCATTCGAGGCCGGAGTGAGCGTGAGCAGGGTTACTTCCGGCGGACAGGCGAAGCGGTAGGGGGCGTACGGAGACGTCCCGACGCCCGCGGAGACGTGCAGCCACGAGGTGTGGTCGCCGGCGTGGTAGCGGCTCAGGCCTTTGGCCTGAGCCGGTGGCAGGTCGCAGTTCGTGGTCAGCGCGCCCCAGCCGGGCAGGCACACTTGGCCGCCGTGCGTGTGGCCCGCGATCAGCAGCGGGAGGCCGTCCACCGCCATCGCGTCCAGTACCCGCGCGTACGGCGCGTGCGTCACCCCGAGCGCGAGGTCGGTGCCCTCCGCCGGCATTCCGGCCACCGCCGAGTAGTCGTCCCGGTGCAGGTGGGCGTCATCCGTCCCCCGCAGCTCCAGCCGCACACCCTGGACGTCCAGGCTCACCTTGCGCCCGGTCAGGTCCTGCCAGCCACCGGACGCGAGCCCCGCCCGCAGCTCCTCGGTGGGCAAGACCTCCTCGTCCCCCGGGACGTCGTGCCGTCTCGTAGAGCCGGCGAGATAGCGCAATGGATTTCCCGGCCGCGCGGCCGTGTAGTCGTTCGATCCGAAGACGAACACACCCGGCGCGTCCAGCAGGCGCCCGAACGCCGTCAGCAGCGGCTCCAGCGCATCGGCATGGGCGATGTTGTCGCCCGTGTTCACGACGAGGTCAGGCTCCAGCCCCGCCAGGGCCGAGACGAACCGCAGCTTGGCCCGCTGACCGGCCGCCAGATGGATGTCCGAGACGTGCAGCACCCGCAGACACGGAGCCCCGGCGGGCAGCACCGGCACCGTCACCCGCCGCACCCGGAACGACTTCGCCTCGACGAACGTGCCGTACGCCACGCAGACGGCACCGGCCAGCGCGATCCGGCCGGCGACCTTCCGGATCACCGCCGCGGTCTCCGGGTCGGCTCCGTGGTCGGCGGCGGTGTGGTTTCCACCGGTGCCGGTTTCGGTCCCTTCGAGACGATCACGCCCACCACGCTGCCCTTGGGTGCCGAGCCGGTCCGGGTGAGCCCGATCAAGCCGCCCTTGCCCACGGTGTCGGAGTACTCGTTGGTGGTGTAGGTGTCGAAACCGGCCTGGCTGAGCGCCGCGCGGCAGCTGCTTGGGCCCATGCCCGCACAACTGGGGATGCC
>NZ_JARKPQ010000167.1 GCF_029975155.1 Propionicimonas sp. | reverse complement strand
GCCGCGTTCCTCGAAGTGGTCAACGACGCCCTCGGATCGGTCGCGGTCATCGTCAGCGCGGTCGTGATCGCGTTGACCGGCTGGACACGGATCGACGCGGTGGCCGGGATGTTGATCGCCGCGCTGATCGTCCCGCGCGCGATCACCATCCTGCGGGAGGCGGGTGGCATCCTGCTGGAGTCAACCCCGCCCGGGTTGGTCCTGGACGACGTCCGGCGACACATCCTGGAGGTCCCGCACGTGGTGGGGGTGCACGACCTCCACGCGTCCACCATCGCCACCGGACTGCCCGTCCTCACGGCCCACGTCGTCGTCGAAGACGCCTGCTTCACGGACGGCCACGCCGCCCAGATGCTGACCGACCTCCATGCCTGTGTGGCCAGTCACTTCGACGTCAGCGTCGAACACTCCACCTTCCAACTCGAACCCCCCACCCACAACGATTCCGAACACGCCACTCACGACTGACCCCCGCACCGGCGTCCACAGGAACCCTGGCAAGCGGGCCACTCCGGGGAGCGCGCTCGTGGGCCGGGTGTGAAACGTGGGGATCCCGTTCGCGCCGACCGCGACTCCGCCGTGGCCGGCTGAGAAGGCCGCCGACCCGGGGGTAGGTTGATGAACCCACGTAGGCGGGAGGATGATCGTGCTGGACGTGGCTCTCCTTATCGTCGGGGCGTTCGTGGCGGCCGCGGTCTCGGGGTCGGCCGGCTTCGGCGGCGCCCTGCTGCTGCTGCCCCTGTTGACCACGGTCGTCGGAGCCGAGCAAGCTGTCCCGCTGCTCACTGTCGCCCAACTCGTCGGCAACCTGTCCCGGGTCGGCTTCGGCGTCCGCAGCATCGCCTGGCGGCCCGTGGGACTGTTCCTGATCGGCGCCATCCCCGCCAGCGTCACCGGCTCACTGCTCTTCGTGTCCCTCCCTACCGGGTTGCTGACCCGCTCCATCGGGGTGGGGGTGCTGGCCTTCGCGGTCCTCAAGTACTTCCGGATCCTCACGTTCCATCCGTCGAACCGGTTGCTGCTGGGTGGAGGGGCGCTCACCGGATTCCTGTCCGGCCTGATCGGCAGCGCCGGCCCCCTCGGGGCTGCTGTGTTCCTCTCGTTGGGGCTGCCACCGGTGGCCTACGTGGCCAGCGAAGCCACCACCGCCCTCGCCATGCACGCCGTCAAGACCGTCGTCTACGGCACCACCCTCACCCTGGACGGCAGCTTCTGGGGGCTGGCGGCGCTGCTCGGGGCGGCCATGGTGGCTGGCACGTGGGTCGCGAACCGCTTCCTGCGCCGCGTCTCGGTGAAAGGCTTCGAACGCTATGTCCTGGTGCTGCTCGCCGCCATCTCGATCTACCTGATCATCGTCGGCTAGCCACCCAGGGTCAGCAGCATCTTCACCGCGGCGACCGAAAGGACCACCCCGAGCAGGCGGTAGATGTTCCTCGTGTTCGCGGTGCGGGAACCGTACCTGGACCCGACCACCCCACCGACAACAACCAGCGGCACCCACACGGCCAGGTCCCGCCACGGGATCGCCGCGACCGACGCCGCCTGCCCTGCCAGACCCGCCAAGGAATTGAGCAGAATGAACACCGCAGCCACACCCGAGGCCTGCCGGGTGGGAGCCCAACGGGCGAGGAGCAACAACGGACTGAGGAAGATCCCCCCCGCCGATCCCGGTCAACCCCGACAACAGCCCCAACCCGGCACCGGCGGCCAGAGCGGGAACCACCGGCGGGGTCAGCGTCGGGTCGTCACAGGGTTGGGCGCGCGGCGAGAGCAGACTGACCGCAGACCACAACAGCACGGCGGCAAGCATTGGCTTGTACACCACCCCCGGAACCGAGAGCTGGCCCCCGAGGAACGCCATCGGGACCGCCGTCAGCGCCAACGGCCACAAGGTCCGCCATGAGAACGCCCCCTGCCGCAGGAACGTCCAGGCGGCCAACGACGCCACAACGATGTTCAGCACAAGAGCAGAGGGGCGCATCACCTCCGGCGCCACCGCGAACAGAGCCATCACCGCCAGATAGCCCGAGCCACCCCCATGTCCCACCGACGAGTACAGGGCTGCGACCACCAGCATGCAGACGCCGATCACCACGACGGTCCCGAACACCATCACGCAACCCTCGACATTACCCATGGACCGCTCACGGAATGAGACTAGTGGCCGACTCGCCAGATGATGATCGACGCCTTCTGGTCACCGTTTCGTTCCGAGCTGCGGGGCCGAGGCCACCCCGCCGAGGGCGGCCGTCGCGTGGGAGTACGCCAAACTTGGGTCGTGGTGGAACGCGGGATGAGAGATGTCCGATGTGGGCGCCGTCCCGGGCTTCGTGGCCTGCGCGGCCGTCAATCTCTTCGCCGGGGGGGGGGGGCGCTTGTCGCGCTACGGGGACCGCATCGCCGAGCCATGCCGATGCATTCCCGGGCCGGTGGGCCAGCACCTCGTCATGCCAGGGCCTGCGGCACTGGGTGCTCGGCACCGAGGACGCCGTGCCCCTGGTCGTCGGCATCGACCGTCTGACCGGCAAACACCTGAGTCAGGGACCGGCACTCCCGTGGGAAATCCATCGGGAACTTGCCCCACGCGTGGGGGATGACCCGCTCCCAACGGGGAGCGTAGGGCGGGCGGCGACGCATTCCCCCCTTGTAAGCAGTCGGCACTGCCGGGACACAAGAAACGGCGAGAGGTTTTTCAACCTCTCGCCGCTTCGCTGCATTTTGCCTAGTCAAAGGCACATTCTGTGCGCGAAAGAGGAGTTGAAGCTCTCTGCTGTCAGCCGATAATGACCCCCTGACAAGGACTTATGCGGTTTGATTGCCACTTCGTCACCTTGCCGTGGGGAATA
>NZ_JARKPQ010000164.1 GCF_029975155.1 Propionicimonas sp. | reverse complement strand
CTGCGCACCGCACCCGACGTCATCCGTCCGGAGGTGACCACCTTGGTGGGCCGGATCCGGTCGCGGTGGAACACCGCAGAGGCGCTCCGCGCGTTCGCCGACCAGTTCAACGACTCGACCGGTGACCTGGTGGCAGCCACACTCATCCTCGCGGCCCAGAAGCGGGCGGACGGTCTCTCCCAGATCCTGTCCGGCCTTGCCGAGTCGGTGTCCGCGGAAGTCGCAGCCCGGCGCCACCTGGAGGCCGACCGCAGCAAGCCGCGCCAGACCGCGCGGATCGTCACCCTGATCACCGTGGTGTGCCTGGTCGGGATGGCCGCCACCGGCCAGTACCTGGAGCCGTACCGCTCGCCGATGGGGCAGGTCGTCCTGTCGGTGCTCCTCTCGCTGTACGTGGTGGGTCTCGTAGTGATGCGACGGATGGCGCGGGTCAAGCCGCTGCCCAGACTGTTGGCGTCCGGAGAACCATCATGACCGGCCTGCAGCTCGCGGCCCTGACGGGCCTGATGCTTGCCACGAGCGTCCTGTGCGCGGTGTGGTGGCTCGCTCCGACCGTCCCGGCGCTGGGTCCCGCGCTGGACCGGCTGACCGGCGTGCCTGCCGCTCCGGCCCTCCTGGGCGGCGTGGACGCCCAGGATCGGGTGGGTGCGTGGGTCGCGCGCTGGGTGCCGAGGTGGGTGTGGATGACGCCGGTCAAGGAACTGGCGCTGCTGCGCCGGACGGAGGCCAGTTTCTACGGCGAGAAGTTGATCCTGGCTGCCATCGGGCTGGTCGCACCCCCGCTGCTGTCGACCCTGTTCAACGTGTTCGGGTTGCGGTTCCCGATCGCCGTCCCGCTGATCGCGTCGCTGGTCGGCGCCGTCGGGCTGTTCGTGCTGCCCAACCTGGACATCCACGGCAAGGCGAAGGCGGCCCGCCTCGAGTTCAACCACGTGTTGACCGGCTTCATCGACCTCGTGGCGCTGGAACGCCGCGCCGGGTCGGGGCCCCGGCAGGCGCTGGAGAACGCGGCCCGCGTCGGCCGCGGCCTGTGGGTATTCGACCGCCTGGCGGAAGGCTTCACCCAGTCCAGCGTCGACGGACGCCCACCGTGGGACGTCCTCCGCGCGATGGGCGACGAACTGGCCCTACCCGAGCTCGACGATCTGGCCAACATCATGGCGCTGGCCGAACAGCAG
>NZ_JARKPQ010000162.1 GCF_029975155.1 Propionicimonas sp. | reverse complement strand
GGCTTCGGCGGGGGTGAGTCCGTTGGCGATCAGGTCGAGGCCGAGCGACGGGATGAGCACCCGGCCCTGCCCGGTCAGTCGGACGCCGAGGCCACGGATGGGCTCGGTGTCTGCGACCATGACGACGGCCGTGCCGGTCCTCGCGGAATGCTCCGCGACGAGGGCGAGCAGCTGGTCGAGCGGGGTGCTCGACAGCGCCCCGTTGACCAGGACGAGCCAGCTTTCCCACACGTCGTCGCCCAGGTCGTCGACGCGGCCGGCGGCTGCGGTCACGTCATGGTCGGCGCACTTGTCGACGGTCGCGCGGGCCGCTGCGATCGCCGCGTCCAGTGCGGTGGGGTCCTCGAGACGGTGGTGTCGGATGCGCGCCGGGTCGAGCGGTTCGGCCTCCGGTGCGATCCCGATGCAGTCGAGTTGCACCTGGCGTGCCCACGGGTTGACGGCGATTTCGGCCGCCACGTAGCGGGCGAAGTCGGCGGCGTAGGTGGGGTCCCCGGTCAGGCTGATGGTGCCGAGTTGTTCGAGGTTGACCAGCCACGTGGCACCGTCGTCGTCCAGGCCGACGGAGACCAGCTGCGGGTAGGCGGATCGGGCGGTCGGCTCATGTTCGTGCGCGCCGGTGGCCAGCAGCCATCGACGGCCGTCGCCCGGGTCCGGGCGCCACGGATGCGCCAGCGTGATGGGCTCGACCAGCTGCACGGCCACCTCGCCCGGCAGGAGCTGGACAGCCAAGAGCGGGGGCGGGGCGAGGCGGTCCTCCCCGGAGACAGCGAGCAGCCTGAGCGCGTGGTCGATGGCGAGCAGGGTGGGCGTCGCGGCCTGCCCCTCCGTCATCACGGTCTTCTCCACCGGAACCAGTTCCGGGGGCGGGGCCTGGATCGTCCGCCCTGGCCGGCGGGCAC
Source organism: Propionicimonas sp. (assembly GCF_029975155.1). Lineage (GTDB taxonomy): Bacteria > Actinomycetota > Actinomycetes > Propionibacteriales > Propionibacteriaceae > Propionicimonas. The sequence continues at coordinate 4,016 of NZ_JARKPQ010000162.1, read as the reverse complement.
GGAACTGGGCCCTCCTGCGCTGACGTAGCCCGGCCAGCAGCCCGGCTGCGAGGATGCCGCCGGCTCCGGTCAGCCCGACCAACAACCAGGGGGCCGGCGCCTCGGCGTCCCGGTCGGACGCCTCGCTCGCGGGCTTCTCGTCGCTGCTCACGTCCGTGGCCCCCGTGGCCGAGGCAGACGGAGCGGGCGTTACCGGGGCGCTCGACGGGACGACGGGAACAGCGCCAGACGACGGCGTCGCAGGCGACGTCTCGGCCGCAGGCGATGGTGTGGCTGTTGCGGAGGGTAAGGCGCCAGCCGGCGTGGGCTGCGAGGTCTGAGGTGCCGGCGCGGCTTGTTCGGGTTCGGGGGAGGCGGGCCGGTCGGGCGTCGCGTCCGCGGCGGCCGGGATGAGTACGTGCCAGCCGGGGAGGATGAGGTCCGGGTCGGTCAGGCGACGGCCGTCCGGCTGGGTGAGCGTGCGGGAAGCCTCGAAGATTCGGGGCCAGGCGTCGGCGTCGTCGAGGTGGTCCTGGGCGATCTCGCTCAGCGTGTCTCCCTTGACCACGGTGTAGCGGGAGTGATTGTGGTCGTTCGCTGTCGTGGCCCGCTCGCCGTCGGCCTGCGAGCCCGCAGGCAAGGTGAGCACCCACCCCGGCCTGAGGAACTGCGCCTTACCCCGCAGGAGCTCATGGTTGAGCTTGAGGATCTGGGGGTAGCGGCTCCCCGACCCCAAGTGGTGCTCGGCGATCGACCAGAGGGTCTCGCCGCGCTTGACCGTGTGGGTGACGGGCGGGGTGGCGTCCGCCGAGAGGGCCACGGTGCTCGGCGTGGGCCGGGCGGGCTTCGACGTCTGCGGTGCGGCCGTCACCGTCGGCGAGGCCACCGGGCTCGGGCTGTCCGGGACTGCGGATGCAGTCTCGATCCCCGCCGCGGGCACTGTGATGAACAGCAGCAGTGCTGCGGCTACGAGCCGCCGGGCCGGCGCCTGGGACCACCGGAGCCCGGGCAGCTTGGGTGCCTCCAGGCCTCGGAGGGCTGCCACGGCTTCCGTGATGATCGTGATCGCCAGCAGACCCCAGACGATCCAGGCCGCGACCTTCAGGACCAGGATGGTCAGGTGGCCGTCATCCGGCGTGGTGAGTGCCGCCCACCAGCCGTCCAGGCCGGAGGGCGTCGGCCCCCATCCGAGGGCCAGCAGCACAGCTGGCAGCCCCACGAGCAGGCCGAGCAGTGCGACGGAGGCGGCGAATCCGACCAGACGGGGGTGACTGGGTCGCTGGTTCATCGGGGGGCTCCGTTCACGACACGCGACAGCAGGATGGTGGCGTCGCCGCTGACCGTCTTGGGGCCGATGCCTGCGGTTCCGAGGAACTTCGGCTGGTAGACGATCGTGACGTGCACCGACAAGGTGGTCGGTCCGGTGATGCTCACGCTGCCCTCGACGCCGGCGGCGTGGAGGTAGGCGGCTGCGGCCGTTCGGGCGGCGGCGGTGTCGATCTGCGGGGATTGGCCGCGCATGAGCTGGCTGGCCTGGACCTGGTTCGCGGCCGTCCGTCCCGCCTGCTGGGCCAGGTCGTGAGCCCTCTGTTGGGCGTTGACCTGTCCGGTGAGGTCGACGGTGATGCCGATCACGAGGGTGAGGATCAGGGCGATCAGCACGCCCCACACGGTGACCGAGCCTCGTTCATCGCGCTGCCGCATCATCGCCCCCTGAACACATCGAGCGGACTCGTGACCGTCGCGCTGACGACCCGGTCCGGCAGGCCGGGCAGTGCCAGCTCTGACAGCTCCACCGTGCAGCTCACGGTCGCCGCGACGCTGGCGGGCGTTCCCACCGGCCTGGAGAACCCCGAGGTGTCGAGCATGACCGTCATGGACGCGCACGTCAGCCCTTGGTTGGCGAGGGTGGCGCGCGCTGCCGCCACTGCGGTGGTTTGCGCGGCACCCGCGGTGCGGGCGATGGACGCCGCGCGTGCGGCGTCCGCGGCTGCCTGCTGGACGCTGCCGTGCGCGATGGCCACCCGGCCGCCGGCCACGGCGAACATGAGCAGGAGCATGAGTGCCGGCACCAACAGCACCAGTTCGATCGCCGCCGAACCGCGCTCATCGGCGGCGGTGTTCCAGCCCCGAGCCGTTGCCCTCCCGAGCCTGAAGCGTCGGGATTCGTGAACTCGTTGCTTCATCGCGTGTACCTCTCGACCGGCAGGGTGGCCGACTGGGACACGGTCACGTCCATGAACGGCACGAGCCGGACGCTGTGGCCGGTCACCGTCACGGTGGTGCTGGTAGCGGTCCTGTCGCCGGTGACGGTCACGCCGGTCAACGTCGTGCCTCCCACGTCGGCGGCGAAGGACCGTGCGCTCGACAACCCCGCCTCCAGGGAGGAGTTGAGCATGGCGGAGGTGCGGGCGCCCGACTGGGCGGACGCCAATGCGATCGACCGGGCGTGGAACCAGGTGCCGGCCTGGACGGCCAGGAACAGCACGGTGAGCACGATCGGGAGCGCGATCACCATCTCGACCGATGACGAACCGCGCTCACCCCGCATCAGCCACCGGCTGGACCTGGACCGCCGCATGATCGTCGCCTATCGGATCTCGTTGGCCTTGCTGACGACGTAGGCCTGGATGATCGCGGCGACGATCCCCACGATCGCGATGGCGAAGATCGCCCAGAGCACGTTCTGGATGGTCTCCGACATGCCGTCCTCGGCGAGCATCCGCTTGCGCTGCTTGGCGAGCCACGACTCGAGGTCGCGGCGCATGAGCTGGCTCTCCACGTACAGGTTGAGCATCATGGTGGGGTTTCCTCTCCTGAAGGGGTTCTTCCTTTGGGGTCAGGTGTTGCTCATCAGGGTCATCAGGGATGGCCCCAGCAGGATGGCGATGAAGACGATCGCCAGCATGGTCGCAGGGATGGTGAGCCGCTCGGATGCGGCGTTCGCACGGGCCTGCTCGTCGGTCAGGAGCGCCACTCGCAGCGCTCGGTTGTGTTCCCGAAGTGTTTGGTAGACGGGCATCGTCTGCTGTTCGGCCAGGGCCATGATGTTGGCCAGGTCGTCGAGTTCGGGCAGGGCCAGTTCGTCGCCCATCGCGCGGAGGACGTCCCACGGTGGGCGTCCGTCGACGCTGGACTGGGTGAAGCCTTCCGCCAGGCGGTCGAACACCCACTGGCCGCGGCCGACGCGCGCCGCGTTCTCCAGCGCCTGCCGGGGCCCCGACCCGGCGCGGCGTTCCAGCGCCACGAGGTCGATGAAGCCGGTCAACACGTGGTTGAACTCGAGGCGGGCCGCTTTCGCCTTGCCGTGGATGTCCAGGTTGGGCAGCACGAACAGCCCGAGGGCGCCGACCAGCGACGCGATCAGCGGGACCGCGATCGGGAACCGCAACCCGAACACGTCGAACAGGGTCGACAGCAGCGGGGGTGCGACCAGGCCGATGGCAGCCAGGATCAGCTTCTCGCCGTAGAAACTGGCCTCCGTCCGGCGCAGCAGCGCCAACTCCTTGACCGGCGTCATCCACACCCACCTCGGCACCCAGCGCGCGACCAACGCACCCACCCGATCCTGGGCGTCCACGCCGCCCAGGAGGGCCGGAGCCGTGGGCACGCCGGTCAGCCGGTCCAGCGCGGGACCGAGCGCCGGCACGGTCGGAGCGAGCCACCACACCGCGCACAGGACGCTGGTGGCGAGCATCAGGCCCGTCAGGGCCGCGAGCTGCAGGCCGGTCATGACAGGTCTCCGGACGCCAACAGTCTGGGCAGCGGCTTGACCCGCGCCATACGTCGCATGACCACGAGACCGACGACGTAGAGCGAGAGGAGCACCGACAGGACGACCTGCCCTACCGGTGAGCGGTACGGCTCCAGGTACTGGCCGGTGGCGGCCATCCCCACCAGGCACACCACGGTGATCAGGGTGACGATCCGCGCGGTCTGGCGCGGCTTGCTGCGGTCGGCCTCCAGATGACGCCGGGCAGCGACCTCCGCGGACACCGACTCGGCGAGGCCGGACAGGATCTGGGCGAGGCCATCAG
>NZ_JARKPQ010000084.1 GCF_029975155.1 Propionicimonas sp. | reverse complement strand
CACTCAGCGCTACGACTTGGTCCGCGCTCTGGCCGCGGACCCCAACCGGCACCTGTTGCTCGTCACCGCCACCCCGCACAGCGGCAAGGACGCGGCGTTCCGCAACCTGATTGGGCTGCTCGACCCGGCGTTGCACGACCTGGACCTCGACCAGCCGAAGGGGCGTGAGCTGCTGGCCCGGCACCTGGTGCAGCGGCGCCGCGCCGACATCCGCCAGTTCCTCGACGAGGAGACCCCCTTCCCGTCCGATCGGCAGTCCAAGGAAGTCGCGTACAAGCTGTCGCCCGCCTACCGCGACCTGTTCGACGATGTGATCGCCTACGCCCGCGAGACCGTGAGCACCGCGAACGGCGCCCGCGAGCAGCGCATCAACTGGTGGTCGGTGCTGGCGCTGCTGCGCGCCTTGGCGTCGTCACCCCGGGCCGCTGCCCAGACGCTTGCCACCCGCTCGGCCGCGTTGGGCGGCGACGACGCCGCCGAGGCCGACGCCTTGGGCCGCTCGGCGGTCCTCGACCTGGCGAACGACGAGACCCTCGAATCGGTGGACGTGGCTCCGGGCGCTGACGCCTCGACCGAGTCGGGAACCCCCCAGCAACGCCGGCTCAAAGGCTTCCTCAAGCGGGCGAAGGAACTGGAGAAGGCCGGCGACCGCAAGCTCGACGCCATCATCATTCAGGTGAGGGGGCTCCTCGCCGACGCGTACGCACCGATCGTGTTCTGCCGGTTCATTGACACCGCCGAGTACGTCGCCGAGCACCTCACCCTGAAACTGGGCAAGGGCACGACCGTCGCCTGCGTCACCGGCATGCTGCCGCCCTCGGAGCGCGTGGCCCGCATCGCCGAACTGGCGGACGCCGACGGCCCGGTCGTTCTCGTGGCCACCGACTGCCTCTCCGAAGGCGTCAATCTGCAAGACCAGTTCCAGGCTGTCGTCCACTACGACCTGGCCTGGAACCCGACCAGGCACGAGCAGCGGGAGGGTCGCGTCGACCGGTTCGGCCAACAACGCGACGTCGTCCGTGCCGTTACCCTCTACGGCCAGGACAACCGCATCGACGGCATCGTCCTCGACGTGCTACTCCGCAAGCACGAGGCGATCCGCAAGGCGACCGGGGTCTCGGTGCCGGTGCCCGACAACAGTGACGCCGTGCTGGAGGCCCTGATGGAGGGCTTGATCCTGCGGGGGAGCGACCACCGCCAGGACACCCTCGACTTCGAGTACGACCCGAAGGCGGCCGACCTCGACAAGGAGTGGCAGTCCGCCGCCGAACGCGAGAAGGCCTCCCGCACCAAGTTCGCCCAGCGCGCCATCCACCCGAACGAGGTGGCCGCCGAGGTCGCCGAGATCCGCGCCAACCTGGGCACGCACGCCGAGGTGCGCGCCTTCACCGAACAGTCGCTCAAAGCCCTCAAGGCCACCCTCAAGACGACCCCGCGCGGGTTCACCGCGGCCACCAGCCCGCTGCCCGGTGGCCTGTTGGACGCCCTGCCGCCCGGCCGCGAGAGCCAGCTCACCTTCGTGAGCGACTTCCCGGTTGCGAAGGGCGAGAACGTGCTGCACCGCACGGACGCCGCCGTCGAGGCCGTCGCCTCTTACGTGCTCGAATCAGCGCTCGACCCCGCTCTGCCCGGCGACGCCCGCCCTGCGCGTCGCTGCGCCGTCGTCAGGACGACCGCGGTCGACACCCGCACCACCCTGCTGCTCGTCCGCTACCGGTTCCACCTCACCTTGCCCTCGCGCGCAGGTGAGCGGACGGCCGTAGCGGAGGACGCCGCCACCCTCGGCTTCACCTCCCGGGACGGCGTCCTATCGTGGCTGGAGCCCGACGAGGTGAGCACCCTGCTCGACGCCCCGCCTTCGGGGAACGTGGGCAACCCCGGGCAGTACCTCACGTCCTCGCTCGGCCAACTGACGCAGGTGCAGGCGCATCTGGACGCGCACGGGCAGGCGCTCGCCGAGAAGCTCCGGGTCTCGCATCGGCGGGTGCGCGCGGCGTCCGGTGATGTGGTGCGCGGGCTGGGCGTCCGGGCCGAGAGCCCACCGGATGTGCTCGGCGTGTACGTGTTCGTTCCAGTACCGAAGGGTTGAGAGCATGGCAGCCGAGTCGTTCGTGGGGGTTCGGGTGGCAGGAGGTCTGCTGCCCGCAGAGCTGTTGTCGCGGATCGCGGCGGGCGAGTTGGCCGGGCAGACGTCCGGGGACTACCACCTGGCCCCCGGCGAGACCGTTCGTGAGGCGGCGAACCGCGCGTGGGCGTACCTGACCGGCGTCTGGGCGACCTACCGGCAGGCGGCCGAGAAGCTCCCCGAATCGGACCGCGGCACCACCCTGACCCGCGAGCGGTGGCTGCTGATCCTGCTCCGCGAGCTGGGTTACGGGCGGGTACCCACCACCCCCGCAGGTGGTCTGACTGCCGGCGATAAGCGACTGCCGATTTCGCATGTGTGGGAGTCCGTGCCGATGCACCTGCTGGGGCACCGGGTCGATCTCGACCGGCGCACCGTCGGTGTGGCGGGCGCGGCCACATCATCACCGCAGTCGATGGCGCAGGAACTGCTCAATCGCTCCGACGCCAACCAGTGGGCAATCCTGAGCAACGGCCTGACACTGAGGCTGCTTCGGGATTCGACGTCGCTGGTCGGCTCCGCCTACATCGAGTTCGACCTGGAAGCCATCTTCGACGGCGACCTGTTCGCCGACTTCCTGCTGCTGTTCAGCTTGTGCCACCAGTCACGGCTGGAGGTGCGCGATCCCGAGAAGGGGCCGGCGTCCTGCTGGCTGGAGGCGTGGCGCACCGAGTCGCTCGAGTCCGGCTCGCGAGCCCTCAACCAGCTCCGCGACGGGGTAATCCAGGCGATCACCACGCTCGGCACCGGGTTGCTGGGGCACCCGGCGAACACCCAGTTGCGCGACGGGCTCGCCGACGGCAGCCTGCGCATCGAGGACGTCAACCACGGCCTGCTGCGGGTGGTATACCGGCTGCTGTTCACGTTCGTCGCCGAGGACCGCGGCCTGCTGCTCGCTCCGGACGCCGACCCGGCAATCCGGCAGCGCTACCGCGATTACTTCTCGACAGAGCGCATGCGGCGCACGGCCCGACGTCGGCGCGGCACCCGGCACACCGACCAATGGCGTGCGCTCAACCTGGTCTGGGACGGCCTCGGCTCGGTCGATGGACGCCCCGAGCTCGGCCTGGTCGGCATCGGTGGCCTGTTCGAACCCGGCGCCCTCGACCTGTTCCGGGGCTGCGACCTGTCGAACGATGCACTACTGCGGGCGGTCCGACACCTGAGCCTGGTCGAGGAGCCCGGCTCGAAGATGAAGCGCGTCGTCGACTACCGACACCTGGGCGCAGAGGAACTCGGCTCCATCTACGAGGCGCTGCTGGAGTTCGTGCCCTCGTGGGACGCCGGCCGGCGGGTGTTCGA
>NZ_JARKPQ010000372.1 GCF_029975155.1 Propionicimonas sp. | reverse complement strand
CGTCGTGCTCGTGTCCTCGGGCGCGATCGCCGCGGGTCTCGCGCCGCTCGGCATGGACCGGCGTCCGCGTGACCTGGCCAGCCAGCAGGCCGCGGCGTCCGTGGGGCAGGGGCTGCTGCTGGCCCGCTACACCTCTCTGTTCGGGGCGCACGGGCTGCGCGTGGGCCAGGTCCTGCTGACCGTGGACGACGAGACGCGGCAGTCCAGTTACACGAACGCCCTGCGGACGTTGAACCGCCTGCTGGCCTGTGGATTCGTGCCGGTCATAAACGAGAACGACACGGTCGCGACCCACGAGATCCACTTCGGCGACAACGACCGGCTGGCCGCGCTGGTCGCCCAGTTGGTGCGCGCGGACGCGCTGCTGCTGCTCAGCGATGTCGATTCGTTGTTCACCGCCCACCCGGACGAGCCGGGTTCGCTGCCCATCAGCTTCGTGCCCGATGTCGAGGCGCTGAAGGTCGACACCCACCGGGTCGGTTCGAATATCGGCTCGGGTGGCATGACCACCAAGCTGCAGGCCGCCCAGATCGCCACCGGTGCGGGCATCCCGGTGGTGCTCGGCCGGGCGTCGCGGGTGGGGGAGATCCTCGTCGGCGGGCCGGTCGGCACCGCGTTCTCTCCCATCGACAAGCGGCGGCCGCGCCGGCTGCTGTGGCTGGCGCACGCGTCGATGGCCCGGGGCGCGCTGTACATGGATCCGGGTGCGGTACGCGCAGTCACCCAGGCCAACGCCTCCCTGCTGGCAGCCGGGATCACCAAGGTGACCGGCGATTTCGTGGCCGGTGACCCGGTCGATCTGGTCACCCCATCGGGTGAGGCGGTCGCCCGCGGCCTGGTCAACTTCGATGCCGATCAGCTCCCGGCGATGCTCGGCCGCCGCTCGTCCGAGTTGGCCGCCGAACTGGGCATCCAGTACGAGCGCGAGATCGTCCACCGCGATTCGCTGATCCTGCTGAACCACACCGTCGACTAGCCACCCGGCGCGATCGGGTGCGGGCTTGCTATAGTTCGCCAGGTCACGAGAAAGCGACACGGGGTGCCCGCCGAAGCGGGCTG
>NZ_JARKPQ010000135.1 GCF_029975155.1 Propionicimonas sp. | reverse complement strand
GGTCCCATTACCGTTCAGCTGGTCGGGTGAACGGTAATGGGACCTGTCCCCGGCCGTTCAGGGGTCAGCGGAAGATGACCGTCCGGCCGCCGTCCAGCAGGACGCGGTGCTCGGCGAACAGCTTGACCGCCTCGGTCAGCGTCCGGCTCTCCTGCTCCTGGCCCATCGCGACGAGTTGCGGGACCTCCATGGTGTGGTCCACCCGGCGGACGTTCTGTTCGATGATCGGGCCCTCGTCCAGGTCGGACGTGACGAAGTGCGCGGTCGCGCCGATCAGCTTCACGCCGCGGGAGTGGGCCTGCCGGTAGGGGTTCGCGCCCTTGAAGCCGGGCAGGAAGGAGTGGTGGATGTTGATCGCCCGTCCTTCGAGCGCCTCGCAGAGCGCGGGGGAGAGGATCTGCATGTAGCGGGCCAGCACCACCAGTTCGATGTCGTACTCGGCCACCGCGTCCAGGATGCGCCGCTCGACGTCGTCCCTGGTGTCGGGGGTGACCGCGTGCTGCTCGAACGGGACGCCGTAGAAACTGGCCAGGTCGGCCAGGTCCGGATGGTTGGAGATGATCAGGGGCATCGTGATCGGCAGATAGCCGGAGCGCTGCCGGAACAGCAGGTCGTTGAGGCAGTGGCCGGCCTTCGACGCGAGGACGAGCGTGCGCCGGCGGCGTCCCACGTAGTCGAGATTCCACTGCGCGCCCAGACTCTCGGCGATGCCGCTGAAGTCGCGCTCGAAATGCGACCGGTCGAACCCGGACTGAACCTGCACCCGCATGAAGAACCGGCCCGACTCGGTCGAGGTGAACTGCTGGAGTTCGGTGATGTTGCCGCGGGCCTCGACGATGGCGCCGGTGACCTGGTGGACGATCCCGGGACGGTCCGGGCACGACAGGGTCAGCAGCCAGTGGGTCGAGTCGATCACGGCTGACAGGGTAGCGTCCGTCGCCCCTTGCCGACTTGTCCGACAAGCGGGAGAAGGAGGCGCCTCCGGTAAGTTGTGCCAGACGTCGCGCGAGCAGGAGGTTTCAGATGGCGAAGATCAAGGTCGCCGGGACGGTGGTCGAACTCGACGGGGACGAGATGACCCGGATCATCTGGCAGTTCATCAAGGACCGCCTGATCCACCCCTACCTCGATGTGAACCTCGACTACTACGACCTGAGCATCACCAACCGGGACGCCACCGACGACCAGGTCACCATCGACGCCGCCGAGGCGATCAAGCGCGAGGGCGTCGGCGTGAAGTGCGCGACGATCACGCCCGACGAGGCGCGCGTGGCCGAATTCGGCCTGAAGAAGATGTGGGTCTCGCCGAACGGGACGATCCGCAACATCCTCGGCGGCGTGGTCTTCCGCGAGCCGATCATCATCTCCAATATCCCGCGGCTGGTGCCCGGGTGGACGAAGCCGATCGTGATCGGCCGCCACGCCCACGGCGACCAGTACAAGGCGACCAACTTCAAGGTGCCCGGTGCGGGCCAGCTGACCATCACCTTCACCCCCGCGGACGGCTCCGAGCCGATCGAGCACGTGGTCGCCAACTACGGCGACGACGGCGGCGTGGCGATGGGCATGTACAACTTCAACCAGTCCATTCGCGACTTCGCGCGGGCGTCCTTCAGCTACGGGCTGATGCGGAACTACCCGGTGTACCTGTCCACGAAGAACACGATCCTGAAGGCCTACGACGGGGCGTTCAAGGACATCTTCGCCGAGGTGTTCGACGCCGAGTTCGCGGCGGAGTTCGCGGCCAGGGGCCTGACGTACGAGCACCGGCTGATCGACGACATGGTCGCGTCCGCGATGAAGTGGGAGGGCGGCTACGTCTGGGCGTGCAAGAACTACGACGGCGACGTGCAGTCCGACACGGTCGCGCAGGGCTTCGGCTCGCTGGGCCTGATGACGTCCGTCCTGATGACGCCGGACGGCCGGACGGTCGAGGCCGAGGCCGCCCACGGTACGGTCACCCGGCACTACCGGCTGCACCAGCAGGGCAAGCCGACGTCAACGAACCCGATCGCGTCGATCTTCGCCTGGACCGGCGGCCTCAAGCACCGCGGCAAGCTGGACGGCAACCCCGAGGTGACCGGTTTCGCCGAGGCGCTCGAGCAGGTCTGTGTGGCGACCGTCGAGCAGGGGAAGATGACCAAGGACCTCGCCCTCCTCGTCGGCCCCGAGCAGCCCTGGCTCACCACCGAGGACTTCCTCGCCGCCCTCGACGAGAACCTGGCCGCCAAGCTGGCGTGACCCTCGGTGGACGCGGAGCCCGGCCGCTCCGAACCGATTCCGCACAGACGCCCCCGAGGTTCACAGCCGCCCCTGAAATTCCGGGGGCAGCTGTGAACCTCGGGGGCGTTTTGCGGTCCGTTGGGCCGACGGCGTCGCGGGAGTGCCGGGACCCTCGGCCGGATGAGAGGATGGACGGGTGACTTCCGGCCCGACAGCAGCGTTGCGTCCAGAGCTGAAGCCGCTACCCGAGAACGTGGCCGTCTCCTACGTGATGCCGGTCCTGAACGAGGCCGCGCACCTGGCTGAGGCGGTCGGGGCCGTCCTCGCCCAGGAGTACCCGGGCGAACAGGAACTGGTCCTCGCGCTGGGCGCCTCCACCGACGCCACGGACGCGGTCGCGGCCGAACTCGCCGCCTCCGACTCCCGGGTGCGGCTGGTCGCCAACCCCCGCACCGACATCCCGATCGGGCTCAACCTGGCCATCCGGGCAGCCCGGCACCCGGTCGTGGTCAGGGTGGACGCCCACGCCGAACTGCTGCCCGGCTACACCGCTGCGGCGGTCGAGATGCTGCGGCGCACCGGTGCGGCGAACGTCGGCGGCGTGATGGTCGCCAGGGGACGCGGACGGTTCCAGCGCGCCGTCGCTCGCGGCTACAACTCGCCCTTCGGGCTCGGCGGTGGCTCCTGGCACCACGGCGAGGAGGAGCAGGAGTCCGACTCGGCCTACCTCGGCGTGTTCCGCCGGGAGGTGCTGGACGAGGTCGGCCTCTACGACGAGTCCCTCCGCCGCGCCGAGGACTGGGAGCTCAACCACCGCATCCGTGCCGCCGGCCACCGGATCCTGTTCACCCCGAAGCTCAAGGTCACCTACTGGCCGCGCGACAACTGGCCTGCGCTGCGCCGCCAGATGTTCGCCACCGGCGTCTGGCGGGGCCACCTGGTGCGCCGCCACCAGTCGACCCCGTGGCGCTACCTGCCGCCGCCGGCGGTCGCCGTCCTTGTCGCGTTCAGCCTTGTCGTGGCCCTGTTGCAGCTATTGGGCATCGCGCGCGGCGCCGGCTGGGCGCTGGCCCACGTCCCGTCGCTCGGCTATCTCGCCGGCGTCAGCGCCGTCGGCATGACCAGACTCGGTGGCGAGGGCCTGCTCGACCGGCTGCTCAACGTCGTCGTGCTGGCCACCATGCACCTCGCCTGGGGCACGGGGTTCATCAAGGGCTGGCTGACCGGGGCGGAGTCGACGGTCGACCGCTCCCGGCTCCGCTGAGTCAGGAAGCGAAGCGGCGGCGGACGAGGTCGGCGGCGATCGTCGCGACCCGCTGGGCGGAACGGCCGTCCTGCCACTCGTGGAACCTGGCGGCGAGTTCCTGGCTGTGGCCTGACGAGGCCGCGGCAACCTCGGGATCGGTGAACACGGCTTCCATCCGGTCGAGCACCTCGTCCCAGGTCGTGCTCCACGCGCCGCCCGAGAGCCACCGGTAGTCGACGTAGAGGCCGCGGGTGTCGCGGTAGCTGTCCAGGTCGGGGGCCAGCAGCAGGATCGCGCCGCCGGTCGCGGCGTAGTCGACGATCATCGAGGAGTAGTCGGTGACCAGTGCGTCCAGGCCCCATAGCAGCGGCATCGACTCCGGCTGCTGCGCGGCGGTCAGCAGCCGGACGCGGTCGGACGTGTGGTCGTAGTCGCCGACGCCGAGGGGGTGCGGCCGGATCAGCATCACCAGGTCGAGGCGCTCGCAGACCGCGTCCATGCGCTGCCACTGCTCGGCCGTGGGCACGCCCGGGTCGGGATCGCCGTCGCGCCACGTCGGCGCGTACAGCACGATCCGGCTGTCGACGTGATCGCCGAGGTGGGGGGCCAGCACCGCGCGGGCGGCGGCGCGCCGCTCGTCCTCCGTTCCGGTGAACAGGACGTCGGCGCGCGGCTCTCCGGTGACCTGCACCTGCCCGTCGTGGAGGTGGAAGGCGCTGGCCAGGAACGGCGCGAAGAACCCGCTGCCGGTCGGGAACAGCGAGATCCGGCTGGTGCCGCGCCGGTACGCGGCCCGCATCACCCGGGACACCCCGGGGACGCGCTCCAGCCCGCCCAGCGTGGTCACGGCAGGGGAGTCGGCGTGCAGTTTCTTCAGCGGTGCGCCGTGCCACAGCTGGACGATCACCGCTCCGGAGAGCCCGTAGCGGTTCACGTCGCCGAAGCCGTGCGTGACCGCGGCCAGCCCGGCGCGCAGCGTGAGCCGGTAGCCCTCGCGGGAGTCCCGGTCGACCACCTCGGCCACGCCCGCGTTCCTGGCCCTGGCTGCCTCCTTCGGCGTCCGGGCGAGCCAGACCAGGCGCGGCGGATCGGGCAGGGCGGCCGCCGCCCGGTGGAACGCGAGGGCGCCGTCCGCGGGGCCGAAGGCGCTGCCCACCACCCACAGCCTCGGGTCGCGCCGCGTCACCCGCGCCCGCAGTGCCCCGGCGGCGTAGCGGGGGATACCCAGCAGCTTGCCCAGATTGCCCCGGGCGAACCGGAAACCCCCGCTCGACATGGCGGCGAGGCTAGCACCGGCCGGGGCACGGGCACGTCCTCGCTAGAATCTGCGCGTGGACGACCCTCATCCTGCGGCGGTGGCATGAAGCACCCCACGGAGTTCTTCTCCTCCGCTGCGCTCCCCCGAACAACTCCGCAGGGACCCCGCACGAACACCCCACGGAGTTCTTCTCCTCCGCTGCGCTCCCCCGAACAACTCCGCAGGGACCCCGCATGAGCCCGATCGTCAGCGACATCCTGCTGATCCTGCTGTTCATCGTCATCGGGGGCGTGTTCGCGGCTGCCGAGATGGCGCTGGTCTCGCTCCGGGAGTCACAGATCAAGCAGTTGGCCACCCGCGGCAAGCGCGGGCAGACCGTCGCCCAGCTCACCGCGAACCCCAACCGCTTCCTCTCCGCCGTCCAGATCGGCGTCACGCTGGCCGGCTTCCTCTCCGCGGCCTTCGGCGGCGCGACGCTCGCCGACAGCTTCTCGGTCGTGCTGGTCGGCTGGGGCGTCCCCGAGGGCGTGGCCGCACCCCTGGCGCTCGTGCTGATCACCATCGTCATCTCCTACTTCTCGATCGTGATCGGCGAGCTGACCGCCAAGCGGCTCGCCATGCAGCGGGCGGAGACCTACGCGATCGCGCTCGGGCCGATGGTGAACGCGATCGCCCGGCTGGCGACCCCGGTGATCTGGTTCCTCGGCAAGTCCACCGACCTGCTGGTGCGCGTGCTCGGCGGCGACCCGAACGCGTCCCGCGAGGAGGTCACGGACGAGGAGTTGCGCGAGATGGTGGGCAGCTCACTGACCCTCGGCGACGAGGAGCGGCAGATCGTGGACGAGGTGTTCGCCGCCGGCCAGGTCAGCCTGCGCGAAGCCATGATCCCGCGCACGGAGGTGGACTTCCTCGACGGCGGGATGCCCGCCTACAAGGCCATTCGCGAGGTGCAGGGCGCCGCGCACAGCCGCTACCCGGTGATCGGGGAGAGCCTCGACGACGTGATCGGCTTCGTGCACGTCCGCGACCTCGCCGACCTGGATCCGGCCGAGCGCAACGCCCCCGTCCGCGAACTGGTCCGGCCGGTGGCGTCGCTGCCGCAGACGGTGAAGATCCTGCGGGCGCTGACCGAGATGCGCCAGACCAGGCAGCACCTGGTGATCGTCCGGGACGAGTACGGGGGCACCGCGGGCATCGTCACCATCGAGGACCTCGTCGAGGAGCTCATCGGCGACATCACCGACGAGTTCGACGTCGCGGCCAGCCCGGCCACCGCCAACCACGACGAGACCATCGACCTCGACGGGCTGGTCACGCTGGAGGACTTCGCCCAGCAGGTCGGCTTCGTGCTGCCCGAGGGCCCCTACGACACGGTCGCCGGCTTCGTGATGGCGCAGCTCGGCACCCTTCCGCAGGTGCAGGACCGTTGCGTGGTGACCTTGGCCGCCGAGCACGAGCACGAGCCGCCGCGTCGCTTCGAACTCCGCGTGACCGAGCTGGACGGACGCCGCGCCGCGCGCCTGCGGATCACGAATCTCGGCCCGGCGGAGGCGGAAAGCTAGGAGCTGTGGCCAGCGCGGAAGTACCTGTGCTGAGCTTTGTCGAAGTAGTCTGCTGCCCCCAGCGCTGAGGAGGAGGTGACGTGGCCGCGTCCGATCCCGACGGCTCGGTGCTGCTCACCTCCGACGACGTCGGGTCACTGCTCGCCGCCGCCGTCCAGCACGCCGGCGGGTCGCTGGTGTCCTGGGCGCTCGACCACGTGGACGCCAACCCCGCCCAGTCGACCACCGCGACCTACTCGGCCCTGGTCGACTGGCCGTACGGACGGCGGGAGGAGCTGCTCGGCGTGAGCGCGCGGGCGTCCGGACCGGCGGACACCGACACCGCCGCGGAGATCTTCGCCGACGGCGAGCGCGAGGTCGCGGTCTGGATCTATCCGCAGGACCCGGACCTGCCCGGGCTCGCCAGGGCCGCCTACGCCGAGTCGATGGCCGAACTGGCGAACGCCCACCACATCTTCTCCCGCCCGGTCCTGCCGTCCGATCTCAGCCTGCAGATGATCGGCTACCGGCCGCGGCGCCGGGCGGTGGTGAAGGTCGCCTGCGGTGACGAGGTCGTCTACGTGAAGGTGTTGCGGGCACGGCTCTTCGACGACGTGCTCGCCCGGCACCGCCTGCTCGCGGACGCGGGGCTCCCGGTGGCCCAGGTCGCGGCGACGACGGACGACCACCTGCTGGTGCTGCGCGAGCTGCCCGGCCAGCCGCTGGCCAGAGCGATCTTCGACGCTGCCGAGCCGTGCTCCGCCGAAGCGCTGATCGAGCTGCTGGACGCCATGCCGGAGTCGGTGGCGCTGCTGGACCGCCGTCCGCCCTGGTCGGAGGCCGTCTCCCACTACGCGCGGATGGTCGCGGCGGCGATGCCGGCGCTCCAGTCGCGGCTGGACTGGCTGGTGGACACCATCGGACAGGGCCTGTCCGGGATCCCGTCCGGCACCGAGCCCACCCACGGCGACTTCCACGAGGGCCAGGTGCACGTCGGCGGCGGCCGGGTCTGCGGGTTGCTCGACACCGACACCATCGGCCCCGGCCGCCGGGCGGACGACCTGGCCTGCCTGGTCGCGCACCTGTCCACCATCCAGCGCATGAACGCCACCCAGGAGGCACGGGTGCACGCGCTGATCCGGCGCTGGGTGCCGGTCTTCGACACCAGGGTGGACGCCACCGAGCTGCGCCTGCGCTCCGCCGCCGTGATCATCTCGCTCGCCACCGGCCCGTTCCGCGGCCAGGAGCCCGACTGGGAGCGTGAGACCGCCACGATGATCGGCTCCGCCGAGGCCCTGGTCCGTCAGGTCAGCTGAGCCCTCAACCGTTCCCTGGGGAGCGAGCGCCGGTGAGCGTCACGAAGGGCGGGAGTATCTGCATTCTCGACAGCGATCCACGGGCCGTGCGGCCCGGGCTGGGGCATCGACAGTGCAGATCCTCTCGGATCGTTGCGGGACGGCGGTGGGTCGTCGCCCGGTCAGCGGACCGCGAGGCTCATCCGGACGGGAACCTGGTCGCCGGCCGAGATCCCCAGCGGACGGCGGACGGCGTCCTTCAGCGGCAGCAGGTAGCCGCCGTCCCTCGGGAACAGGGACGTGGTGAAGCGCGTGCCGCCGAGCCACGCCTCGACGGGGATGACGCCCCAGCCGTAGGTGACGGCGCCGGCGACCTCGTGGATCGCCTCGCTCGGCCCGTCCGGCACCACCGCGTAGTAGTAGGGCGCCGGACCGCGCCATTCGATCACCTCTGCGGTGAACTCGAACTCCATCGCCCTCAGTAGACCGATGGCCGCAGATGACCGTCAAGGCGCTGCCAGGCGGACATGAGTTCGGTGGTGGCGACGTGCAGGTCGGGGTCGACGTCGCGGACGAGGACGGACGGGAGGCCGACGGATCGGGTGGTGCCCCCGAGCAACCGGCGCAGACCCTGCAGCAGGCCTCCGCGGGGCGTGTGGCCGGCGGGCCGAGCGGCTGACTGCGGCCGCGCGGGGGAGTGGGCAGTGGTGCGGTAGGTGATTCCCTGTGTCATGCTCCGACCGTAGAATCGATACCGGACGTTCTACTTCCGGATTAGCCGGAGCTGATGGTACGCACGATTGCGGAGGTCGCCATGACCCACCCGGACGGGACCAGCCCGACGGCCCGGGCGCTCCTCGTCCTCGAGCACCTGCAGAACCAGCCCGGGGCCACCGCCGACCAGCTCGCGGCGGCCCTCGGCGTGACCGAGCGGGCCGCGCGCCGCTACATCGGCATCCTGCGCGAGGCGGAGATCCCGATCCTGGCCACCAGGGGGCGGCACGGTGGCTACGCGGTCGGACGCGGCGTCCGGCTGCCGCCGCTGGTGTTCACCGCCACGGAGGCCCTCGGCATGGTGATGGCCGTGGTGGAGGGTCACCACGACGCCGCCGACACCACCGACCCGGTCGGCAACGCGCTGCGCAAGATCATGCGGGCGCTGCCCGAAGGCGTGGCCGCGCAGGCCGAGCTGGTGAGACGCACCGCCCGTCCGGTCGTGAACCGGTACGCGGCGTCGCCCGACCCGTCCATCACCGGCCAGTTGGTGCACGCCTGCTCCGTCCGCAGACTGGTCCGGCTGGGCTATCGCACGGAGGCCGGCGCGGAGTGGTCCACGCGGGTGGAACCGTGGGCGGTCGTGGTCCGGCAGGGACGGTGGTATCTGGTCTGCCGCCGGGTGAGCACCGGCGCGATCCGCACCTACCGTGTCGACCGCGTGCGCGCCGTCGAGGAACTGGACGAGGAATTCCTCCCGCCGGACGACCTCGACCCGGTGGCGCTGCTCGAACAGAACTTCGCCGTCGGCTGGGAGTACCCCACGGAGGTGCTGATCGAGGCCCCGCTCGAGGAGATGTCCTGGCTCTCGGCCACCATCGGACGGCTGGAGCCGGTCGACGAACACAGCTGCCGGCTGGTCGGCACCACGAGCGACCCCGCCTGGTACGCGGAGCTTCTCGCCGCGATCCCGGTGCCGTTCCGCGTCCTCGGCTGTCCCGAGCTCGTCGACGCCGTCCGAGCGCTGGGCGAGCGGCTGGTCGCCGCCGCGTCCCGTGAACGGTAATGGAACCGTCCCCTTACCGTTCTTGCCGCTCAGCTGAACAGAAAGGGGACGGTTCCTTTCCCGTTCAGGCTGCGCAGCAGTACTCCGTCCAGCATGTGAGCCAGGGGTTGCGGGTCCGTTCCGAAAAGGTCAGTCCAGAAGGGACGGCACGGTCGTGACGATAGTGTGAAGCCATGACCGACACGCCCCTGCAGCTCGCCGGGGATTTCGCCACTCCCACCAGAGAAGACTGGGAGGTCGAGGTACTCAAGGTCCTCAACCGGCGGCGTCCCGAAGGCAAGGAACTGACCATCGAGCAGGCCATGAAGCGCCTGCGCACGGTAACCGTTGACCAGCTCACCATCGAGCCGCTCTACACCGAGACGGACGTCCCGCTGGGCCACCCCGGCGTCATGCCGTTCACCCGGGGCACGATGGTCAAGACCAGCCCGATGACGGGCTGGGACATCCGCCAGCTCCACGAGGACCCGGACGCCGAGTTCACCCGGCGCGAGATTCTCGCCGACCTCGAGCGTGGCGCCAGCTCGGTGTGGCTGCGCACCGGCTCGGACGCCATCGCGGTCGACGACCTGCCGACGGTCCTGGGCTCGGTGCAGCCCGACCTGGCCCCGATCTCGGTCAGCAGCGTGGAGGACCAGGTCGCAGCGGCCAAGGCACTGGCCGCCTTCTGGAAGGGGTCCGGCGCCCGCAACGCCCGCGGCAACCTCGGCCTGGACGCCCTCGCCCTCGCCGCGCGCACCGGGGACGCCCCGGATCTCTCCGCGCAGGCGGAATGGGTGTCGGCCACCATCGCTGAGCTCCCGGGCGTACGCGCCCTCACCGTCGACGTGCTGCCGTACGACGACGCCGGCGCCGGAGACGTCGACCAGCTCGCGTTCGCGATCGCCACCGGCGTCGCCTACCTGCGCGACCTCGAAGCTGCCGGGATCGCCCCGGCCGCGGCCTTCGGCCAGATCGCCTTCCGGGTGAGCGCCAACGCCGACCAGTTCTCCACGGTCGCCCGGCTGCGCGCGCTGCGCCGGCTCTGGTCGCGCATCGGCGAGGCCAGCGGGGTGCCCGCGAACGCCCGCGGCGCCGTCCAGCACGCGGTCACCTCGTGGCGGATGATCACCCGCGACGACCCCTGGGTGAACCTGCTGCGCGGCACGATCGCCACCTTCGCCGCCGCCGTCGGCGGCGCGGAGATCATCACCTGCCTGCCGTTCGACACCGCCTGGGGCCTTCCGGACGAGTTCAGCCGCCGGATGGCCCGCAACACGCAGGCCATCGCGTCCGAGGAGTCGAACATCGGACGGGTCAGCGACCCGGCGGGCGGCTCCTGGTACGTGGAGGAGCTCACCGAGTCCCTCGCCGCCAAGGCCTGGGCGGCCTTCCAGGCGATCGAGGCGGCCGGCGGCATGGTCACCGCGCTGACCTCCGGCCTGGTCGCCGAGCGGATCGGCACCACCAATGCCGAACGGAACGCCCGGCTGGCCACCCGCAAGCTGCCGCTCACCGGCATCAGCATGTTCCCCAAGCCGGACGAGGAGCCGGTGCAGGCGAAGCCGCGTCCGGCCGCTCCCGAGCGGCACGGGCTCGTCCCCCGGCGCGACTCCGACGTCTTCGAGGCCCTGCGCGACCGCGCGGCCGCGTCCGATCCCCGTCCCGCGGCGTTCCTCGCCTGCCTCGGCGCCCGGCGCGACTTCGGTGGCCGCGAGACCTTCACCGGCGCCCTGCTCGGGGTCGGCGGCATCGAGCGCCCGTCCAGCGAGGGCGGGACGCCGGAGGAGATCGTCGCCCGGGTGTTGGAGGCCGGCGCGAACTTCGTGATCCTGTGCTCCTCGGCGAAGGTGTACGCCGAACAGGCGGTGCCCGTCGCCAGGGCGCTGAAGGACGCCGGGGTCGGCACGGTGTACATCGCCGGACGCAAGACCGAGACCGCCTCCGACGAGGTCGACTCGGTGATCGACGGTGAGGTGTTCGACGGCATGGACGTCGTCGGCTTCCTCACCACAGCCATGGACCGGATTGGAGCGGCACAGTGAGCGCCATCCCGAACTTCTCCGAGGTCGAACTCGGAGCCCCGGCCGTCCCGGGTGACAGCAAGGAGCAGTTCCAGTCGCTGCTCGAGTCCTCGATCAGCTACTCGGAGGGCTGGCAGACCCCGGAGCACATCCTGGTGCCGCCGAACTACGACGCGTCCGCGTACGAGGGCCTGGACTTCCTGAAGACCTACCCGGGCATCCCGCCCTTCCTGCGCGGACCGTACGCCACGATGTACGTCAACCAGCCGTGGACGATCCGGCAGTACGCCGGCTTCTCCACCGCCGAGGAGTCCAACGCGTTCTACCGGCGCAACCTGGCTGCAGGCCAGAAGGGCCTGAGCATCGCGTTCGACCTGGCCACGCACCGCGGCTACGACTCCGACCACCCGCGGGTGACCGGTGACGTCGGCATGGCCGGTGTGGCCGTGGACTCCATCCTGGACATGCGGCAGCTGTTCGCGGGCATCCCGCTGGACCAGATGTCGGTGTCGATGACCATGAACGGGGCCGTGCTCCCCGTCCTCGCCCTCTACGTGGTGGCGGCCGAGGAGCAGGGGGTGAAGCTGGAGCAGCTCGCGGGCACGATCCAGAACGACATCCTCAAGGAGTTCATGGTTCGCAACACCTACATCTACCCGCCGGCGCCGTCCATGCGGATCATCGCCGACATCTTCGCGTTCACGTCGGCGAACATGCCGAAGTTCAACTCGATCTCGATCTCCGGCTACCACATGCAGGAGGCGGGCGCGACGGCCGACATCGAGATGGCCTACACGCTGGCCGACGGCGTGGAGTACATCCGGGCCGGCCAGGCGGTGGGCCTGGACGTGGACAAGTTCGCGCCGCGGCTGAGCTTCTTCTGGGCCGTCGGGATGAACTTCTTCATGGAGGTCGCGAAGTTCCGCGCCGCCCGGCTGCTGTGGGCACGGCTCGTCCGCGACTCCGGGGCGAAGAACCCCAAGTCGATGAGCCTGCGGACGCACTCGCAGACCTCCGGCTGGTCGCTGACCGCGCAGGACGTGTTCAACAACGTGATGCGGACGTGCATCGAGGCGATGGCGGCCACCCAGGGCCACACCCAGTCGCTGCACACCAACGCCCTGGACGAGGCCATCGCCCTGCCGACCGACTTCTCGGCCCGGATCGCCCGCAACACCCAGCTGTTCATCCAGCAGGAGTCGGGCACGTGCCGGACGGTCGACCCGTGGGCGGGTTCGGCCTACGTGGAGCGGCTCACCTACGAGCTCGCCCGCAAGGGCTGGGACCTCATTCAGGAGGTCGAGGCCGCGGGCGGCATGGCGAAGGCCATCGAGGCCGGCATTCCGAAGATGCGCATCGAGGAGGCCGCGGCCCGTACCCAGGCCCGGATCGACTCCGGCCGGCAGCCGCTGATCGGCGTGAACAAGTACACGCTCGAGAACGACGTGCTGCCCGAGGTGCTGAAGGTCGACAACGCCAAGGTGCGCGAGGAGCAGATCGCCAAGCTGCAGCGGCTCCGTGCCGAGCGCGACCAGGCCGCCACCGACGTGGCCCTGGAGAAGCTCACCTGGGCGGCGTCCAACCCCGACCCGACCGATCCCGAGCGCAACCTGCTCAAGCTGAGCATCGACGCCGCGCGGGCGAAGGCGAGCGTGGGCGAGATCTCGGACGCGCTGGAGAAGGTGTTCGGACGCTACACGGCCAACATCCGTACGATCTCTGGCGTGTACAACTCCGAATCCGGCTCGACCGAAGCTGTCACCAAAGCCCGCGAGCTGGTCGACGACTTCGAGAAGGCGGAGGGCCGGCGTCCGCGCATCCTGGTGGCCAAGATGGGCCAGGACGGGCACGACCGCGGCCAGAAGGTCATCTCGACGGCGTTCGCCGACCTCGGCTTCACCGTCGACGTCGGTCCGCTGTTCCAGACCCCGGAGGAGACCGCGCGGCAGGCCGTCGAGTCCGACGTGCACGTCGTGGGCGTCTCGTCCCTGGCGGCCGGACACCTCACGCTGGTGCCGGCGCTGCGGGAGGAACTGGACAAGCTCGGCCGTCCGGACATGATGATCGTCGTCGGTGGCGTGATCCCGCCGCAGGACTTCGACGAGCTGTACGCCTCCGGGGCCGATGCGATCTACCCGCCCGGCACGATCATCCCGGACTCGGCGATCGAGCTGCTGACCAAGCTGCGCGAGCGCCTGGACGCGTAGGATCCACCTCCATACCGATGGTCGAGCCTGTCGAGATCCGCAGAGGGTCTCGACAGGCTCGACCTCTCTCGCCCCACGTCATCCCGGGCTTGACCCGGGATCCCCGTACTCCGGTTAGGAGACCGCGTGAACGACGAACGCGCACCGCTGTGGGCCGAGTCGAGCCCGACTCCCGGGCGCCAGTACGGCGACGCTCCCGCCCCCCGTCGTGACCCTGCACAGGTCCGGCGTCCCCGATTCGACCCGCACGAGCTCGCCGAGCAGGTGCTGGGCGGCTCCCGGGGCGGCATCGCCCGGGCGATCACGCTGGTCGAGTCGTCCAGGCCGGCACACCACGCGATCGCGGCCGATCTGCTGCGGATTCTCCGTCCGCACACCGGGAAGGCCACCCGGGTCGGCATCACCGGCGTCCCGGGGGCGGGCAAGTCGACGTTCATCGACGCGCTCGGCCGGCGGCTGATCGAGCAGGGGCACCGGATCGCCGTCCTCGCGGTGGACCCGACCTCGGCGAAGACCGGCGGCTCGATCCTCGGCGACCGCACGCGGATGGGCGAGCTGGCCCAGAGTGACCGGGCGTTCATCCGTCCGTCGCCGGCCGGCAGCCACCTGGGTGGCGTGGCCCGCACCACGCGGGAGTCGATGCTGGTGCTGGAGGCGGCCGGCTACGACGTGGTGCTGATCGAGACGGTCGGTGTGGGCCAGTCGGAGGTGGCGGTCTCGGGCATGGTCGACACGTTCCTGCTCATCGCGCTGGCGAGGGCCGGCGATCAGCTGCAGGGGATCAAGCGCGGCATCCTCGAGATGGCCGACGTGATCACCGTGAACAAGGCGGACGGCGACAACGAGGGCGAGGCCAGGGTCACCGCGCGCGAGCTGGCGATCGCGATGAAGCTGATCACCTCCGACCCCAAGGCGCCGCGTCCGCCGGTGCTGACGTCCAGCGCGCTCACCGGCAGGGGACTGGACGAGGTCTGGCAGGCGATCATCGACCACCGGGCTGCGCTGGAGGCGTCCGGCCAGCTGGAGGCACGGCGGGCCCGGCAGCAGCGGGAGTGGCTGTGGGCTCTGGTCCGCGGTGAGCTGGAGGACGCGCTGCGCACGTCGGTGGCGGTGAACGCCGTCCGCGTCCGCCTGGAGGGCCAGGTCGAGGACGGGGAGCTCTCCGCTCTTGAGGCGTCCGACGCGATCCTGGCCGCGTTCGCGTCCGATCTGCCGCAACGCTGGCAGCATCACCCTGACTCCGGCTTCGCGGGCTGAAGGCGTTGCGCCCACCGAGCCGCGAGGGTTGTCGCGATCTGGCCGCGCTGGTCGTCCCGCCTGTCACACCAGTCACTATCCCGGCCTCGAGTGGCTGAATCGCGACACCCGTCCCTGACAGGTCGGCCGTTGGCCTGCGAGCGGCGCCCGGGCCAGCCGGCGCCGTCCCGGCCCGGAGCCTGTCGCGATCTGGCCACGTGAGTGGCCAGATGTGACGGGAGAGACAGGTGGGAGACGTGGAATGGCCGAATCGCGTCAGGGCCTTCGTGGCGGCCGTTCGGCTATACGACAACCAGTTCGCTGAGGCCCTGGTCGCGCAGCACGTCGGCGTAGTGGGCGCGCTGCGCGGCGGTCGGCTCGCGCAGCGGAATGGGGGACGGGCGGACGCCGTGGTGGCGGTAGCCGATCACCTTCACCCGCAGGTTGGGGTCGACGGACGCGAGCCAGCGCCCGGTCCCGGCGAGCAGGTCGTCGGCGTCGTTCACCCCGGACATGAGCAGCAGCCGGACCTCGAACAGCCTGCGCCGGGAGGCCAGGAGCCGGATCGTGTCGAGGACGCGGACGTTCGATGCTCCCGTGATCCGGCGGTGAACGGCGTCATCGAGGCACTTGAGGTCGACCATCGCCGCGTCCATCACCGGATCCAGGAGGTCCCAGGTGGCCGGGTCGGTGTCGCCGTTGGTGTCGACGAAGCAGGTCAACCGCGGGAACTCGGCCTTCACGGCCGCGAACAGGGCGCGGACGAACGCCGGCTGCTGGGTCGCCTCACCACCGGAGACCGTGATGCCGGAGAGGAACGGCACCGCCGGCCGGATGCGCTCCACCAGGTCGGTGACGGCCAGCGTCCGCGCCTTCGGGGTGGAGTCGTACTCGCAGACATCGATGCACGTGTCGCCACCCGTGCACACGCCGGCGTCCCAGAGCACCTTGCCGGCCACGTCGAGGCTGAGCGCGCCGGACGGGCAGGACGTCACGCAGTCGCCGCAGTCGATGCACGGGTTGATCGTGTACGGGTTGTGGCACGCCACGCAGTCGAGGTTGCAGCCCTGGAGGAAGACCACGAACCGGTTGCCGGGACCGTCGACGGCCGAGAACTCGATGACGTCGGTGATGAGGCCGCTGGCGGCCCCTTCGTGACGCGTTCGTTCGTTCCTCACGAACGCTCCTCGGGGACCGTGGTCACCCCTGCGGGCTCAGCTCGGCGGCGGTCACCCGCTTGATCGCCCGGGTGGTCACCGTGTGGTTGATCTCGGCGGTCGCCGCGAGGTAGTCGGACGAGTGCCGGGCGCCGTGCTCCTCGATGCCGACCAGATCGGACTTGCGCACGAGGTAGCCGGTGATCCGGATGAACTCGTTGGAGTCGAGGTTGAAGGTGAAGTCCCGCATGCCCACCGCGAGCGCGCCGCGGATCACGTCCACCATCGCCTGCGGGTTGGCCTCGACCGTCTCGTCCACGTGGAAGATGTCGGAGATGCCCGCGGCGAACAGGGCGTGGTGCGGGGCGCAGGCCGCGATGTGCTCGCGCAACCCGGGCTCGTCGCCGACCGGGATGCGGGTGCCCGCGGTGGTGTCCAGATCGAGGTCGATGCCGCTCTGGCTGTGCAGGTAGGCGAAGCCGCCCCCGCCCCCGCAGTAGGGCAGCGGCCGGGCCGCGACGAGCTCGGCGACCCGGCGGGTGATCGTCCAGGCCGCTTCGTTCGCGCGGTCGTCGTGGCCGTACCGGGCGTCGGCACCCTCACGGCTCATCAGCTCGTTCACGCACTCGGCCAGGCCGAAGATGCCGAACATCAGCGAGAACCGGTCCAGGTCGATCAGCCCCTCGGTCGCGAGGAAGTTCGACTCGAAGAAACCCTGTTCCTCGACCAGCGAGCGGATCCGGGCCTCGCCCAGCTCGGCGGTGAGCTCCACCCAGTGGGGGAGGGCCTCGGCACAGAACGTCGCCAGGTCGCCGACGTGCCTGCCAACGGCCTCCTTCAGGTTCAGCCGCACCAGGCTGTGCGCGCCGCCGCGGATCTTCAGCGAGTTGTAGCAGCTCACCACCGCGTAGTCCTCGCCGTGGTCGGCGATCATCATCGGGTGGTTCACGACGTGCGGCTTGCCGGTCACGAACACGGTGCGGACGGCGTCGGAGATCAGGTCGTCCGGCGTCTCCGGCGTCACCTTCAGGGTCAGGTTGGGCACCACCTGGCGCAGCGACCGCTCCACCCGCCAGATCGAGCGCACCACCCGTCCGTCAGCGGGTCCGACGTTCGCGTGCACGAAGGCGTCCGGCAGCATCCGGTCGAGCTGGATCCAGAACCGGCGCAGCTTGGCGTCCAGCTCCGCGTCCGGCAGGTCCGCGGGCACGAACGGCTCCAGCAACGCGTCCAGGTCGCCGAGGTACACCGGGTACGTGGTCACCGAAGGCACCTGGCTGTACAGGATCGTCAGGAAGGAGAGGGCGTCGTCGAGGGTGGTCGGCGGCTCCAGCTCCAGGTAGGCGACGCCCTGGCGCAGCGCCAGCGCGTAGTCGGGCAGCACGTACCGCGGCGTGAACGGCCGGTTGCCCTCGAACATGTCGCAGATCACCCGGGCCTGCAACGCCTCCGTGCACAGCGGGGACAGCTCCGGGTAGGGCAGCGCGTTGTCCGCGAGGGACGCCAGCCGCCGCAGCTTCTGGTCGTACCCGAGCGCGCGACTCGTGACCAGCTTCTCCGCCTCTTCGCGGAACGACTCCATCTCCACCGGCCCATGCTATCCCGCCGCGCGCACCCACCGAGCGCCACCGTTTCGGTCAGGTGCCCCTGCGTGGGCTGGGGCGTTTGACCGGAACGGAGGCGTTCGGTGGGGAGTGGGCGAGGGGACCGGGTGGGCGAGAGGGGCGGGGAAGCTTACTTTTAGGTAACGGTTCGGCGCAGGTCAGCCGACCGTGCGCGGAGGGGGGTCCCGGACCACTAGAGTCACCAGATGGACGCAGTGATTCCGCGTCCGGGATTCCAAAAGGAGACACCGTGCGACAGGTGATGAAGATCGTCATCGCGGCGACAACCGCCGCCCTCACACTCACTGCGTGCAGCAGTGGCGGCACCACACCCGCAGCCACTGGCGGCACCTCGCCCGCTGCCAGTTCCACCGCGCCGTCGATGAAGGTCGGAATGGCCTACGACGTCGGCGGACGTGGCGACCAGTCGTTCAACGACTCCGCCGCCGCCGGCCTGGACAAGGCCAAGGCCGAGTTCGGTGTGGACGCGAAGGAGTCCGCAGCCAGCAACGGCGAGGCCGAGTCGGCTCGCGAGGAGCGCCTGAACCAGCTGATCGACGCCGGCTACGACAACATCGTGGCCGTCGGCTTCGCGTACGCCGGTGCCGTGGGCAAGGTCGCGAAGGAGAACCCCAACGTCAAGTTCGCGATCGTCGACGACTCGACCAACACCATGGACAACGTGATGAACCTCACGTTCGCCGAGAACGAGGGCTCGTTCCT
>NZ_JARKPQ010000368.1 GCF_029975155.1 Propionicimonas sp. | reverse complement strand
GGTCGTGGTCGTCGCCGTCGTCGGCGCCAAGGTCGGTGTCCTCACGTCCTCATCCCTTCACCACGGTCTGGAGTTCGCCGATCGTGACCACGACCGAGCTCGTGTACGTCTGGTTGATGACACCGGACTCGCCGATCCCGGACCAGTTGATCGTCCAGTAGCTCGTCGCGGTGACCGTGTAGGTGCCCTGTTTCGTGTAGCGGTAGCCGCAATCCGGCGACGCCGACATCCCGAACGAGTCGGTGTACGAGGTGCCCGTGGACGTGCACGCAACGGTCCCGCCGTCGCCCATGCTCCAGACCACCCGGGTGACCTTGCCGGTCGCGGTGACGGAGTAGCCGCCCGCAGACGCGGTCTTCGTGTTGGGTCCCCACGTACTCTGATCCGGCGACGCCACCCACAGCCAGATCGGCAGGCCCACCAAGCCCACAGAACCCGGCGAGGGCTCCGGCGCCATCCCGATCTTGACCGCGCGAAGGCGCATCTGCGTGACCGCCTGCTGCGCCAGGACTCTGGGGTCCGGGACGACACCCGGAGCACTGTCGGCCCAGAACAGGTAGGAGCCCGGACCCGACCAGATGCCGGAAGCCGAACACCGGTAGATCGACCCCGTCGTGTTTCCGCTCCACACCGCGTCCGTCAGCGGGGGCGGCGGCGACTCGGCCTTGATGTAGCAGGCTCGGGCGTTGCTCCAGGTCCCCAGCTCCGGGTTCGAACAGGGGACTTCGCGAGGAGGCATTTCCTGCGTGACGCAGGCAACCGGGTCGCTGCTGCCGGAGCCGGTGTGCTTCAGCGGAGCGGCGCCGCCGGAGCCACCGTAACCGGGGACGCCTACCCCACAGGCAACTCCCCAGCTAGCCCCTTCGCACCCGGCGTCCGCGTAGGCAGAGGTCCCCGCCAGCGGCGTTGTCGCCAGAGCCACGCAGAGCGCGAGCGCCGCGAGGAGCCTGGTCAACATGATCCGAGGACCTCGTCCTTGGTGATCTGCAGGTTGGCGCCGACGAGCTGCACGGTGCTCTCGTGTGAGAGCCGTGGCTGCGGGGCCGGCGTGACCGGCTGCCCGGCCTTGTCCGTGAGGATGGCCTCGCTGCGATCGACGCACGAGGTGACGACCCACCTGTCTCCCTTGGCCAATGCGCTCTGGGAGGGGATCTTCGTGGCCCCGACCTGCACCTGCCCCCGCTGACGGACCGTGGTCAGCATCACCTGCAGGCTGCTCAGGGCTTCGCCCGAGGCGAGGGTGTCGAGCTCGTTGATGCTCCTGTTCGAGTCGACCAAGAGGCCGTCGAGCGTCTGCCACAGCAGGACGACCCGCGCCTTCGCGTCCTCGAGCTTCTGGTCTTCGGGGCTGAGGGGCGGTGTCGGCGTCACGGTGGGTGACTGCGACTGCGACGGGCCCGTCGGTGTCGGGCTGGTGGTGGGCGTGGCTGTGCAGCCACCGATCAGGGCAGCGGCCATGATGGCGCCCACCGCTTTGGTGGCCAGTCCCAGGTGGGTCATCCCATCCTCCTTCGCCTACGGGACATAACGGGGCGCGGAG
>NZ_JARKPQ010000127.1 GCF_029975155.1 Propionicimonas sp. | reverse complement strand
TCCGCTCCCTGTGCATCTACCGTCCCACTCACCTCCACCTCGGGATACGCCCCCTCCCCCTCATACCGCACCCCAAGCCCCTCCACTACCCCTCCCCACTCACCTCCCTCATACCAGCCCCCCACCTTCCCCTTCAGCCACACCATTCCCCCTCGCACCCCTACCCCAAACTCCTCCATCCTCACTTCCCCCTCCACCCGTCCTCTCCCTACCTTCACCTCCCCTGCAAGCTTCTCCCCTACCTTCACCCCAATACTCCCGCCCGCTACCTCCACCACCACCCCATACCCCACACCCCCTGTCCTCACCTCTCCCTCAAAGACCTTCCCCTCATACCTCCCCGTCCCGCTCACCCCTACCTCTACCCCTCCCACCGTCACCTCCGCTCCCTTCAGCTCATACCCCACCTCATCCCCTACCCCCTCTACCTTCGCCCGTACCCCCACCCCACTCACGCGCCCCTCATACAACCCCTCACTCACACTCCACGACACCTTCCCTCCCCGCACGAACCCATACACTCGCCCACTTACCTCCCCCTCCACTCCCTTCATACCTATAAGACTCCCAATGCTCCCAGCCCCTATCCCCTGCGCCTCCACCACCCCCTCATACCCCCCATCCTTCCCAACACTCCCCTCAACACGTAAACTCCCTCCCCCTACACCTCCCTCATACTTCACCTCATACCCTTCTCCCGTCTCCTGCACTCCCCCTCGCCCCGCTCCCAATGCCACCCCCTTCACCACGCCTCCACTCACCCCTACCTCATACTCCCCTCTTTCCCCTCGCACCTCTCCCTTCACCCCGACTCCACTTCCCCCAACCTCATACATCCCCCCTACCCTCATCCCCTTATACCCAAACTCCCCCTCATACCTCACCCGATAGCCTCCCTGCACCCCCTCTACCACCCCTACATACTTCTCCCCATCCCCTCGCCCTACCACCTGCACCACAAGACCCCCCGCCTTGTACCCACTCACTTCCACCCCTGCATCTACCGCGACCCCAACCTCCACCTTGTACCCAAGCTCCGTCCCCTTCCCTCCCGCACTCACATGCCCGTTCACCACCACCCCCCGCACCACTTCTCCCCACGCCCCTTCCACCTCCACATCCTCACTCGGCCGATACCCCACCAAATCCCCATTCACACCCCAGACTCCCCCCTCATACCACCCCACCAGACCCAAAGCCCCCTTCTT
>NZ_JARKPQ010000122.1 GCF_029975155.1 Propionicimonas sp. | reverse complement strand
CCGGCATGACCCTCGCGACGGGAGAGATCGAGCGCGTGGCCGAGTGGGACATGTCCGAGGCGTTCTGGACGGGCGTCGGGCTGCTGCGCAACGGCGTCCGCTACGGCCGAAGCCGCTTCGGCCGTCCCTGCGGCTATGTCCACGTCGACGAGGCTGACAGCTGGGCGGTGCTGGGAGTCCACGAGCCGCTCGGCCTGGAGCACAGCTGGGTCCGACGGCCGAGGCCGCTGTCGCCGTAGCGTCCCATCCCGACGACACTCCAGAGCTCAGCCGTTCACACCTGGATGAACACTGACCACTCAGGTTCGTCGCTGAAGAACCCCAGTTCGGGCAGGATCCTGGCCGCCGTTTCCGTGAACAACCTCGCCGTGCTCACAGCATCCTGGGCCTCATCGTCGGAGGCCACCGACTTGCCGATGCGGTCTAGTTCACCAGCTGCCAGCAGCCGTTCGATCGTCGCCTCTCCGCGCTTCCAGCGGGCCATCTACACCCCTCTCCCAACAGCCATCACATCGACCACAGGCATACTACGAACCTGCACCGACAGCCGATCTGACGGATCGTCCCACTGCCGGTGCGTGCGCATCACGGGATTCACCGGAATGTCCAGCCGCTGCTGGGCACGGTCGCCGGCGGCGTACAGATCGGCACGGTCGATGCTGTCGCCGATCACCATGACGTCGATGTCGTTGGGAGCGTGGCCGGTCTCCCCCGCATACCTGGCTGCCCATGACCCGAAGATCCACACCTGATTCGCACCGGGAACCTCTGCGAACTCCTCCGCGACCACCTGACGGGGCCCGAACGGCACCTCCAGGAGACGACCCAGCGACTCCGCCGCCGGATGGCTCGGGTTCGCGCCGAGGAGCCGGTTCCGACCCAGCGTCGTCTCGGTGACCAGCCTCGACCCCACGAGCCTCTCGGCCTCCCGATGGACTGTAGGCACCGATACCCCGACCCGTCGGGCAAGCTCGGTGAGACTGAACTCCTGTCCGGGATGGAGGTACAGGCAGGCAAGAAGCCCGGCCTGTGCCTGGCTGCGAAAGATCGGCCGCAGCGCCGGCGCACTAGTTCTCATAACTGAAAAATATCTTCCGTCAAACAAAAATCAATCGTTGGGGCGAGAACATCTGTCCGGCTCGATCGTTAGCACTCTCCACCATCGAGTGCTAACGTCGGCTCGTGACGCTCGACGGGCGGTTCTGGCGATTCTGGACCGCGACCCTGCTTGCCAACCTCGGCGACGGGATCGGGATGGCCGCGTTCCCGCTGCTGGCAGCGTCGCTCACCGGCGATCCGTTGGCGGTGGCCGCGGTCGCCGCCGCCACGAGCGTCCCGTGGCTGGTCACCGGCCTCTTTGCCGGTTCCCTGGCGGACCGTCACCACGCGCGGACCCTGCTGGTGCTGGCCGACCTGACGCGGATCGCTGTGCTGGGTGTGTTGATCGGCGCCCTCGCGCTCGGCCAGCCGCCGATCCTGCTCGTCGCCGTGGTCGCCTTCGCCCTCGGCGTCAGCGAGACCGTCCGGGACACCACAGCCTCGACCGTGGTTCCGAGGCTCGTCCCGACCCAGCTGCTCGAACGGGCCAACGGGCGCATGGTCGCGGGCGAGGTCGTGACGAACTCGTTCGCGGGCCCGTTGATCGGCGGGGTGCTCTTCGCGGCGGGTGCCGCGTTGCCCTTCGTCGCGAACAGCGCCGTGCTCGTGTTCGCCGTCCTCCTGGTCGTGGGCCTTCCGGTTGGCCTGCTCGGGCGGTCGAGCGAGACCACGGAACAGGTCGACCCTGCCGATCGGGTGGGTCACGGCGAGACGGCCGACACCGATCTGGCCGGCACCAACAATGATTCGGGGCGCGGCATCCTGGACGGACTGCGCTGGCTCGCCGGCCACCGCACGTTGCGCGTGCTCCTTCTCGTCGGCGCACTGGTCACGATCGCCGACGGCGGCTGGTTCGCGATCTTCGTCCTCTTCAGCCAGGAGCGCCTGGGGCTCGGCCCGTCCGGGTTCGGCGCACTCCTGGCGGTCGGTGCCGCGGGCGGACTGCTCGGCGCATGGCTGGCCGAGCGGATCATCGGCGTCGATCGGCACGGCCCCGCGCTGCTCGGCTCGATCGTCCTCACCGCCATAACCCCGGTTCTGCTCCTCGTCGCGCCGACGCTGTGGGCGGCGGGCGCCGTCGTCGTGATCACCAGCGCCGGATTCGGTGTGTTCGACGTCGCCGTCGCCTCGCTGCGGCATCGACTCTCCCCACAGCGACTGCTCGGCCGGGTCGTCGCGGCATACCGCACCGCCCTGCACGGCGCCGGTGCGTTCGGCACCCTTGCCGGAGGCGGTATCGCTGCGGCCTACGGACTCGGTGCGCCGCTGATCATGTCGGCGGTGATCGGGACCATCGCCTGCGTTCTCTGCACCCGCGGGACGTGGACGGTACCGGTCAGCTGAGCCGACCCGGGCCCCAATCGCGCTCAACCACCGCGCCCGCGGTGCCTGATCATGAACAATAAAGAAGTGACGTCCGCGCCAGTCGATCGAGCGCAGCTCAGGATCTCCCGTCGGTTCGTGGTCTCGGTGCTCGTCCTGACGCTGCTCCACCTCCTGTCGGTGTTCGCGTCCGTCGTCGCGGGCGTCTCCGATCGCCAGCCGACCATCTACTCGGTGCTTGCCAGTGCGGTCGTGGTGATCGGCTGGCTCGTTCTGGCCGCGCTGGCGGGCCGTCACCGGCTGAGCGCCTTCGTGTGGCTGGCTTCGGCCTTCTGGACGGTCGTGGCGGTGGCCATCGGTGCCGCAATGCTCGCGACCCCCCACCGCAGCTGACTCCGTGGAGTCCGGACTCGGGCCGATTGCGCCGCTGGTGATGATCTTCGTCGTCATGCCACTGGACGCACTTGCCCAGCTGATCCCGACCGGGGACCAGCTGACCCGATGCCTCCTTCTCGCGCTGGGTGTCCTCGCCGCGTGCCTGGCCATCTACGCACGCGCACGAAGCCGCAGCATCGATCCCGGGGCCGCGTCCTGATCCACTCGTCAGTTCCTTGGCGCAGGCGGGCTCTGGCCCAGCTGAGTCAGCTCACCGGGAGTCCCCGTCGGGCACGTGTCTGGCAGCGAGCATCGCCTGGTTCGTGTCGATGATGGCTCTCTTCGGCGTGGTCGTCTTCGGGTTCGCCGCCCTGGAGCGGGCGGGAGTGAGCCTGCTCGAACGGGAGGATGGCCGCGCGAAACCGCTTCTTGACTAGGTGCGATAGATGGGACGCGACGACCCCCCGCAGCAACTCGGGCTTGGCTGGGCAAAGCGTCAGCATGTGAACCCGGCGCTAGGAAGCCCCGCCCGACTGATGCTTCGCCAGGACGCGCTTGCCTGTTCACTCTCATGCCGATGATCGCACCTCTCGGTTGCCTTTCGGGCCCCTCGGACCTCGACCACACATCACCGGCCTCGACCACAAATCGCTGGCCTCGACCACAGACTTCCTTGCCCCCGCCTGCAGTTGCCAGGTCAGCGGGACGCTGCCGGGTCAGGACGCTTCAGATGCGGCTCAACCACGACGAGTTCGCGGTCCTCACCACCGCCTCCGAACGGCTCGGTGTGCCAGCCTCCACGCTCGCCCGCGAGCTACTGCTGCGCGAGCTGGCCTCACCGAGCGAGAGCCCGCAGGCCGTCATCGCCCGGATGCGGGCCGACCTCGACACCCTCGCCTCGTCGGTGGCCCAATCCCGCAGGTCACCCGATTCGGAACCTACGCAGCACGCGTCTGCGTCCGGGCGGAGTTGCACAGGCCTACCGGCCCGCGGTGAGCAGCGCGAGGATCTGGTGGACCTGGTCGACCTGAACCGACGGGTACGGCGCGCGGTCAACGCGGGTGACGCGACTGATGGACATCGACTTCACCTGTTCGCACATCGCCACGGTGATGGACGAGTCGCGGGAGGTGAGCTTCACATGCGTGGACCATCCGCGGTCGGTGTGCGTCAGCGGCACCGCGATCAGCAGGCCGCGGGCGCGATGAAGGGCTGGCTCGGAC
Organism: Propionicimonas sp.; assembly: GCF_029975155.1. Taxonomy (GTDB): domain Bacteria; phylum Actinomycetota; class Actinomycetes; order Propionibacteriales; family Propionibacteriaceae; genus Propionicimonas. The sequence continues at coordinate 8,915 of NZ_JARKPQ010000122.1, read as the reverse complement.
AGCACAAGCCAAGGCCGGTGCTTGGCCTGCTCGCGGCCGATGGTCGGGTCCATACTCGCCCAGACGACATCACCACGGGCAATCTGCTGGGTCACTGACCCGCCTCGAACCGGGCGATGGACTCCTCGGCGTCACCAGCGAATGCCGCATCCGTCTCGGCAAGCTCGTTCAGATACTCCCGGTCGGGGGTCTCAGCTTCGAGCGCAGCCCAGAACTCAGCCTTGCGCCGCTCTTCGAGCATTTCCTCGATGAGCTGGGCCTGGGTCAGGTGTGCTGCTCGGGCAGCGTCCCGCACGCGGTCACGCACCACGCGAGGAACCTTGATAGTGGCCACATCAGTCATACTCACATGGTACCTCTCCGGGATACCCATGGCCTGGCTCAGCCGAGCCAGCGCGGGCGCCAAGTGGAGGGTGACATTCCGCTGATCCGCTTCGAGGGCTCGCGGAGCAAGGCTGCCGTCGACTACCCGGGCGGCCTGCCCGGACATCCACCCTGTCAGGTATGCGTCGACCGTCACGCTGCCGGCCGTGACCTTCCGCGGCGTGGTCTTCGGCTTGACCTCGCCGGACAACAACTTCTCCGCTGCTGCGAACAGCTTGTCGCGCACGATTGTCTTGGTCTTGCCGCGCCTGTCGATGCGGACCCCGCGGATTGTGATGTGCCCACGGTAGTGCCCTGGCGTGCCGGAGATGTGCCGAAGCCATTCGGTGCCCGGCCGCTCATGCGGCACCGGCCTGCGCGTCCAGGGTGGCGGTCTTGACGAATCGCCTGTCCCCGACCCTAACCTCGCCGAGCTGCCCGTCGGCGAGCAGCTTCCGGATGCCCCACTCAGAGAGCCCGGACACCTCGGCAGCCTCCCGGATGGACAGCAGCGTGGGGAGAGGGTCGGCGTGTGCGGCGGTGCGCAGATCGGCGGCCCGCCGGCGGCAGCTCAACCACGGTCCTCTCAATGTCCGAGACCTGGGATTCGATGGCGGCGGCAGCGATGATCAAGGGGTTGTTCACGCCGAGGTTACTATGCGCCGACCTTGTCGACGAGCCCATGGTGTGACGCGGGCCTTCTGAACCCGAAGGGTGTCGGAAGAACGTCAGGCCACCACCCACCGAGCGGCAACATGGCTGACAAGCCATTATCGGTCGGGGCGACAGTGGTCGGGGCGACAGGACTCGAACCGGAGGGATAGGTGCGAGCAACTGGCGTTTGACTACGTGTGATAGTCCCGATGCGGCGATCTCTGCGACCAGTTGGGGCTTATCTGGGGCAGAGATTCCAGCATGTGAGCCTGTCGCCCTTGCCGAGGTCCAGCCAGCCTCTGTGTCAGGTCAGCACGCGCTTCACTTGTTCACTCACATGCCGATGTGCTGGCACACCGCCGGGCCGGGAGACTCGTCGAACCGCTGGGGGCTGCTACACACACCGTTCATCCGACTCCGAGCAACACGGCCCGAGCAAGGCCCGAGCGTGGCAGGATGATCCGGAACGCTGGCGTTGTGACCGCCTGCGGTTAGCGGAGCAGCTTGAGCGGGGCATGGATGACGGCGGAACCGGCCAGGGCCGTGGCGGCTGTTCTCGCGCGGTTCAACTCGAGCTTCTCAGAGTTCGCCGCAGCCTTCCACCAGGGCCAATACGTCCTGTGGCTTGGTTCAGGCATTTCTCGGGACAGGGCGCCGAGCGTCGAAGTGCTGCTTGAACGTGTTATGGAACACTTGAGACTCAACGTCGTGCCCGACGAGCCGAGTTGCATGTACCGCACCGCGCTCAAGGAGGTGTTGAGCCTCGCAGCCCTCGCGCCCGAAGAGCTGAATAGCATCGACTTCTCTAGTGCGGTCCATACATGGCCCCTTCGGGACCGCATCGTCTCCTCGCTGGTCAGGCAGTACTCCGTTGTCCTTGACGTGCCCGTGGGGGACGACAATCCAGAGGATTACCTGGTGTGGACGGGGCTCGACGTCCCCAACACGTACGGGTCGCCGGACCTTGAGCCCGATGTGGAGCACTACTGCATCGCGCTCCTGATGCTGGAAGGGTTGGTTGCGTCCGCGGTGACTGCGAACTGGGACGGGCTCATTGAGAAGGCATTGGAGGAGTTGACACCCGCGTACGGGTCGCTAGTTCGGGTAGCTGTTAAGGCCGATGATTTCCGAGTTGGCGGGCGGCGCATCGACGTGGTCAAGTTCCACGGATGCGCGGTGCGGGCCCGAGATGATGAGGCCGGTTACCGGGATCTCCTGATCGCGCGTGAGTCACAGATCTCGGGATGGACTGAGCAGCCGGAGCATACGTCGATGCGCAAGCACCTTGAGGTGCTCTACACGGACCGGCCGACCTTGATGGTTGGTCTGTCAGCGCAGGACGCGAATCTCCACACAGTCTTCGCGCGTGCCATTCAGGATCTGGCCCGGCCGTGGCCGGCGTCGCCGCCCGCGGTGGTTCTGAGCGCAGAGCAGCTGGAGACGTACCACCGGAACCTCCTCAAGCTCACCTACGGCAGAAATCACCAGGGAAACGCAACGGCCATCGCCCAATCCGCGCTTCTCGGCGCGTACGCGAAGCCAACGCTGCTGGCCTTGCTGCTGTCGTCGCTAACTGACAAGCTGAGCTTCCTAGTCGAGCACTCACTAGTAACTTCGTGGGGTTCGACTGAAGTCGACCAGCTAAAGAAGGACCTACTTCTCCTCCGCGACTTCGCCGCGAGCCATGCAGAGCCCCCAAGCGACACGACGCTTGATCATAAGGGGGTTGCCGAGTTTCAGCGCGGGTACGTCGCCCGTTTCATTGACGCGGCCAATCTTGTCCTTACTGTCTTTCGGACTGGTCGCGTGCCTTGTGCGGCGGAAGGTCGGTACCGACCGCTGTCGGACCGTCCTGTGGCCGAAGCAATCCACAGCGCGGACTTTCCCGCAGATGAGTTCGGGCGCCTGGGCGTCGCGCTTTCGCTCATCGGCCGGGGGGTTGCCTTAGGGGATTGGTCGGCCGTGCCCGGCGACAAGGCGAAGCCCAGTGGCGGAGTGCTTCGTCTGGCGACTGGGGAGCGGAACACTCCGGTGTTCTTCGTCAAGGACGCGATGACGTTGATGAAACTCGAACTAGACGGATCAATGGACCTCAGCGATGAAGACGTCCTGATCGTCATCGCTGGCGAGGAGCCGCCTGAGTCCGCCCGGTCATCCGGAGGTCGCTACGGTCGTGATGGGAAGCTGGGCGCCGCCGAATTCAGCGTCGTCTCGAATATCGCCGAAACAGCATCCGCCGATGACCTATACGAGGCGTTCAAGTTGGCGGGGGGTTTTTGATGACTGGTGTTCAGGAAGTCCTCGCAGTGCTGGTGAGCGCCGGCTTTGAACCACTTCCCAAGCCGATGATGGTTGCAGGCACAGAGTTCGCCTTCGAAGCCGCAGTCCGGGGAACCCGGAGTTCACATGACCTCGTTCTGATCGCCACCGACCAGGTTCCTCCGAGGCGTCTGCAGCGCCTTGTTGCGGGTCTGGCGCGTTCGCTCGACCTTGCGGCGTCGCGTCGACCAATCTCTCTTGTACTGATTGGCCGAGTTGCGCCCGATGACCGGGCAAAGTTGGAGCGCTTTGCGCGCGTCCTTCCTATCACGTCCAGCACGCCGGGCGGTTCCGAGATCGAGAGAGCGATTGCTGTGCTGCTGCCTCTGGAACTGCCGAACGCGGATCTGGTCCACGGAAGCGATCCCGTAAACGAGGTGCTCGCGGAGCTCGGACTGTCGCGGGCGACGCAGGAGCACATACGACTAGTCAAGGCCGCCTCCCACGGGGCCGAGGGGGTTCGTGAGGCGTTGCGCCGATACATGAACGAAGGGGCAGGCTGGACCGACATGGTGGGGGAAGATCATGGGTGACGTCCCGATCCGCCGACTGGTGCTGTCTGACTTTCGTTGCATCGAGGGCACACGTGACCTGCCGTTCGACGCACCTGTCGTTCTAATCCATGGCCCAAATGGCACAGGCAAGACGAGCATCCTTTCGGCGCTCGAACTCGCCCTGACCGGAGCCATCAGGAGCATGGAGCGACAGTCCGACCGTTACCGAGCACACCTGCCGTTCTTCGGGCAGCCGTATGCGACGGTACGAGCCGACGTCGCAGACGACCTGCAGGCGGAAAGCCCGGGTGCCCCTCTGACGGTAAATGGCGCGCGTCTGGACGGAACCCCCGCGCTGGCACCTGCCGCCGCGAAGTTCTACTCAGAACGGTGTTATCTAGACCAGGCTTCGCTCGGACGTCTGCTCGACCTCTACCAAGCCCGCTCCGCCAACGAACAGTCGGCGCTGGAGCAGTTTGTCAACGAACTCCTCGGCCTTGAGAAGCTGGACGCGCTTCGCGGCGGCCTCAGCGACGCGCTTGACTTCAGACTCCTAAAGGGACTCGCGGCAGGCGTCGACCAGGCTGATCGAGAGGCGAAGGCAGTGGCCACTCGACTTAAGGAGGAGAGCGCTCTGCTCGCGGACGTTCGGGCGGAGGTCGCCAGAGCGCGCGCGGCGTTCCGCGACGCGATCGCAGGTTTCGCCCCCGATTCAGCGAGTGAGATAACGGACGCCGAGCATCTGGAGCCCATCAGGGCGGCCCTCGACGACGACAACGCCACTGCCGAACACGGGGCTGCGGTCAAGACTCACCAGGGCCTCATCGCGCTGAGTGGTCGGATCGCCGCCCTGTCAGACCGCCCAACCACTCAGAGAGTCCAGGAGACCCGCAGCGAGCTGATCGCCGCGACGACCCGCCAAGCGGAGTGGGAAGCCAAAGAGGGAGTCAGAGTTCGCACCTGGGAAGCAGCGCTTCAGGCCGCCGGAGGCAACGTGGGTAGTGAGCCGCGTACCGCCGTTCAGCAAGCGATGAGCTTCGTCATGCGGAACCTGGATGACGCCTCCAGTGTCCGCGCGCGAGCCGAGGCAGCTAGAGCGCAACTTGCCGCGGACCGAGGTGAGCTGGACGGTCTTCAAGTCCGGCTCGCGGACGCTCAGGAGCACTCAAGTGCCTTACTTGAGAGTCTGGCCGCGCTCCGTACCGTCGTCGACGAGACCAACACCTGCCCCGTCTGCGATCGCGACTTCACGGAGATCGGGGCTCATAGCCTGCTCACGCACATCGATGCCAAGCTGGCCAACCTCACCAACCATGGACAACAGCTCGTTGCTCTCCGCGCCGAGCGGGATCAGCTAGCGGCGAGGGTCGCGCGCGGCGAGACCCAGTACGCCCAACTCACGTCCCGGCTCCTATCGCCCGACCAGGAGCAAACGCTCCGATCACGTCACGCAACACTCGCCGAACTGGCCGCCCAACTTGCCGAGATCGAAGCAGCGAAGCTGAACGGTGCGGAGCTGGACCGTCGGGTGCACGATCTCCAGCAATCCCTCGCTGGCCTCGATGCGGCTTCTTCCGAAGAACGCCGCATCAGTAGCGAGCTTGCTCGGTACGCCAGTCTCCTTCAGGCGCCCGCGCCGGAAGCGTTCGAATCCTTCCAAGCAGCGTCGGCCGACCTGCTCGGCAGGGCCGAGGAGGAAGTCATACGCCTTGCCAACGTTGCGAACCGAAAGATGAAGGCAGCCATTGAAGCGGACCGCCTAGCGGGTGCCATAGAACGCGAGTCCGCTGCCGTTCAGCGCGTAGCGAGCCTTGCCGAACGGAAGACGCAATGGGACGACCGTGTTACTGAGGCGAAGCGCCGTCAGACGGTCGCGCGTGATGTCCACCGGGCCGCAACAATGGCACGGGCCACCATCGTTCAGCGCGTCTTCTCCAGGTCCCTAAACGACGTCTGGAAGTCCGTGTTCACCAGGCTCGCCCCGAACGAAGGGTTCATCCCAAGATTCGGCATCCCAAGCGCCAGCAAGCGGTCGCTCGACATCAAGCTGGAAACCACTCATCGTGACGGAGTGACCAGCGGCCCACCCCAAGTGATGCTGTCGGCTGGCAACCTAAATACCGCGGCACTATCGCTGTTCCTCGCGCTCCATCTGGCTGTGGAGCCAATCGTTCCCTGCCTTGTCTTCGACGATCCTGTCCAAGCGATGGATGAAGTACACGTGGCGCAGTTCGCAGGACTCATCCGTCTCCTCGCAAAGCAGAATGATCGCCAAGTGGTCATCGCCGTCCACGAACGGGAACTGTTTGACTACCTAGCTCTCGAGCTGAGCCCGGCCTTTATGGGCGACGAACTCATCACCATCGAACTCGGTGGTCGTGCGTCTGAGGGGGATGGAGGTATCACACGCCACCAGTGGACGCCTGATCCCGCTATAGCCTATTGAGGCCCGGGATGGCAGCGAGAGCGGCTTGCCGTGCCCTCGTCACTCAGGACCGACCACGTCACCCCAGGCGTCACGCCCATAATGGCTGTTCAGTCCTACCGCCCTACTCGCGTGAACGCGCACATCTGCCGCCGAGGGCGCGCTTCTCGACCTAGCCGATCCCCCCGAGATCGGGTCATCAGGCGTCTGACCAGACGCCCGGCGTGCCGAGCCTCGATTGCCATGTGATCCTCGCCGTCACGGTGTAGCGGGTGCCGTAGGCGCGGCTCGCGCCGTCAGGCCCGTAGTTGGCGGCGATGAGGATCCGCCTACTCATGCCGCTCGCGTCGTAGCTGATTGACCCGCCCGGTTCGACCACGTCAGCCTCGATCGTCACCCTTGCGTCGTTGATCGTGAGGACGACAGCGACCTGGAATGCTGGCGTGGTGCCAACGTTGCGGTAGACAACCTGGGACTGGTCGTCGCCGCGCTTTCGGGGGCGACTCCATTTCACGTCGGTGCGCTCCAAGTGTCGGGCCTCATCCCGCTGTGCAACGGCGGCCGACTCTGCGGCCGCCTTTGCTGAAGCCGCTGACGCCTCCGCTGACCGGTGCGAGTCTCGGCGGGCCAGCCACGCCACAGCAAGGGCGGCGACGGCCACGGCAGCCGTGACCGCAGTGGCGACAGACTGAACCCAGTCAGGCACGATCGGTTCCCGTCCAGATCGCGGGTGTTCCAAGCTCTGAGGACCACACGATTCGCGTCTCGATCTCCATCCCGGGGGAGCCAAAGAAGCCGTGCTCGAGACCATCGAGCCATCGCCGCGCCGCCTCCTGATGAAGGTCGTGTGCGTCATGGCTGATCGACTGGCCGGGCGGGACCCTGTCCGCCTGGAGGTCGACCCGGACGCCATCGACCACTAGCGCAGCCTCCACTTTGTGCGCCGCCGTCAGGCCGATGTTGCGGTACTCGACCTTCCAGCGCAGGTCGTCGGTCTGGTCGACGAACTCCCAGGAGACATCTGAGCGTTCGATGCGGCGGTCCGCCTCCGTCTTGGCGACTGCTGCACTGTCGGCGGCTGCTGTGGCCGCCAACTCCGAGGCGTCAGCGGAACGCCGCGAGTCGGCGCTCGCCCGGCGCGCGACGATCCAGGCAGCACCAGCGAACACGGCCGCGAGGACCGCGGCAATCGCAGAGACCCACTCCGCCATGCTGACCCACTCCCACTCATCCCGGCAGCCGGTGACGCCGAGTTGCGGACCCTGCTGCGGCAGTATTCCTCAACGAGGCACGGCTGTCCGGCGAATTGGGCCGTGTCCGCGCCGTGCGCCGCCGGAGCCCGGCTAAGCCGGCCCCCTATAGGCGCCCCGGACAGCTCGGCATCTCCAACTCGATCCATCCGACTTTGCCGCCTGTCGAGCGGTTGGTTGCATCCGGGCTACAGGTCACATGGTCCTTCGGCCCGAAGTGGCCCCCGACCCCACGACCCGACGCCCACCACAAGCAGATCCCGGCCAACCACCAAGACCCGACCGACACCGCCCTGACGATGTCGCCAGTCACCAAGCGAACACCCGAAAATCCCCCAGCCAGAAGCATCACACACCTCTGGCATGCACTTGGGCATTTCGTTAGAATGAAATGAAACCTTCGTCCCACTAGGAGCTTCGCATGCGAGAGGTGATCCGCGATCCGGCGAAGACGTTCAGGTGTCCGCGGTGCGGCGCGCCGGTGACCTACAAGGGGCGCGGCCGACGTCCGGTCTGGTGCTCGGCACGGTGCCGAGTCGAGGCATCCATCGAGCGACGCGGGAACGAGATCGCCGGCGTCAAACCCGAGGTCGTGAAGGTCGTTTCACCCACCACTCGGCTCAGCGATTGGGAGAAGGAACGACGCCAGGAGATCGAGCGGAACCTCGATCGTGACACCTTCATTTCGATGGTCGCGAGCCGGCCCGAACTGCTCATGCGTGTGCTCGCCCGCATCGAAGAACAGGGATTGAGCGCCCCCGCCGAAGACCGCCAGATCCTCTCCAACGCCATGATCCGGACGGCGCGCACAATCTCCCCGAGACCGTCGACCAGGCCATCACGTCGCCGCGACGCTCGCACAAACGGGAGGTCTCCGAGTGGGTCACCCTCCTCGACGAGCTGACCATGCAGCTCGCCACCGGGTTGCTCAACAACCGCGATCTGCCCACCATCGACGACCCCATGCGCAACCTGGTCGACCACTACCTCCAGCGCGTGGCCAGCTCGAAACACTGAGCACGCTCCCCCAACGTGAGTCGCTCAGTTGCCACCGAAGCGCTGCTGCGCCGCCTGACGGGTCGTGTCCAGCGCGGACGCGATCACCGTCCACGATTCGCCGGCATCCCGCGCGGCCTTCACCGCGTCGCGCAACTCCTGCTCCGCAGCCGCGATTTCCTGACGGGCGGCCAGGATGCGACGGAAGTGCACGGCATCGCGGGCCGGGTGCACCCCCGGGTCGAGCTGGTCGAGTCCGGTCACATCATGTGTGGTCTTGATACTCATCTGGTCACCTCATCTCAGGTAGTCGTAGAACTTGGGGCGAAGCAGGTCGGCGTGAATGATGCGGGTCGGTTGCCCCGCAGGCACAGCTACCAACTCCAGAAGCCGGCCCTCACGGTCCGCACCGAT
>NZ_JARKPQ010000324.1 GCF_029975155.1 Propionicimonas sp. | reverse complement strand
GGGATCCGGGGCGGCCGGCTGCTGAAGCGGCTTCTCGATGCGACGCCCGGCTCGCGGCTGCGGCTGGCGGGGTCGGTCGCGCTCGCGTTCAGCGCGACGGCTGCGTCGGTGGCGTTGATGGCGGTGTCGGCGTGGCTGCTGTCCCGAGCGGCGGAACTGCCGCAGGTGCAGTACCTCGCCGCGGCCGCGGTCGGCGTCCGCTTCTTCGGCATCTCGCGGGGGGCATTCCGCTACGCCGAGCGGCTGCTCGGCCACGACGTGGCGCTCACGCTGCAGTCCGCGCTGCGGCTGGAGACCTACGCGAAGCTCGCCCGGACGACGCTGCTCGGCACCCGGCGCGGCGACCTGCTGGCCCGGGTGATCGCCGACGTCGAGGCGATCCAGGACCTGGTCGTCCGCGTCTGGATCCCGTTCGCCTCCTCCACGGCCGTGCTGTTGGCGACGTCCGCGGCGATCGCGGTGTTCTCGCCCGGCTCCGCACTGGTCCTGCTCGCGACGTCGGCGGTGGCCGCGGTCGCCGTCCCCTGGCTGTCGCGGCTGGCCTCCGCCCGTGCGGACGCCGCCGCCCTGCCGCTCCGTGGTGAGCTCGCGGACGCGGCGCGCGAGCTGTCCCGGACGGCCGCCGACCTGGTCGCGTACGGTGCGGCCGCCGAGCGGCTGGACCGCTTCGCCGCGATCGACGAGCAGCTGCGGCGGGCGTCCGCGCGCTCGGCGTGGGTGCGGGGCATGGGCACCGCAGCGCAGGTGATCGCCGCCGGGACGGCCGTGATCGGCGCGCTGGTGATCGGCGGCCACCAGGTCACGGACGGAAGCATGGCGCGGGTGATGCTCGCGGTCGCCGTGCTCACGCCGCTGGCTCTGCACGAGGCGCTGTCGACGCTGATCGCGTCCGCCCAGGCCCGTACCCGGGCCCGCGCGGCCCTGCAGCGGGTCGAGGAGGTGCTGGACGCGGCACCGGTCGGCTCCGGCGACCTGGCCGACCCTGGCCGTCCCGTCCCAGATCCCGGTCTGGTCGTGCGCGACCTCTCGGCCGGCTGGCCCGGGTCGCCGGCCGTGGTGACCGGGCTCTCGTTCGGCGTCCGCGCGGGCGAGAAGGTCGCGCTCGTCGGCCCCAGCGGGATCGGGAAGACGACCGTCGCCGCGACCGTCCTCGGGCTGATCCCCGCGATGGCCGGCACCGTCGAGGTCACCGGACGGATCGGCTACCTCGCCCAGGACGCACACATCTTCACCACCACGATCGAGGAGAACGTCCGGATCGGAAACCGGGACGCCACCCTCGACGACGTCCGGCAGGCCCTCGGCCGCGCCGGCCTCGACCTCGACCCCACCCGGATGGTCGGCGAGGGTGGGGACGCCCTCTCCGGCGGCGAGGCACGGCGGGTGGCGCTGTCCCGGCTGCTCGTCGGCCACTACCAGGTGCTGGTGCTGGACGAGCCCACCGAGCACCTGGACGCCGCCACCGCCACGGCGCTGATCGACGACATCTGGGCGTCCAGCGCAGCGGACCCCGTCCTGGTGATCACCCACGACCCCGCCCTCGTCGCCCGCTGCGACCGAGTACTGACCCTCACCTGACCACCCCACCCGCCCGCCCGGCCGCCCAGCCGCCCGCCCGGCCACCCCGCACGCAAACGCCCCCGAGGTTCCCAGACGCCCCTGGAATTCCGGGGGCACCTGTGAACCTCGGGGGCGTCTGCAGCGGGGGCCGGTTTGACAGTCCGCGATCCGATAATGAGAATGATTGTCATGAGAATCTGGAAGCGACTCGCCACCGCCGGAGCGACCCTGTCCCTGCTCGCGCTGAGCGCCTGTGCTGCCTACACGGACGCACCGGCAACCCCGGTGCCGGGGGCGAGTGGCGACGACCGGCTGAAGGTGTCCGTGGCGTTCTACCCGTTCCAGTTCGTCGCGGAGCGCGTGGGCGGCGACCTGGTCAGCGTGACCAACCTCACCGCTCCGGGTGCGGAGCCGCACGACCTGGAGCTCACGCCGCAGCAGGTCGCGTCGCTGACCACGGACGATCTGGTCATCTACCAGTCCGGGTTCCAGCCGGCCGTCGACACCGCCGTCGAGCAGAGCCGACCGAAGCGGACGGTGGACACCGCGTCCTTCCTCACCCTGATGAAGGTCGACCACACCGACGAGGACGCGGACCACGCCGACGAGGCCGATGACCACGACCACGGTGCCTACGACCCGCACACCTGGCTCGACCCGACCAACCTGGTCGCCGTCGCGGAACACGTCCGCGATGCGCTTGCAGCGGCCCGTCCGGACGCGACGCAGCAGTTCGCCGACAACACCAGCCGGCTCGTCGCCGACCTGACCGAACTGGACACGACCCTCAAGGCCGACCTCGACAGTTGCGCGATCACGCCGTTCATCACCTCCCACGCCGCGTTCGGGTACTTCGCCCACCGTTACGGGCTGACCCAGGTGGGCATCAACGGCGTCGAGCCGGACGTGGAGCCCAGCGCCGCCCGGATCGCCGAGGTCCAGCGGATCGCGAAGGAGAACAAGGTCACCACGATCTTCTTCGAGACGCTGGTCTCCCCGGCCGTGGCCCAGTCGATCGCCGGCGACCTCGGGTTGCAGACCGACGTGCTCGATCCGCTCGAAGGGATTACCGCCGATTCCCGGGGTAGCGACTACCTTGAAGTCATGCGCGCCAACGGCACCGCTCTGCAGAAGTCCAATCAGTGCGCATGAGGAACCGGTCGCCGGAACAGCCCTGGGAGTCCGGCATGCACCGGGAGGATGCCGGGGCCGGGAACGACGGCGCGTGAACCGCGAACGAGACGCAGGAGCTGGGACGACGTGGGAGCTGGGAACGACGCCGGGGCCGGGAACGACTCCGTGATCCGCGCCGAGTCGGTCGATGTCGTGCTCGGCGGCATCCCGATCGTCCGGGGGGCGTCATTGGCGATCCGGCCGGGCGAGGTCGTCGCGATCCTCGGCAACAACGGTTCCGGCAAGACCACGCTGATGCGTGCGCTGCTGGGCCTCGTCCCACACCGTGGCGACATCGAGCTGTTCGGCACGCCGCTGGAGCAGTTCCGGGACTGGCGCCGCGTCGGCTACGTGCCGCAGCGCGGCAGCATCCTCGTCCAGCAGGCCACGTCCCGCGAGGTGGTGGCCAGCGGACGGCTGGGCGTGCGGCGTCCGTTCCTGCCGGCCTCGGGCGCCGACCGCAGGGCGGTGGACGCGGCGCTGGCGGAGGTCGGGCTCGCCGACCGGGCGCGCTACCCGTTCGTCCGGCTCTCCGGTGGCCAGCAGCAACGGGTGCTGATCGCCCGCGCACTCGCCACCGGCGCCGACCTGATGCTCTGGGACGAACCGCTGGCCGGCGTCGACCGCACGACCCAGGAACTGCTGGCCGAGGTCGCCGCGCGGCTGAAGGCCGACGGCGCGACGATCGTCATGGTGCTGCACGAACTGGGCTGCTTCCGCGATCTGATCGACCGCTCGATCGTCCTCGCGGACGGCCGGGTGATGCCCCCCGGCTACAGCCACCACGACCACGGGCACGACCACGGGCATGACCACGCCGACCACGATCACCGCGCCGCGCACGGCGGGCACGAGGTGGACGAGATCGAGCGTCCGCACACCTCGCACACCGGGCTGGAGGTCGGCTGACATGGAGTGGATCTCCCTCGCGTTCATGCAGCGGGCGCTGATCGCGGCCCTGCTCACCGGCGTCACCGCACCCGCGATCGGTACCTTCCTCGTCCAGCGCCGGCTGAGCCTGCTCGGGGACGGCCTGGGCCATCTCGCGGTGGCCGGCGTCGGTCTGGCGATCCTCACCGGCGCGGCTCCCCTGCCGCTCGCCGTGGCCATCTGCGTGCTGGGCTCGATCGGGATCGAGTTGCTGCGCGAGTCGGGACGCGCCAGCGGGGACGTCGGCCTGGCGATCCTCTTCTACGGCGGCCTCTCCGGCGGCCTGCTGCTGGCCGGGCTGGCCGGGCAGGGGACGGGGACACTGTCGGCCTACCTGTTCGGCTCGCTGCTCACGATCAGCGCCACCGACCTGTGGTTCATCACGATCCTCGGGGCGGTCGTGCTCGCCGTGACCATCGGACTGCTGCCGCAGCTGTTCGCGGTCAGCGCGGACGAGCCGTTCGCGCGGTCGATCGGACTGCCCGTCAGGCTGCTGAACATCGTGGTGGTGAGCCTCGCCGCGATCACCGTGACCGTGTCGATGCGGACGGTCGGCCTGCTGCTGGTCAGCGCCCTGATGGTGGTGCCGGTCGCCACGTCCAACCACCTGGTGGTCGGCTTCCGGCGAGGGCTGTTCACCGCGATGGCGCTCGGCGCGGTCGCCGCGCTCAGCGGCGCGGTCGGCTCCTACTACCTGAACACGGCGCCCGGCTCGCTGATCGTGGTGATCGCGATCGGCATGTTCGCGCTGAGCTGGCCGGTGTCCCGGGTGCTGCAGCGGCGCAACCGTCCGGTCATCGAGCTGCCGGACGAGACCGAGCCGGTCGTCCACGAACTGGCCGAGACGCACCCGCACGTGCACGACCAGGACTGCGGACACCTCTCCGTCCAGCACGCCGGACACGTCGACTACATCCACGACGGCCACCGGCACGCCGCCCACGGGGACCACTATGACGAGCACTGAGGGTCGCGCGGGACAGCGCAACACCCGGCAGCGGACGGAGATCAGGCACGCCGTCGAGGCGCTCGCGACCTTCGCCACCGCGCAGGAGGTGCACGACCGGATGCGCCACGAGGGTTCGGGCGTCGGCCTGGCCACCGTGTACCGGGCGCTGCAGGCGATGGCCTCGGCCGGAGAGCTGGACGCCATCCGCACCCCCGACGGCCAGGTCGCCTACCGGACCTGCTCCCCCGGCCACCATCACCACCTGATCTGCCGCTCCTGCGGCCGGACGGTGGAGGTCAGCCTCCCCTCGATCGAGCAGTTCGCCCGGGGAATGGCCACCGAGCACGGCTTCGCGAGCATCGACCACGAACTGGAGTTCTTCGGCACCTGCGCCGCCTGCGCCGGTCGCTGATCGAGACGGCTCACCGCCATCCCGGCGAACGCCGGGATCCCCGCACCGACGTAGCAGCCCAACGAACGAGATCCCGGGTCAAGCCCGGGATGACGGTGAGCCGGAGACCCCCCGCTTCCTGAGGAGCGATCCGAGGGACGAGGATCGCGTCACGAAGGGTGCTCTCCCAGCCAACGGTGAGAGGATCCGCGGTGTCGATGCCCTCGGCGTCCGCGGGCCCCGCTGCCACTGTCCGTCGAGAGCGCGGATCCTCCCAGGTGGGCGCCCTTCGTGACGCCGTCCGGCTCGTTCCTCGCCGGTCGGCTCCTCAGGGGGCGGCTGGCGGCTGCGGCTCGACCAGGGGCGGCACGAGGACGCCGCCGGCGGTGGGCTCGCCCACGCCGAAACCGGCCAGCAGGATGGCGACGACCTGCTCCGTGGTGCCGGAGCCCGGTGACCAGGGGTCGACGAAGTCGTGCATCCACTTCAGCTCGCCGTCGATGCCGGCCTCACCGAGGTAGTCGGTCCGCGCGCCGAACACGCCGGACGCGAAGCTGCGCGCAGCGTCCCTGCGAATGGCGAAATCGCCCGGATTGCTGACCAGGACCACCCGCTCCAGCTGGTGACCGGCCTCGACGGAGCGGTCGAACAGCGACTCCGACAGGTGCAGGAACGGCATCAGCCCGGGCACGGGGAAGCCCGGGTAGGCGTACGGGCTGTGCCCGAGGTTCTCCTTCACCCGCGGGTCCCACCAGTAGTAGAACCGCGGCACGATCCGCCGGAAGCGCACCAGCGCTCGCACCAGCGGCATCGGCGCGCCCTTCGGTGCGACGAGCGGCGCACCGAGCACCAACCGACTCACCTCGAGCCGGCAGGCGGCGGCCCAGCCGGCGAGCGTGGCTCCGGCCGACAACCCGAACACCCACACCGGGTCACCGAAACCGGCGGCCAGATCGATCCAGGCGCCGACGTGCTCGACCAGTTGGGCATCCGTGAGCTGGACGAGGTCCCGATTCAGCACGTCCGCCTCGCCGTGGTACGGCATCCGTGGCAGCAGCACCCGATAGCCGCGGTCGCGCAGTTGCTCGGCGACGGCGACGAACTGGGACGGTGCATTCGTGAATCCGTGCCAGATCACGATCGTCGCGGCGGCGGGCGAATCCGGCTCGAACATTCTCGCCCTGGTGGGTTCGGGGATTTCGCCGTCCACAGCGGTCAATTCCTCGAAACGGGACAAAGCGGCCGCCCGGTCGGACGGGGTGCGGGCCACCACTCGCGGTGGCGCGGGAACCGGCATCAGCCGGCGGTACCAGGCCTGGTCTGGCTGGGCTTCGGTCATGGCGGTTTCCCGATCTCGTGCGTCCGGCTGATCGGAGGCTAGCATCGCGGGGTCACCGCAGGGCAGGCATCCTGATCGACACCTGAGCAGGTCCTTGGCTTCCCTTGGGAATTGCCCGCTAGGCTCCGCACGCGGGTTCTGCCGAACCCGCTCGAAACCGCCGCTCGAAAGGTCGCCATGACTGACCGCATTCCCGATTTCTTCCTCAACCTCGGCAGCGTGCTGTGGTACACGCTGACCATCATCATCTTCATCTCCTACCTGTTCGCCCTGTTCGCGATCATCGGGGACCTGTTCCGCGATCGCGAACTCAGCGGCGGCTGGAAGGCCGTGTGGATCTTCTTCCTCGTCTTCTTCCCGTTCATCACCGCACTGGTCTACCTGATCGCCCGCGGCGGCGGCATGGCCCAGCGTGCCGAGGCCCAGGTGAAGCAGTCCAAGGCCGCCACCGACGAGTACATCCGCTCGGTCGCCGGCAGCCCGTCCGACGAGATCGCCCGCGCGAAGGCCCTGCTCGACGCCGGCACCATCTCGGCCGAGGAGTACGCGACGCTGAAGGCCAAGGCCCTGTCCTGACCTGACTCCGCCGAACGCCTCCGTTTCGGTCAAACGCCACTGCCCAGGCAGGGGCGAACGACCGGAACGGAGGCGTTCGGCGTTTGCCGGGATGCCGCCTGACAGGACATTCGGACATACCCCGTCCGGTATTAACGCCACCTGGGGTTTGCATAAATCCCCTTGTCAGCATGGAAGTCCACGTCGTTGTACCCTGTCGGGGACAACCGTAGAAATACCCATCTGAAGGGCGTCCCATGGCCCGCGATATCACTGAATTGCCCGACCTCGCCGTCGAGGGCGGCCGGGTCGCTCCGATCCGTTCCCGGATGCCGGTCTACGTCGACCTGCTGCCGCCGTGCAACAACGCGTGCCCGGCCGGGGAGAACATCCAGGAATGGCTGCGGCTGATCAAGGCCGGCGAGGAGGAGGCCGCCTGGCGCGAACTGGTGAAGAACAACCCGTTCCCCGCCATTCACGGCCGGGTCTGCTATCACCCGTGCGAGACCGCCTGCAACCGGATCGAGCTGGACGGGGCGGTGTCCATCCACTCCGTCGAGCGCTACCTCGGCGACCTCGCCATAGAGAAGGGCTGGCGTTTCGAGAAGCCCCGGTTCTCCTCCGGTCGCCGGATCCTCGTGATCGGCGCCGGTCCGTCGGGACTGAGCGCGGCCTACCAGTTGGCCAAGGCGGGGCATGAGGTGGAGATCCGCGACTCCTCCGACCTGCCCGGCGGCATGATGCGCTACGGCATCCCCGAGTACCGCCTTCCCCGCAACGTGCTGGACGCCGAGGTCGCCCGGCTGCTCGACCTGGGCGTACGGATCGTGAACAACTACACGGTGAAGGACCTGCTCGCCGACCAGGCCGAGGGCGGCTTCGAGGCGGTCTTCGTGGCCATCGGCGCCCACCTGTCCAAGCGGGTGGACATCCCCAACCGCGACGCGTCCAAGATCGTGGACGCCGTGAGCTTCCTGCGCGAGGTCGCCTCCGGTGAGCGCCCGATGATCGGACGGAGGGTCGCCGTCTACGGCGGCGGCAACACTGCCATGGACGCCGCCCGCGTCGCCCGGCGGCTGGGCGCGGAGGAGTCGATCATCGTCTACCGCCGCACCGAGGACCAGATGCCCGCCCACGCCGAGGAGCGCGAGGGCGCCCTGCGCGAGGGCGTCAAGATGAACTGGCTGCGCACGATCAGCTCGGTCGAGGAGGAAGACCTCACCGTCGAGATCATGGAGCTCGACGAGAACGGGCGGGCCCGCGGCACCGGACGCTTCGAGAAGCTCGAGGCCGACACCGTGATCCTCGCGCTCGGCCAAGAGGCCGACTCCAACTTCCTGCGGCGCATCCCCGGCATGCACTTCGAGCACGACGTCGTGCAGGTGGACCCACGGACGCTGATGACCGACGTGCCCGGCATCTTCGCCGGCGGCGACGCGGTGCCGTCCGAGCGGACGGTGACCGTCGGCGTCGGCCACGGCAAGCGCGCGGCCGCCCAGATCGACGCCTGGCTGGCCCACCGTGAGCTGGTCGGCCGGCCCAAGCACGACCTGGCCGAGTTCGAGAAGCTGCACCTGTGGTACTTCGGCGACGCGCGCCGCAGCACCCAGCCCGAGCTGGAGCCGTCCGA
Organism: Propionicimonas sp.; assembly: GCF_029975155.1. Classification (GTDB taxonomy): domain Bacteria; phylum Actinomycetota; class Actinomycetes; order Propionibacteriales; family Propionibacteriaceae; genus Propionicimonas. Next base: position 78,581 of record NZ_JARKPQ010000324.1, on the reverse strand, counting down.
GCGGATCACCGACTTCGACGAGATCGTCGGCGGACTGAGCGACGAGCAGGCCCATCTCGAAGCGGCCCGCTGCCTGTCCTGCGGCAACTGCTTCGAGTGCGACGGCTGCCTGGGCGCCTGCCCCGAGGACGCGGTGATCAAGCTCGGCAAGGGCTTCCGTTACCGCTTCGACTACGACAAGTGCACCGGCTGCGCCACCTGCTACGAGCAGTGCCCCGTGCACGCCATCGAGATGATCGAGGAGGTCCGATGAGCACTTCCCTTCGACAGGCTCAGGGTGAACTCAGCTCAGCACAGCGCCGCGTCATCATCGACGGCAACGAGGCGGCGGCGTCCGCGGCGTACCGGCTGAACGAGCTGTGCAGCATCTACCCGATCACGCCCAGCTCGACGATGGCCGAACTGGCGGACGAGTGGTCGGCCAAGGGACGCGCCAACGTCTACGGCATGGTGCCCTCGGTCATCGAGATGCAGTCCGAGGGCGGTGCGGCCGGCGCGCTGCACGGCGCCCTACAGGGCGGCGCACTGAGCACGACGTTCACCGCGTCGCAGGGCCTGCTGCTGATGATCCCGAACATGTACAAGATCGCCGGCGAGCTCACCTCGACCGTGCTGCACGTCGCCGCCCGGTCGCTGGCCGCCCAGGGCCTGAGCATCTACGGCGACCACCAGGACGTGATGGCCGTGCGCCAGACCGGCTTCGCGATGCTGAGCTCGTCCAGCGTGCAGGAGGCCCACGACACCGCCGCCATCGCCCAGCTGGCGACGCTGCGCTCGCGGGTGCCGTTCGTCCACTTCTTCGACGGCTTCCGCACCAGCCACGAGGAGAACTCGGTCGAGCTGCTCACCGACGACCAGCTGCGGACGCTGGTGCCCGAGTCGCTGGTACGGGCGCACCGGCGCCGCGCGCTCTCGCCGGAGCACCCCTACATTCGCGGCACCGCGCAGAACCCGGACACCTACTTCCAGGGCCGCGAGGCCGCCAACCCGTACTACCTTGAAGTACCGGGCGTCGTCGAGGCAGCCATGGACGAGTTCGCGGCCCTCACCGGCCGTGCCTACCACCTGGCGGAGTACTACGGCGACCCCGAGGCCGACCGGGTCGTGGTGATCATGGGCTCCGGCGCACAGACCGTCCGCTCGACGGTGGACCACCTGGTCGCGAAGGGCGAGAAGGTCGGCGTCGTGCAGCTGCGGCTGTACCGGCCGCTGCCGGTCGAGCAGATCCTCGCCGCGATCCCCCCGTCCGCCCGGGTCGTGGCCGTGCTCGACCGCACCAAGGAGCCCGGTTCCGGTGGGGAGCCGCTGTTCCTGGACATCGCCGCCGCCATCGGTGAGGCGCACGCCGCCGGACGGCGGGTTTCGACCAGCTCAACCAGCGGTATGCCGCTGCTCGTCGGCGGCCGCTACGGGTTGTCCAGCAAGGAGTTCACGCCGGCGATGGTGGTGGGCATCTTCGACGAGCTCGCGCTGCCGTCGCCGCGGCCGCGGTTCACGATCGGCATCACCGACGACGTGACCATGCTGAGCCTGCCGTACGACCCGTCCGTCGACCTGGAGGATCCGGCGACGCTGCGCGCGGTGTTCTACGGACTCGGCTCGGACGGCACGGTGGGCGCCAACAAGAACACCGTGAAGATCCTCGGCGCGATCGACGACACCTACGCGCAGGGCTACTACGTGTACGACTCGAAGAAGTCCGGCTCCCGGACGGTGTCGCACCTGCGCTTCGGGCCGCACCCGATCGAGGCGCCCTACCTGGTCAGCCAGGCGGGCTTCATCGGGTGCCACCACTGGTCGATCCTCGAGCGGGTGGACGTGCTGGAGTTCGCCCGTCCCGGGACGGTGCTGCTGCTCAACACGCCGTACGAGCCCGGTGAGGTGTTCGAGCACCTGCCGCTGCCGATGCAGGCCAGGATCATCGACCTCGGCATCGAGCTGTGGGCGATCGACGCGAACATGGTCGCCCGCAAGGCCGGGATGGGCCGGCGGACCAACACCGTGCTGCAGACCTGCTTCTTCGCGATCAGCAACGTGCTGCCGCGCGACGAGGCGATCGAGGAGGTCAAGCGGACGATCCGCAAGACCTACGGCCGCAAGGGCGCGGACGTGGTGGCGAAGAACGAGGCCGCCGTGGACGCGTCCGTGGACAACCTGCACCGGATCGAGGTGCCGGCGCAGCCCGTCGGCAGCACCGGCATGATCCCGCCGGTGCCGGCGACCGCGCCCGAGTTCGTCCGCACCGTGACCGGGTCCATGCTGCTGGGCACGGGCGACTCGCTGCCGGTGAGCGCGCTGCCCGCGGACGGCACCTACCCGTCCGGCACCACGAAGTTCGAGAAGCGGAACATCTCCGACATCATCGCCGAGTGGGACCCGGAGGCCTGCATCCAGTGCGGCAACTGCGCGTTCGTGTGCCCGCACGCGGTGCTGCGCGCGAAGTACTACAACGAGTCGGCGCTGACCGGGGCGCCGGACGGCTTCCAGTCCGCGCCACTGAACGCCGCCGGCTTTCCCGGCTCGCGCTACACACTCCAGGTGTACGCCGAGGACTGCACGGGCTGCGGACTGTGCGTCGAGGCCTGCCCGGTGAAGCCGCTGGGCTCGGGCGGGTCGCGCAAGGCGATCAACCTCGCCCCGGTGCCCGAGCGCACGAAGGAGAAGGAGAACGTCGCCTTCTTCGAGACGATCCCGGTGAACCGGCGGTCCCGGATCGACTTCGCGAACGTCCGCGGCACACAGTTCCTCGAGCCGCTGTTCGAGTTCTCCGGCGCCTGCTCGGGCTGTGGTGAGACGCCGTACCTGAAGCTGCTCACCCAGCTGTTCGGCGGCCGCGCGACCGTGGCCAACGCGACCGGCTGCTCGTCTATCTACGGCGGCAACCTGCCCACGACGCCGTGGTCGTCCAACAAGTACGGACGCGGCCCGGCGTGGTCGAACTCGCTGTTCGAGGACAACGCCGAGTTCGGGCTGGGCCTGCGGCTCGCGGCCGACCTGCACACGGCGACCGCCCGGCGGCGGCTGGAGGCGCTGCGGGACGAACTGGGCGACCCGACCGTGGACGCGATCCTGAACGCGCCACAGCAGTACGAGTCGGAGTTGAGCCAGCAGCGGGCCAGGGTGGACGCGCTGAAGGCCCTGCTGGACACGATGTCCGGACCGCTGGTGGAGGACCTGCGTTCGGTGGCCGACCACCTGCTGCGCCGCTCGGTGTGGATCGTCGGCGGTGACGGCTGGGCGTACGACATCGGTTCGGCCGGTGTCGACCACGTGCTCGCGTCCGGCCGGAACGTGAACATCCTCGTCCTCGACACCGAGGTGTACTCCAACACCGGCGGGCAGGCGTCCAAGTCGACCCCGCTGGGCGCGGTGGCGAAGTTCGCCGCGGCCGGCAAGCCGACCACCAAGAAGGACATGGCGCTGCAGGCCACCGCGTACGGCAATGTGTACGTGGCCCGGGTGGCGATGGGCGCCGACCCGCAGCAGACCCTGAAGGCGTTCCGCGAGGCGGAGGCGTACGACGGACCGAGCCTGATCCTCGCCTACAGCCACTGCATCGCCCACGGCATCGACATGCGCAAGGGCCTGGACCAGCAGTACGCGGCGGTCGCGTCCGGGCACTGGCCGCTGATGCGGTACAACCCGGTGCTGCGGTCGGCGGGCAAGAACCCGTTCCTGCTGGACTCGCCCCGGCCGCGGATGCCGTTGCGGGACTACCACTCGAAGGAGCTGCGGTTCCGGATGCTGATGAACACCGATCCGGAGAGCGCCGAGCGGCTGCTCGCGCTGGGTCAGGAGCAGGTGAACCGGCGGTGGGCGGAGTACGAGGAGATGGCGACCCGCGGCGCCGAGCGGTTCGCAGAGGTGGCGGGAGGCTGACATGGGCACGAGTTACCTGGGGATGTCGCTGCGCAGCCCGCTGGTCGCCTCGGCCGGGCCGCTGTCGCAGACCGTGGACGGGGTGCGCGAGCTCGCCGACACCGGGATCGGCGCGGTGGTGCTGTACTCGCTGTTCGCCGAGCAGGTGCGCGCGCAGGCCACCCGCGACGCGCTGCTGGAGGAGCTGAACGCCGAGTCGTTCCCCGAGGCCACCAGCTACTTCCCCTCGATCGACGATCCGGACGACCCGGCCCGGGTCTACCTGAGCCTGGTCGAGCGGGCGTCGGCTGCGGTGGACGTGCCGGTGATCGCGAGCCTGAACGCGTCCGCGAACGGCAGCTGGGTGGAGTTCGCCCGGCGGCTGGCCGAGGCCGGGGCGTCCGCGCTGGAGTGCAACATCTACTTCGTCCCCGGCGACGTCACGCTGCCCGGCACCGAGGTGGAGGCCCGGCACCTCGAGATCGTGGCCGCCGTGAAGCAGGCCGTGGACATCCCGGTCGCCGTGAAGCTGTCCCCGTTCTTCTCCAGCGTCGGCAACTTCGCCCTGCAGCTGGTCGACGCGGGCGCGGACGGGCTGGTGCTGTTCAACCGGTTCCTGCAGCCGACGATCGACGTCGAGCGGCTGGCGGTCGTCCCGGGCGTCACCCTGTCCTCGCGGGCGGACGGGCGGGTGCCGCGCACCTGGATCGCCACCCTGCGCAACCGGACGGCCGCGTCCCTGGCCGGCACGTCCGGAGTGGAGACGGCGGAGGACGTCGTCGCCTACCTCCTGGCCGGGGCGGACGTGGTGATGACGACCTCGTCCCTGCTGCGGCACGGCGCCGGCTACGCCGGCAAGCTGCTGGCCGGGCTGGACGAATGGATGACCCGCAGGGGCTTCGCGTCCGTCGCCGACTTCCGCGGGCTGCTCGCCGTCCCCGCCGGTGAGGAGTCGAGCGACAGCGCGCGGGCCGGCTATGTCGCGGCGCTGGAGAAGGCGACCGCCACCTACGGCTCGCTGCGTGCCTGAACGGGAATGGGACCTGTCCCCGGAACACCCGGGGACAGGTCCCATTCCCGTTCACCCCCGGCCGTCCCACTACAGTTCTGCTGTAGCCGCCCGAAGGAGGGTCCCGACATCAGCGACAACGTGCGCGCGGTGACAACCGACATCCCCACGACGGACGTGGCCCGCAGGCCCCTGACGATCGCCGAATTCACCGACAACTACGGCCCTGCCCACTCCGGACTGCTGTACGCCGTGCAGTTCCTGGAGGAACAGGTGCTGGCCGCCGGCCACAAGGTGCTGCTGGTCGCGCCGGAGGCCAAGGGCCCCAACCCGCACGCCGGGCACCCGCACCGGCGCGAGATCCGGCTGCCGTCCGTGCCGATCCCCGGCACCCAGATCCGGCTCAGCATGGGTCAGGACTTCGACTACCGGCTCGCCCAGATGGTGGCCAACCCGCCGGACATCATCCACGTCCACGGCCTGGGTGGGGTCGGGCTGCTGGGCATGTGGGTCGCCCAGCGCACCAACCGTCCCCTGGTCGTCACCTGGCACACCGATTTCGAGGCGTACGCCCAGCACTACTGGCACGTGGTGCCGTTCCTGAACGCCGCCTACAAGGTGTACGCCATGCACCTGGAGAAGAGCTGGGCGCAGCTGAAGAAGATGAAGTTCAAGCCGATCCGCCGCGGCGGTGCCCAGGTGGAGCTGCTCACCCTCGCCGCCAACATGCTCACCGACGCCGACCTGGTCACCACCCCGTCGGACAAGACGGCCAAGCGGGTGCTGGAGATCGCACCGTCCGCGAAGGTCCGGGTGGTGCCCAACGGTACGGACGCCCTGCCGGAGCTGCCGCCGATCGCGAAGGGGAAGGGGCCGCGGCTGATCTACGTCGGCCGGATCTCCCTGGAGAAGGGCATCGGGCTGATGCTGGACGCGTTCGAGCTCGTCCGCGACCAGCTGCCGGACGCCGAACTGATGATCGTCGGCGACTGGCGGGAGACCCCCGTGAAGCTGCGGCGGCGGCTGCAGCGCGCGGCCCGGTTCGGCGGCGTGAAGCTGCCCGGCCAGATCCCGCGGGAGAAGCTGGGCGCCTACTACGCGTCCGGTGATGCCTTCGTCTTCGCCTCGCTGACCGACACCCAGGCGCTGGTGCTGCACGAGGCCGCGCACGCCGGGCTGCCGTTCGTGATGGTCGACCACGAGTTGCGGCTGGTCATCGACCCGGGCGTCAACGCGGTGCTCGCCCGGCCCAACCCGGTCTCGCTGGCCAGCGCGATGCTGCGCATGCTGGACGCGCTGAAGGACCCGGAGTTCGCCGCCACCGCCCGCGCCCGCAGCAAGGAGATGGCGGCCCGCTGGACGATCGAGAACCAGTCCAGGGAGTTCGTCGAGATCTACGAGGCGCTCGCGGCGGGACGCACCGTCCCGCTCACCGAGGGACTGGAGCCCGACTATGGCCGCCGGGTGTTCCCCGGCCGCACCGTGACCGCGCCGTACGACCCGCCGGAGTAGGCCGCTCGCTGTCGGGCCATCCGGCCCCACGTCGTCCCGGGCTCGACCCGGGACCCCCTGTCGTTGCGTCGCCGGGCGCGGACCGGAGATCCCGGCGTTCGCCGGGATGACAGTGAAGGCGTGGTCATCCCGGGTCCCCACGTCATCCCGGCCCCACGTCATCCCGGGCTCGACCCGGGACCCCCGACAGCCGACTCGCCACACCGATGACGCGAACAGGCGGCCGGGCCAGGGGACGGTTCCGCGCTCGGCCCACCCGGTCGTCCACCCACAGTGGCGGAAGGGGGGTCTGGCCCCGTTTCCACCACTCAGCGCGGTCCCCCGCCCATGCCGCCGGCCAAGGTCTCACCGGCCGTCACGGTCGCGACCGTGCTGCCCGCAACGGTGATCTCGTAGGACTCACCACTGGTGATGTCCGGGTCGGCGACGACCAGCGTGGCAGCTTCCTTCACCGCGGTGTACGTCGCGATCACGGTGCCGTCCTTGACGACCTCGACCGTCTGGCCGGCCGCAACGGGGGAGCTGAACGCGACCGCCAGCCAGCCCGTCGTCGAACCGGAGCCCGGCGACTCGGCCATGCCGGCGCTGCCGGCCGCCAGCAGCGTGCCGCCGGTGATCGTGATGCCGCCGTTGCTGTCGAGCGCGCCGTTGCCGTCGTTGGTCGGGCCGTGCACCACGGTCGAGCCGCCGGTGATCACGAGCGCGCCGTTGGAGTCGAGCCCGTCGCCCTCGGCGTTCACCACGAGGGTGCCGCCGCTGATGGTGAGCAGCGAGCCGTCGTCCTGCATCTTCTCCTGCTCGGTCTCGGCCGTGCCTGAGGTGGCGTTCACGCCGTCGTCGGACGCGGTGACGCTGGTGTCGCCGCCGGCGATCGTCACCGTGGCGCCCTCCAGTCCCTCGTTCGACCTCGCGATCGTGACCGTGCCGCCCTCGATCGCGAGATCACCCTCGGCGTGGGCGCCGTCGTCACCGGCCGAGACCTCGACCGTGCCGCCCTGGACGAGGATGTAGCCGACGGTGTCGTCGTCCTCGTTGTCGGACTTCAGGCCATCGCCCTCGGCGGTGACCGTGACCGTGCCGTCGGCGACGATCAGGTAGTCCTTGCCCCGGACGCCGTCGTCGGCCGCGGTCACGGTGATCGTGCCGCCGAGGATGACCAGTCCGTCCTTGCCGGCGATGCCGTCGTTGGTGTTGCCGGTGACGGTGAGCGAACCCGTCCCGCCGATGGTCAGGTCGGCCATCGAGAACAGGGCGGCGTTGGGTGCGTCGTCGGCAGAGGTGTCGTAGCCGGTGCCGTCGGTGAGGCTGTTCGTGGATCCGTCCGCGAGGACGACCACGGCCTCGTCCGCCGCCGTGATCACCAGGGCGGAGCCCTTCGTGTTGGTGACGGACGCGCCGTCCAGCACGAGCCGCACCTTCCCGTCCGCGTCGCTGTCGACGACCACCTGGCCGCCGCTGAGCGTGCCGGTGAGGACGTACGTGCCGGGCGCGGTGATCGTGATCGTGTCGCCGGCGATCGTCACGCCGTCGGTCGCGCTTGCCTTCGACGCGCCGTCGGCGAGGCTGATCGTGATGGCGTCCGCCGCGTCGTAGTCGACGTCGTTCGCGTCGGCATGGGACTCGACGTTGTCGGCGAGCGCCGCGACCGCGGTGGTCGCCGAACTCGCGGACGTGGTGGTCGTCTGCCCGGCGGTGGTCTGCGCCACGGTCGCGCCGCAGGCGGTCAGGGCCACGCCGGCGGCGATGGCCGCGATCGCGGCGGTCAGCCGGCGGAGGAGCGTACGGTCGGTGGTCATCGTCGGTTCCTTTCGTCAGGCGAGGTGTGGCCGGAGTTGGCCGACCACGCGGTGCCACTTCAGGTCGGGAAGGTCGGTAAGCGCGGCGAGTCCGGCGCCGTACTTGCTCACCCGGGACGGGCGGACGCCGGCCCGCCACAGCGCGCGGTCCAGTGGGGACGGGGCGGAGCCGCCCTTGGTCTCCACCACGACCGTGCCGGCGAGCCCGAGCGCGGCGTCCGCCCCGGGACGCCGCCAGGACAGACCGGAGTCGATCGTTGCGCGGGTGACGTCGTCAGTGACCTCCGTTGTGTACCGAACACGGTGCACAACGGGGGTCGCTGTCACCAGCAGGGTGGTTCGGCGGTAGCTGGTGTGCAGGACCGGGACGAGAGCCGCCGTGTCCACCTCGCCGGCACCGCGGGCGGCGACCGCTGCGGCGACGAACTCTCGCGCCTCGAGGGTGAGCCGGCCGGCGTCGGCGAGGTCGTAGGGCAGGCGGTCCTTGACGGTCTCGCCGCGCCCGGTCCGGGTCTTCACCTCGAGCCACGCCTCACCGGAGTCGCGGTAGACCCGGGTGCGGACCTTGAACCGGCGTCGGCGGCCGCGTCCGGCGCGGTGGAAGGAGGCCAGGTCGGGGTCGTCGAAGTAGGTGGAGGTGTAGCCGAACTCGCGGCGTCCGTCCAGCTCGAGCACGCGCAGGGCCGCGCCCGTCGTGCCGAGCACGGCCGGCAGATCGGCGGCCGGCAGCAGGTACTTGCGGTCGACGCGAGTCTGCAACTCGGCGATGTCCAGGAGTTCGTCCAGCCCGACCGCGGGCAGCGTGGCGAGATCGGCTGCGCGGGAGGCGATGGTGAGCGTGGCGGTCATGCGTCCACCCGCTCTCGGACGGGCATCGGCGAAGGCAGGTAGCGCACGTCCACGACGGTGGTGTCGTTGACGAGGTCGGTGCGGACGACCTTCATGTCCTGCACCCGGCCGCCGATGACGGCCTCCACCTGCAGGCGCAGGTCGGCGTCGTCGGCGCAGGCGTGGTCGAGCGTGACCTGCTGCCGGCTGGTGCGCCGTGCCACCCACGGGTGGTCACCGACGAACAGCGTGACCAGGACAGCGGCCATCAGGCCCAGCGTCCACTCCACCGCCAGCGCGGTGTTGCCGGCCAGCAGGCCGAGCGCGAGCGCCGCGAAGTAGTACGCGACCTCGTGCTGGGCGAGTTCCTCGGAGCGCAGCCGGATGATCGAGAGGACACCGAACAGCCCCAGCCCGACGCCAAGGCTCGTGGCCACCGACGACAGGGTGGCCATCAGCGCCAGCACCCCGACGTTCACGACGAGGTAGGCGACGATCAGGTCCCGGCGCTGGTGCCGCGGCACGAACAGCAGGAAGACGAGGGCGAGGATCGACACGAGGTCGGCTGCGATCAGAATGAGGGACACGGGATGCTCCAGGTGGTTCAGGTTGACCACCAGTAAGCCCGTTCACCTTGTGCCGTCAGCCGGGTTTTCCTTTGAGCCTCCTGTGAGCCCAGAACCGGGGACAGGTCCCATTCCCGTTCAGGTGAACGGGAATGGGACCTGTCCCCGGTCGTTCAGGCGAGCGGACGGAAGGCGCGCAGCCGCAGACTGTTCAGGACGACGAAGACGCTGGAGAACGCCATCGCCGCGCCCGCGATCATCGGGTTGAGGAAGCCCAGCGCGGCCAGCGGGATCGCGGCCACGTTGTAGGCGAACGCCCAGAACAGGTTGCCCTTGATCCGGGCGAGGGTGGCCCGGGACAGCCGGATCGCGTCTGCCGCCACCCGCAGGTCGCCGCGCATCAGGGTGAGGTCGGCGGCCTGGATGGCCGCGTCCGTGCCCGTGCCGAGGGCGATGCCGAGGTCGGCCTGGGCGAGCGCCGCGGAGTCGTTCACCCCGTCGCCGACCATCGCGACCCGGCGGCCCTGCTCCTGCAGGCTCTTCACCCGCGCCACCTTGTCCTGCGGCAGCACCTCGGCGACCACCTCGTCGATGCCCACCTCGGCCGCGACCGCCTGCGCGGTCGCTCGGTTGTCGCCGGTGAGCAGGATCGGGGTCAGGCCCAGTTCGCGGAACCGCCGGACGGCCTCCGCGGACGTGTCCTTGACCGTGTCCGCGACCTCGATCGCGCCGCGGACGGCTCCGTCCCAGGCGACGGCCACCCGGGTCACGGGGACGGACTGTCGCGATTCGGCCGCTGGAGCGTCGGAATGTGACGAGTGGGACAGCTGGGCACCCTCGGGTGGCCGGATCGCGTCACGCACCCATTCGGGGCGGCCGGCGAGCACCTCGCGGTCGCCCACGCGGGCGGTCACGCCGTGGCCGGGGGTGTTGGTGAGGGTGCTCACCACCAGATCGGACGCGGCGTAGGCCGCGATGGCCCGCGCAACCGGGTGCTCGGAGCCGGACTCCGCCGCGCCCGCGTAGCGCAGCAGTTCCGCCTCGGACACGCCCGGCTCGGGCCGGACGGCGACGACGGCCATCTCGCCGGTGGTCACGGTGCCGGTCTTGTCCAGCACGATGGCGTCGACCTCGCGCGCCCGCTCCAGCGCCTCGGCGCCCTTGATCACGATGCCCAGCTGAGCGCCGCGGCCGGTGCCCACGAGCAGCGCGGTGGGGGTCGCCAGGCCGAGCGCGCAGGGGCAGGCGATGATCAGCACAGCGACCGCTGCGGCCGCCGCGAAGGACATCGACTCCCCCAGCAGCAGCCAGGTGAGCAGGGTGAGGCCCGCCAGCACCAGCACCGCGGGCACGAACACGGCGGAGATCCGGTCGGCGAGCGCCTGCACCTGGGCCTTGCCGGTCTGGGCCTCCTCGACGAGCCGGGCGATGTGGGCGAGCTGGGTGTCCCGGCCGACCCGGGTGGCACGCACGACCAGGCGGCCGGTGGTGTTCACCGTCGCGCCGATCACGGCATCGCCGGGAGCGACGTCGACCGGCACCGATTCGCCGGTGACCAGGGCGTTGTCCACGGCGGACGCGCCCTCGACCACCTCGCCGTCGGTGGCCACCTTCTCGCCGGGACGCACCACGAACGTGTCGCCAGCCTTGAGGAAGTCGATCGGGACGCGGCTCTCCCGGCCGTCCTTCAGCAGGGTGGCCTCGGTCGCACCGAGGTGCAGCAGCGCACGGACGGCCTCGCCGGCCGCCTGCTTGGACCGCGCCTCGATGAACCGGCCGAGCAGCAGGAACACCACGATGCCCGCGACGGCCTCGAAGTAGATGTTGGCCGCGCCCTCGCCGCGCATCAACGAGAACTCGAACGGGTGGGTATAGCCGAGATGGCCCGCGTTCCCGAGCAGCAGAGCGAACAGCGACCAGAAGAAGGCCGCCGTGGTGCCGAGGCTGATCAGGGTGTCCATGGTCGTGGCGGCGTGCCGGGCGTTCACCAGCGCGGAGTGGTGGAACGGCCACGCCGCCCAGGCGTACACCGGGACGGTGAGCGCCAGGCTCAGCCACTGCCAGCCGGGGAACTGCAGCACGGGGACCATCGCCATCGCGATCACCGGGACGCCGAGCACCGCGGCCCACACCAGCCGCGTCCGCAACGCGGACGCGTGGTCGACCGGCTCGGCGTCAGGGGTCGGCAGGGCCGCGCCGTAGCCGGTGTTCTCGACCACCTGGATCAGGTCCTCGATCCGCACCGGGTTCGGGTACAGGACGAGGGCCTTCTCGGTGGCGTAGTTGACCGAGGCCTGCACCCCGTCCAGCTTGTTGAGCTTCTTCTCGATCCGGGCCGCGCACGACGCGCAGGTCATGCCCGAGATGTCGAGTTCGACGGATTCTCGCTGGGTTGTGGTCATGGATGCTCCCTGAGCGTGACTGATGTTCCCTGAGCCGGACGAAGGGCGACCGGGCTTCGTCAAGCTCAGCCACCACCGGGGTGCGTCAGGCGACGCTGTACTGCTCGCCGGCCTCGTAGACGGCCTCGACGATGCGGTCGAAGTCGACCGGGGCGTCGGAGGTGACGTCGAGCGTGCCGCCTTCGAGGGTGAGGTCGACGGCGGTCACCCCGGGGACGGCCGACACCTCCTCCTTGATCGCGTGCACGCAGTGGTTGCAGGTCATGCCGGTGACGGTGTAGCTGGTGATCACGTTCTCTCCTTCAGGACTTCGTTGGTTGATCCGGTGGTGAGCGTGCTTCAGGACCGGACGAGCCGGGCGATGGCGTCGGACGCCTCGCGCAGCTTGAGGTCCGCCTCCTCACCCCCGGCGCGAGCGGCCCGGACCACGCAGTGGCTGAGGTGCTCGTTGAGCATGGCGAGGGCGAGGGCCTCCAGTGCCTTCGTCATGGCCGACACCTGCGTGAGGATGTCGATGCAGTACTGCTCCTCGTCGACCATCCGCTGCAGGCCGCGGGCCTGGCCCTCGATCCGCTTCAGCCGGCGCAGGTACTCGTCCTTGTGGTCGAGGTAGCCGTGGCCGGAGTCGTGGTGACAGTCGGACGCATGTGACAGTTGCTCTTCGTGTGTCATGCCCACCTCCATCGCTCCTTGTCAGGATACCCCCCATGGGTATCCTTGGCAAACGGTGGCGCTGTGGACAGAGTGTGCATAACCCCGCGGGGCGCCACGCCATACACCCCCCCGCAGCCTTCCTTGTCAAGTGGGTCACTCACGCACGGAAGAAAGCCGAAAATTCTTCTCCTCCACATGTGTACGAGAATGGATCTCCTAGTCAGAACCATAATGAACGCCGTTCTCGCTTTGTGTCCACAGCTACGGCACCGCGTCGTGCACAGGTCTCCCGCCGAGCCGGTGACGTTGTCCCCAGATCATCCACAGGCCCTGTGGATTACGCCGTTGAGAGCACCGCCGAATGGGTCTAGGTTGACTCGGGTCGGGGCGCAGGAACGGAGGCGGCGGAGCCTTCGTCCCGGCTGTCAGAGGGCCGTCCTAGGCTGCTCGACAGAGCCACCGGACGAGCCTTGGATGGGAGAGACGACAGACGATGTCACTCGCTGAGGTCATGCCTTACGACAGCGAGGCCGAGTACGCCGGGCCTGATCGCACCCCCCCGCAGGACGTTGCTGCGGAGCAGAGCGTGCTGGGCGCGATGCTGCTCAGCAAGGACGCGATCGGCGACGTGGCCGAGATCGTCAAGGGGCGTGACTTCTACCGTCCCGCACACGAGACGATCTACGAGGCGATCCTCAATCTGTACGGACGCGGCGAACCGGCGGACGCGATCACGGTCGCCGACGAGCTGGCCAAGCGTGGCGAACTGGGCCGCATCGGCGGGCACATCTACATCCACGACCTGCTGTCGACGGTGTCGATCGCGTCGAACGCCGCCTACTACGCGGAGATCGTGCGGGAGAAGGCGATCCTGCGCCGGCTGGTGGAGGCGTCCATCAAGATCAGCCAGCTGGGCTACGCGGGGCAGGGCGACGTCGCCGGCATCGTGGACGCGGCGCAGCAGGCCATCTACGAGGTGGCCGAGGGCAAGGCCAGCGAGGACTACGAGCCGCTGAGCGCGCTGATGGAGTCCACGCTCGACGAGATCGAAGCACTGAGCGCGCACGGGGTGATGGCGGGCGTGCCGACGGGCTTCGCCGACCTCGACGAGCTGACGAACGGGCTGCATCCGGGTCAGATGGTCATCGTCGCGGCGCGTCCAGGCGTGGGCAAGTCGACGCTGGGGCTCGACCTGGCGCGGGCGGCGTCTATCCAGCACGGGCTGTGCGCGGCGTTCTTCAGCTTGGAGATGACGAAGACCGAGATCGTGATGCGCCTGATCTCGGCGGAGGCGCAGGTGCCGCTGCACGACATCCGCAAGGGCCACATGAGCGACGAGAACTGGGCCCGGATCGCGCGGAAGACGGCGGACGTGTCGAGCGCGCCGCTGTTCATCGACGACTCGCCCAACCTGACGATGATGGAGATCCGGGCGAAGGCGCGACGGCTCAAGCAGCGCAACGACCTGAAGCTGGTGATCGTCGACTACATGCAGCTGATGAGCTCAGGCAAGCGGGTGGAGAGCCGCCAGCTGGAGGTCTCCGAGTTCTCCCGGCAGATGAAGCTGCTGGCCAAGGAGCTGGACGTCCCGGTGGTCGCGCTGTCGCAGCTGAACCGTGGCCCCGAGCAGCGCACCGACAAGAAGCCGATGCTGAGCGACCTGCGCGAGTCCGGCTCGCTGGAGCAGGACGCGGACGTGGTGATCCTGCTGCACCGCGACGACATGTACAACAACGCCTCCGAGCGCTCCGGCGAGGCCGACTTCATCGTCGCCAAGCACCGCAACGGCCAGACCCGGACGGTCACCGTGGCCTTCCAGGGCCACTACAGCCGCTTCGTGGACATGCAGCACTGAACCGGCCCGGTGCCATTGGCCTCATCCTGCCGCTGCTGTTGGAGTCTCCAGATCCTGACACCCCTCGCAGTCGGGAGCGCTGTCCTCGGCTTCATGGTCCCGCTCACCGTGACCCAGGGTGCGCATTCCCGCAGGCCGTGGCTTGAGTGCGGTGAGTCAGCTCCCGTTCGATGTCGGTCGAAGCCCGCTCTTCAGCGATTGGGCGACCCGCTCGCTGAGGTCCCGCAGTTGCTGGCGTAGGGCTTGGGGCACTTTGTCGCCGAACTCGGCGAAGTAATCCTCGGTGATTCGGGTTTCGAGCGTCCAGGCGTCGGGGTCGAGTTCGAAGAGTGCTTCCAGTTGGGCGTCGGTGATGTCGAGGCCGTCGGTGTTGAGTTGGCCGGGTGCTGGGATGCGTCCGGAGATGGCGTCGATGGCTTCGGTTTGGCCGGCGACCCGGCGTAGGGCCCATTCGATCGGGCGGGAGTTCTCCCCGAAGCCCGGCCACAGCCAGCGGCCCTCGGCGTCCTTGCGGAACCAGTTGACCTGGAAGATGCGGGGGGCTTTGTCGCCGAGTACTTCGCCTGTCTTCAGCCAGTGGTTCCAGTAGTCGGCCATGTTGTAGCCGCAGAAGGGGAGCATGGCGAAGGGGTCGCGGCGTAGTGCTCCGACGACGCCTTCGGCGGCTGCGGTTTGTTCTGAGGAGACGGTGGCGCCGATGAAGACGCCGTGTTCCCAGTCGTAGGCCTCGCTGATGAGGGGGATGTTGGTGGCGCGGCGGCCACCGAACAGGATCACATCGATCGGCACCCCGGCCGGGTTCTCCCAGTCAGGGCAGATGGATTCGGCTTGGGCGGCGTGGACGGTGAAGCGGCTGTTGGGGTGGGCTGCGGGCCGGCCGCTGTCGGGGGTCCAGTCGTTGCCTTGCCAGTCGGTCAGGTGGGCTGGTGGTTCGTCGGTGAGGCCTTCCCACCAGATGTCGCCGTCGTCGGTGAGGGCGACGTTGGTGAAGATCACGTCGTGGGTCAGGGCGTTGAGGCAGGTGGGGTTGGTTTTCTCGCTGGTGTAGGGCGCGACGCCGAAGAAGCCGGATTCGGGGTTGATCGCGTACAGCCGGCCGTCGGGTCCGGGCAGGTCGCCAGCGTGATCGCCGGGGGCGTCCTGCTGGCTCTGATGGGGGCCGGCTGACCGCGCTGGCCGGACCACTCACTGGGTCCGTCAGCAGCAACGGGGGCCCGGCGCAGGCCGGGCCCCCGTACTCTCTGGAGTCAACCGGAGGCCTTCGGTCTGTAGACCAGTTCCGGGCGACCTGCTCGGCCGTACACTGGCTCGCGCTCGCAGCCTCCGGTTTCCGCCAGGTACTCGAGGTAGCGTCGCGCGGTGACCCGTGAAGCTCCGATGATCTCGGCCACCCGGCTTGCCGATAGTCCGTTCGGCTCGGCCAGTAGAGCCGCCCGCACGGCCACCAGGGTCTCCCTGGACAGTCCCTTGGCCAGGTCCGTTCCGCCCGGGTCGCGCAGTGCCGCCAGGGCCGCATCGATCTCGCCCTGGTCAATCACGTCGCGTGCGCCGGTCGCAGCCGCGGCGAAGCTGGCGTAGTGGAGGAGCTTGGCTCGTAGGGTCGCGAACGAGAACGGCTTCACCACGTAGTGCAAAGCCCCGCCCCGCATCGCCGCGCGTACCGTCTGAAGATCCCGCGAAGCCGTCAGGACCATGACGTCCGGGCCCTCTGGCTGGGCCTGCAGTGCCCGTGCGACCTCGAGACCGTGCATCCCCGGCATCGCCAGATCGAGCAGTACCAGGTCGACGTCTCCCCTCCGGCAGCGTTCGATTGCCTGTTCGCCGCCATGGACCACGCCGATCACCTCGAAGCCCGACACCCGCTCCACATAGCGGCGATGGCCCTCCGCGACGGCGGGCTGGTCGTCCACGACCAACACCCGGATCATGGCTCCCGCTCCTCATCGCCGGCTCCCGGCAGTGGTAGCCGTACCACGAACCTGGAAGGCGCGCGAGTCACCTCGATGGTGCCGCCGAGGCGCCGGACGGTGCCCGCGACCAGTGACAGCCCCAGGCCCCGTCCCTGAGGTCGGAGCCCGGGTTCGCCATGCGGCTTGGTGCTCCAGCCCCTCTGGAAGGCACTGCCCACAAACTCGGGCGGTATGCCCGGACCGGAGTCGGCCACATCGAACCGCACCGCGACATGCCCGTTCGTCCGTTCCACGCTGCCGCCGACCTCGACCCAGCGCGGCTCATCACCGGTTGCGGCGGCATCGATGGCGTTGTCGATGAGATTGCCGAGGACGACCAGGATGTCCCTCTGAGCCACCCCGGTGTCGGGCACGTCGAGGTCGGGGGCCAGGCGGAGGCTCACCCCCCGCTCCTCCGCCTGGGCGGACTTGCCCAGCAGCAAGGCGGCCAGCGGCGCGTCCCGGACCGCGCCGGTGACCGCGTCCACGAGTACCTGGCTCTGCTCGATCGTCGCCGTGGCGAGTTCCACGGCCTCCGCGGTACGCCCCATCTCCACCAGCATGATGACCGTGTGCAGCCGGTTGTCGGCCTCGTGGGCCCGGCTGCGCAGCATTTCGCCGAAGGAACGAGCCGAGTCCAGTTCACCGGTCAGCCGCACCAGGTCGGTGCGGTCGCGCAGCGTCGTCACCCAGCCCAGATCCTCGCCGTCGAGGATGGCCCGCACTTGGGTCACGACCAGAACCCGGCCGTCCTCGACAATGGTCTCCCCGTCGCATTCGCGGCCGGAACTCATCAGTTCGCTCAGCTCGGGGTCGAGCCAGAGGTCAGCCACCGGCTGACCCGGCCTCACCTGAGGCGTGCCGACCAGTTCGCGGGCCACGTCGTTGCACAGAACCACGGTGCCGTCGCGGCCCACCAGCACCAGGCCGGCGCGTACCGAGTGCAGCAGCGCCTCGTGGTAGGAATACAGCCGGCCCAGCCCGAGCGGGCCGAGACCGCGGGTCTGCCGGTGGATCCGGCGCGTGATCGCCCAGGTTCCGAGAGTGCCCAGTACGAGTGAGGCGACGGTTATCGCCAACAGTTGCAGCGACCGCTCCTGGCTGATCCGTTGTACAGAATCCATGAGTACCCCGGCTGCGACCAGGCCGATCGTGCGCCCCTCGCTGACTATGGGGGTGACCACCCGGACGGACCGTCCAAGGGTGCCGAGGTACTCCTCGACGACGACACCACCCTGAACGGCCTCAGCGATGGAGCCCAGGTAGACGCGTCCGATCTGCGTCGGATCCGGGTGAGTCCAGCGTGTGCCGTCGGTGTCCATGACGACAATGAAGTCGAGATTGTTGTCGGCCTGGATCTGCGCGACCGCTCCGCTCAGCGCAGCTGTCGGGTCGGGGCTGTTCACGGCGGCGATGACCCACGGCGAATCGGCCAGCGTCTCCGCAGTCGACCGTGCGCGAGCGATCGCCTCATTGCGTGCGCTCTCTTCAGCCGCACGCAAGGACATCCCCCAGACGGGCACCACCACGACGAGCAGCATCAACACCACCAGGGCGAAGACCTGGCTCGACAGGCTCCAGCGGTCGGTGGAGTCGGACCACAACGAAGTGGACCGGCGGTACCGGCGCGGTATGCCGAGGACCGCTGGGTCAACAGCTTGCAGGGCGGGCTTCGATGCCACGACGTGCAGTATGCCAACTTCCATACCGGCACGGTGACCTCGGCAAGCCGAGGCCGGATGGTCGTGGGCAAGGGGATGGCAGCTGCTGGCCAAGGAACTGGACGTCCCGATGGTGGCGCTGTCCGCAGCCGAACCGTGGCCCGGAGCAAGGATCACCACGTCCGCGCGTCCTGCTCCAGCGAGCCGGACTCGCGCAGGTCAGGGCCACTACAGCCGCTTCGTGGACATGCAGCACTGAACCCATCGGGGTTGCTGTCCCGCCACGTCGCGCGATGCACGCAGGCCTAGTAACCTGAACGCGTTCAGTGAATACGTTCAGGGAGTGTCATGACAACGAGAGCTCAGGCTCGCGCCGCGACGGTCGCGAGGGTGATGGCGGCAGCGTCGACCGTCTTCGGCGAGCAGGGCTATCGGACGGCGACGATCCCGCTGATCGCACGCGTCGCGGGCGTGTCGGTGGGCACGGTGGCGAGCGTCGGGTCGAAGGACGACCTCTTCCTGCGCAGCGTGGAGGAGCTCTCGACGGCGAGCTCCCTCGCCATGATCCGGGAGGCCTCGTCGGCCGCGACGGTGACCGAGCGGGTGTGGGGCTATGTCGGAAAGATGGTGGAGGCGTCCGTCGCGATGCCGGACCAGCTTCAGGACTACTTCGTGGCCTATCTGCGGTCGGGCGACCACGAACAGAACCTGGCCCGTGTCCAGGAGGTTAACGAAGCACTGCGGGGCCTGTTTCCCGAGGACGGGTTGTCGTGGGAGGAGTCGCCCGCCGCGCTGGCAGCGTCCACGATCTGGCTGTCGTTCTCGGCGCTCTGCTTCTCGCTGGCGGCGTCCTCGGTGCCGCCGGAGACCGCTCGCCGGCTGATGCGGTCGATCGTCGAGACCCAGTGCGCCCCGTTCGAGACGACGGACCGGGCGGCTCGGCGGTGAGGGTCACGCTGGTCAGCTATGGCAGCACGGGCGACATCCTGCCGCTGGTGGCGCTCGCGGTCGGGTTGCGCGCCGCGGGCCACCAGGTGGTGACGGTGGGCGATCAGGCAGGCTCGGACGTGGCCACCCGGCACGGACTGGAGTTCCATGCGCTCGAGGGCAGCCTGCGGGAGACGATGGAGCCGGGGCAGCCATCGGCGCTGGCGGTCGACGCTGGTCACTTCACCTGGAAGTCGCTGAGGAACTACGACGCCCACGACCGAGCCCGGCTCGGGCTCATCCAGCAGGTGGCCGAGGGGTCGGACGTCGTGGTGGGGATGCCCGTGGCCCACTACCACGCGCTCGCCGCCGCCCGGGAGGTCGGGGCACGGCCCGTGCTCGGTGTCCTGCAACCCCTGGCTCCCACCCACGCCATGGCACCGGCCGGCGTCGGGATGCCCACGTTGCCCCGGGTGCTCAGGCGTCCGGCAGGCAGAGCGGTGCAGCTGGCCGGTTGGCTGAACGCCCGGCGCCCGCTCAACGCCGCGCGGCGCGAGCTGGGCCAGGCGCCCATCACGGACCCCACCCGTGACGTGTACACCCTCTGCGCCTGGTCACCGTCGCTGGTGCCACAGCCCGACGACTGGCCCGCGAGCCGGTTCGCCGTCACCGGGCGCTGGCAGCTTCCCGCATCGCCCTGGACACCCGATCCCGCTCTGTCCGCCTTCCTCGACGCGGGCGAGCCGCCCGTCCATGTCGGGTTCGGCTCCATGCGGGGCTTCTCCGGCATGGGCAGGCTGCTGGACGCGCTCGTCGCCGGCCTCACGCCCCGACGCATCATCCTTGCGGCCGACCCGACCGCGCTGAGCGACCGGGCTCTGCCGGAGAACGTCCATCTCAGCACGGGCTTCGTCCCGCACGACTGGCTGTTCCCTCGCTGCGCCGCCGTCGTCCACCACTGCGGCGCCGGCACCGCGCACGAGGCGGCCGCCAGCGGCGTCCCCTCGGTCCCCGTCCCGATCTCGATGGACCAGCCGTTCTGGGCCGACCGCCTCCACCGGCTGGGCGTCGCCTCCGCGCCGCTGGACCCCCGCAAGCCCAGCGTCGAACGCGTGCGGCGAGCCGTCGCGACGGCCGAATCCCACGCCGTGCGGCTTCGCGCCACCCAGCTCGCCCAGCGCCTCGCCCCGGAGGATGGCGTCCGCCGTGCCGTCACTCGCCTGGAGGAGCTCGCCACGTCCCGAAGGGTGTGAGTCTCATCTGTTGCCCGGAACACCGGTGCAGCGGGGACGGCCGTCCCTTACGCCAGGGTGGCGTAGCGTCTGGCTGCTTCCACGACGGCCTTGTTGTAGGCCGCCCCGGGGTTGTACGCGCCGATCGCCCTGATCCAGTTCTGGGCGATGGTGAGATCCCCGCCGGTGTCGCAGAGATAGGCCGCCGCGGTGAGGGTGGCGTCGTCGATGTTGTGGATGTCGGCGATGCCGTCGCGGTTTCCGTCCTCGGCGTGGGCGGTCCACGTGGCCGGGAGGAACTGCATGGGGCCGACGGCCCGGTCCCAGGTGGTGTCCTGGTCGAGCGCGCCTTCGTCGGTGTCCGAGACCCTGGCCACCCCCTTGGCCCCGTCCAGGGGTATTCCGATGATCGGTGGGCCCGTGGTGCCGTCCGCGGCGATCTTCGCCCCGCCGATGGTCCCGTGCTCCGATTCGACGTAGCCGATGGCGGCCAGCGTGTTCCAGCCCAGACCGCAGCCAGGGTGGCTCTCGGCCGTGGCGAGCGCGGCTCCGGCGTAGGCGGCCATGGCCCGGGCGGGAATGCCGCCGGCCTCGGCGGTCCGGGCGACCCAGCCCGGGTCGGCCCGTTCCGCCACCGGGCGGACGCCCACTGCGGCGGGCTCGGTGGCGGCGGCATCGGCCGGGACGGAACCGGCGATGCCCGGTGTCGGCCGACTGCTCGCGGCCGGCGGGCTGGTCGTGGTCGCCCGGCCGGAGACGGACCCGGCGGCGACCAGGCAGCCGGCGCCGAGAACGGCCAGCAGGCCGGCCACCAGGGGCAGCGGCCAGCGGCGAGGCTGGACGGACGGGATCATCGAGGGGTACCTCCGGTCGTGACGGCTCGGGAAGCGGGGTGAACCGGGCCGGCCGCTCGCGGAGCAGCGCCGACCTCGGTGTCACCGGCCCTGGATCGGCGGCTCCGGCTCAGCGCGAGCAGTCCGTGGCGTGGGCCGAGCAGCCAGGCCGCCAGGAAGGCGGCGGTGAGCACCAGGACGATCGTCCCTCCGGTCGGAAGGTCCCAGGACCACGAGACGTAGAGACCGACCAGCGCGGACGTCGCACCGATCGCCGGTGCCAGGCCCATCATCACGCCGAGCCGATCGGTGAGCAGCCGGGCCGCCGCGGCGGGGGTCACCAGCAGGGCGAGCACCAGGACGTTGCCGATGGTCTGCACGCTGATCACCACGGCGAGGGTGACCAGGACGTAGAGCACCAGGTCGAGGGCGAACACCGGCACGCCCAGCGCCCGGGCGGACTCGCGGTCGAGGCTGATCGTGACGAACTCCTTGTGCAGCCCGAACACCAGGGCGAGTACCAGCAGGCCGGTGACCCCGACCACCCACAGGTCGGAGTCGGGGATGCCGGTGATCGAGCCGAACAGGAACTGTTGCAGCGAGCCGGCGTAGCCGGGTGCCTGGGAGATCACCACGATGCCGAGGGCGAACGCCGCCACGAAGAGGACGCCGATCACGGAGTCCTCCTTCAGTCGCCGGTTCTGGGCGAACACGGCGACCAGGACCGCGGTGAGGATGCCGGCGACGGATCCGCCGAGCACGAGGTTGCCGGACAGCACGAAGGCGACGGCCAGACCGGGGAAGACCGCGTGGGCGACCGCGTCGCCGATGAACGCCATGCCGCGCAGCACGACGAAGCAGCCGACCACGCCGCACACGATCGACGACATGACCGCGACGGCCAGCGCCTTCGGCAGGAAGGCCAGGTCCGGGTTGAGCAGATCGGTGAGGAAGTCGACCGGGCTCACGTCAGGCCGCCTTCAGGATGCGGAGCAGGGCGCTGTTCTCACTGACGCCGAAGGTGGACCTCCACGCCGAGGTGTCGGCGGCCAGGTCGGCCGGACGACCGGCGGCGACCACCGTGCGGTTCAGCAGGGCGATCCGGTCACACGAGTACAGGGCTCCGGCGAGGTCGTGCGTGGCCATCAGCAGCGCGCGGCCTTCTCCGGCGAGCTCGAGGAACAGCTCCGAGAGCAGTTCCTGCGCGGGCATGTCCAGCCCGGCGAACGGCTCGTCCAGCAGCAGCACCGTCGGCCGCAGCGCGAGCGCGCGAGCGACCAGCACCCGCTGACGCTGGCCACCGGAGAGCTGGCCGATCGGCCGGTCGGCCAACCGGGTCAGCCGCACCCGGTCGAGCGCGTCCGCCACGGCCCGCCAGCTGGCCTCGTCCGGTCGGCGCAGCACGCCGAGCCGGCGGGTGAGGCCGGTCATCACGGCGTTCGCCACCGAGATCGGGAACTCCCAGGCGAACTCGTGGCGTTGCGGCACATAGCCGATCGCGGTGCGTCCGGGACGAGTGGGCCGGCCCTCGACGGTCACCTCGCCCCGAACGGGTCTGAGCACGCCGAGCACCGTTCGCAGCAGGGTGGTCTTGCCCGCACCGTTGGGCCCGATCAGGCCGACGAGTTCGCCGTGGTCCACGCTGAGGTCGGCCGACTCCAGGACCAGACGGCCACCGAGCGCCACCGAGACGCCCGACGCGGCCAGGGCAGGCCGGTCCGGGCCGGTCACGCCGGATTCCCCGAGTCGCCGGTGGGCCCGGATCGGGCGGTGAGCGCCCTCCTGCGGATCCTCGTGCCGTGGATCGCCGCGACGACCACGCCCGCGACGAGTCCCAGTGCGACGAGCACGATCACGCCGATCAGAACGGGCACCGCAGGGTCCTGGGCCGATGGCGGTGGCGGCTCGGCGGCGGCTGTGGCAGCCGGGCCGGAGACTTGCGCCCCGGGTCCGGTCCAGACGGCGGTCAGGGCGTCCGCGGCGGGAGTGTCACTGCCCACGGCGAACCGGATCAGCTGGGTGTCGCCGGCCGTGCCGCCGTCGATCAGGTCGGCCGTCGCGGTGAGCCGCAACAGGTAGACGCCCGGTGCGGTGAACACCCAATTGGCGTGGGTGTGCGTGTTCACGTCCACCCAGATCGGCTGGACCTCCGCTCTGCGCGAGTCCCACAGCACCTGGGGCTCGCCGAAGCTCCCGGACTGCAGGTAGACGGTGACTGTTCCGGGCCCCTGGACACCGTCCAGCGACAGGGTGACGCCGCGGTCGATGGTCTTCATCACCTCGGGGTCCTGGGTGTTCCAGCCGAGCCAGACCACCGTGGTGTTCTGGGTCTGGGGGACCACCCAGACGCTGCTCCCCGGTTCGGTGCCGAGGAATTCGTAGGCCGGGTCGTCCGGCACGGTGAGCCTGGCCCGGTCGAGGACGCGCAGCACCGTCTCCTCCGGATGGCGCCACACGCTGGTGGCGCCGGCGTCCGCACGCGCGGCGTCGTCGTGCACCAGCAGCCGCCAGTGGCCGCCGTCGTACTTCGGACCCAGGTCGACGTGTCCGGCCTGGAGGACGTGCTGACCCTCGCGGACGGGCTGGCCCGGCGCCAGGGTCTGGGTGAGGTTCGGATCCTCCGGCGGCGGCGTCTCCGCCCGCGCCGGCAGCACCGGCGGTGCGGCGACGAGGCTGGTGAGCGCGGCTGCGGCCACGAGCCCTGCGGTGAGCCGCCGAGGACGGCGGAGCGCGTTTCGCATGTGGTTCTCCATTGACGGTGGATCGGTCGGACGGGGAGATCAGGGACGGAGGCAGTCCCGCAGGGAGGCGGCGTTGAACCGCATCAGCTGGACGTAGCTGGTCACCGTCGCGTCGAAGGTGTCGCCGTAGATCGCGCACACGGCCACACCCTGCTCCCGGGCGACCTCGGTGAGCGTGGCCGAGCGGGCGGCGAGGTTGGGTTCGAGGAAGACCGCGGGAATGGCGAGCGTTCGCAGCGTCTCGGTGAGCTTGCGCCGGTCGGCCAGCGACGGCTCCGCCGCGGGGTTGGGGGTGACGAAGCCGGCGATCCGCACCTCGTAGGCCCGGCCGAGATAGCCGAACGCGTCGTGGGTGGTCACGAGGTGGCGCCGTTCCGGGGGGATGTCGGCGATGGTGGCGCGGACGTCGTCGTCCAGCTCCTCCAGCTCGGCGAGGTAGGCGTTGGCGTTGTCCCGGTACTGCCTCGCCCCGTCGGGGTCAGCGCCGGTCAGGGTGTCGCGGATCAGCTGGACGTAGGCCATGGCGTTGCGCACGTTCTGCCACAGGTGGGGGTCGATCTCGCCGTGCACGTGCTTGCCGAGCACGGCCTGGGCGAGCTGGTAGACGTGGCTGCCGGGCCTGCCGAGGAAGCGGTACTGGGAGCCGGCCGGAACCTCGGCCAGGGCCTTGGCCGGAACCTCGATCACCACCTGGTCCGCGGCACGGGCGTGCTGGGTGTGCTCACCGCCTCCGGACGGGTCGTAGCGCACCTCCAGGCGCTGTTCGTCCAGGTTGGCGGTCAGGTCGGCATGCCCCTGGTTCAGCACTTCGGCATTCGGCATGCCGGCCGCGGCGGGGTCCACCCCGACCGCGAAGGTGAAGTCCGCCCGGCCCAGGCTCACCGGACGCGCGGTGTCGTCCACCTTCAGTGCCGCGCTCAGCGTGAGCGTGTAGACGCCGGGCACGGTGAACGCCCAGGACAGGTGGGTGTGCGCGTCCGCCGGCAGGCTCACGGTGTCGTCGCGATAGCCGGTCGCGGCGTCGAAGCCGTCGGCGGAGTCGAAGGAGACCTCGGTGTTGCCGAACGTGCCGGTCAGGTAGCCGTAGACCTCACCCGGCCCGGTCTTGCCGGTCATCGACAACAGCACCTCGGACGTGCGCCGCGCACCCAGCCGAGCACCCTCGCCCTGAGCCCGGAGCCCCAGCCAGACGGTGTCGAGGTTCAGGTTCTCCACCAGTGGGATCAACTCCGCGGCGTACTTCACCGACTCCTCGACCAGGGACACGCTCACCGCCGAGTCGGGCAGGTTGGCGTCCAGGGTCTTGATCACACTGTGTTCCTCCAGCAGCGCGTAGTTGCTGAAGGCGACCTCGGCGTAGGCCACGTTGCGGGCGTCACGCAGCGTCGGCTCGTACGTGTGCGGATCCGCGGAGTCGGGGATGATCGAAGCCACGTCGACGCGGTCGCCACCGACCTGCCCGACCAGGTCGCGGAGCAGGCCGGTGGTGGTGATCACCTGAAGCCGGTCACTGCGCGCGGACAGAGCCGGCCGTGCCGCGCACCCGGTCGCCGCGCCGAGGCCCAGGGCCACGAGCGCCGCGACCGCCCTCAGCGAGCCGCGGGTCATTGGGCTCCCGCGGTCGGCGCGCCGAGGTCCGGCCAGCGACGGCGCCACCACCAGTAGCCGCCCGTGCCCACGGCCCCGGTGAGCAACAGCCCGCCGAGGACGGACAGCAGCAGCGGCACCGGACTCCCCTGCGCCAGCTCCTGGACGGGACCGGGCGGCACGCCGGGCCGCAGACTGGCGGACGGGCCCTGGGGCAGTCCGTCGGCGAGCACGGCGGCCTCGGCCGCAGCCTGCTCCGCCGCCTCCAGACCGGTCGCGTCCGTGGGCTCGGCAGCCGTCGGCGAGGTGGCCGCCGCGGTGCCGCAGCGGCCGACGGCGTGCGGGTCGACGTCGCCGACGGCGATGGTGAGCGTCTCGGTGTCGCTGGCACGACGGCCGTCCGGCAGCGTGACGGTCTGGGTCATCCGCAGCCGGTAGACGCCCTGCGCGCCGAACGCCCAGTTGGCGTGCGCGTGCACCCCGAGCGGGATGTCGTAGCTCGACCCGGAGCCGTTGAGCACCATGGTCTGGATGCCGCCGAACGCACCGGAGAGGTAGACCTTCACCGATCCTGGCCCGCTGACCGCATCGAGCTTCCAGCGCACGGGGCCACGAGCATTGCCGGCATTGAGGGCCTCGGTGTTCCAGCCCAGCCAGATCAGCCCCGCCCGCTGCGTCTGCGGCACCTGCCAGATCGCTGTCCCCGGCGGGCCGATCCGGCCGTAGCCGGGCGGCAGCGTCACCCTGCTCGCCGGCTTCAGCCACAGCACCACGGCCGACGGCTGCCGGAACACCTTCCTGGCGCCGGTGTCGTCTCCGATCAGCGATTCCAGCCTGCCGTCCACGATCCTCGTCGCGTAGTCGATGTGACCGGCCGCGAGCACCGTGCCGGCCACGCACCTGCGCGAGGACGAGGTCTTCCTGGACGGGCTCGCCGCGTCGTCCCCGCCGGGCGGGGGATCGGCCGAGTCGGCCTTGACCACGGTCAGGGCGGCCCAGCCGATCAGCGTTCCGGAACGGTCCTTGAGGACGAGCCGGTGGGTGCCGGGGGCCGCGTCCGCGGGCAGCCGCACCTGCACGGCACCGGAGGTCCCGACCTGTGCCCAGCCCAGCCAGACCGGATCGGAGTGCAGCCACGCCGAGACCCATTCCCCCGCACGATCGCCGCCCAGCTGTGCTGTGACCAGCTGCCCGGCGGTGAAGCCGCTCCCGCCGTTCAGCACTCGCACCCCGCCGGTCGTCTGGTCGGTCAGCTGGGTGTCGGGCACCGCCGTGGTGTCGGCAGCGCCCGGCCTGCCCTCGGGCTCGGCGAAACACGCGCCCGGGTCCACCTTCTTGACGGCGACGTCGCCCACGGCCACCGCGATCGTGAACCGGTCGGAGGCACGCGAGCCTCCGGTCAGGGTCGTGGAGCGGTCGAAGGCCAGGCAGTACACGCCCTCCGCGCTGAAGGCCCACGAGCCGTGGACATGAACGTGTCTGCCGATCGTGGCGGTGTCGGGCAGCCCGTCGCGGGTGTTGAACATGACCTTGGGCTCGCCGAAGGCGCCACTGGTGAACAGCGCGAACTCCCCCGGTCCCTCGATGCCGGTGAGCGTCCAGTCGAAGCCGGTCGCGGTGGCCGTCTCCGGGATCTCCTCCGTGGACCAGCCCGGCCACAGCAGGGAGTGGTCCTGGGTCTCCGGCAGCAGCCAGAGGTCGTCCCCCGCCGTGCCGAGGAAGCGGAACTGCTCGCCGGCGGGCACCCTGGTCTTCGCCTCCGGGAGCGCCTGCAGCACGGTCCTGGCCGGATCGCGCCAGACCGGCGTGGCCGACTCGGTGGTGTCCTTCACCCTGGTGATCAGGCGACCGCCCTCGAGCAGGGAGGCGATGTCCACGTGACCGCGGTTGAGGACGGTCGCGCCGGAGTCGGTGAGCGAACCGTTGGGCACGTCCTCCGCCGGCTGCCCCGGGCCGGGATCGGGCGCGGCCGTCACCGTGACGGTGACCTCGTTGGAGTCCGAGGCCAGGTGCGGCGCGGGTGGCAGGTAGCGCGCGGTGTACCGGTGCTGGCCGACCGAGGCCGGGACCGCGACGAACTGGACGGCTCCCGACACCGGGTTGCCGATCTCGGCTCGCCCCACCCTGGCAGCGCCGCTGTAGAGCTCGACGGTGCCACCGACCCCGAGCGGATGGTCCTCCGTGCCGCCACGCGGGCTCACCGTGGCGGTCAGCGTGACCCGGTCGCCGAGCGTGATCCCGGTGGCGGCGGCAGCCAGCGCGACGCTGGTCCGCTGCGGCTCCTCCGGAACCTCGCTCCCCGGTTCGCCGCCGATGCGCAGCCCGGGTGTCTCGGCGGACGTGCTGGCCGCGCCGATCCGGGCGGTCACCCTGGCCGAGATGATGCGTCCTTCGTCCGCTGCGGCCGGGCTGTACTCCGTTCCGGTCGCACCCTCGACGGGCTCGCCGTCGCGGAGCCACTGCTGGGTGGTCCCGTGCGGGGTGGGGAACCACCGGCCGGCGTCCACCCGGATGGGGCTGCCGACCTCGCCGGTGCCGCTGAGCGTCGGCGGCGTTCCGGCCCGTGGCGCGGCATCGGCGATCGGACCGACATGGACGTGGTAGACCGCGCCCGGCCCGGTGAGCCGGTCACCGGTGGTGGTCGTCGCGACCGGGGTGAGCGTGAGGTAGTAGTCGCCCGGAGCGGTGAACGCCCACGCGGTGTGCACGTGCGCGTTCCGGGCGATCGGAATCACGTCCGCGGCCTCGTCGACGGTGTCGATGTACCTGTTCGTGACGCCGCCGAACGCGCTGGTCATCCAGGTGAACACCTCACCGGGGCCGGTCACCGCCACACTGAGCTGGACGGCATCGGCCGCCGCGGTCAGGTGCACGTCGGTGGGCAGTGTGCCGGCGAGTCGCTCGGTACTCCATCCGGGCCACGGCAACTCCGGGTCCTGGCCGAGCGGCAGCAGGTAGACGGTGTCGGCTGCCTCCCTGAGGAACGAGTAGGCCGCGGCCAGACCTCCGGTGTCGACGCCGGACAGCGCGGTGTCCACCCACAGGCTCACGTCGGCCGGGCTGCGGTACTGCGCGCCGCTGGCGTACAGGCCGGTGTCGTCCTTCACGCCGAGCTGCAGGCCACCGCCGGCATACGTCACCTCGAAGAGGTCGATGTGGCCCTTGGTGAGGACGATCGACCGACCGGCCTCGCTCGCCGCGCCGACCGTCGCTCGCCGGCTGTTCGTGCCACCGGCCGTGCGCACCGGCGGCACCGAGGGGCCGTCATCGGCAGCCGGGGCCACCCTGCTCTCCTCGGCGCTCGCCTGGTCGGACCTGGCTCCCTCCGCGGCGGCCGGCGGGTCGGCGGCTTCACTCACCTCCACGATGACGTCGGTCGCCGCGCTGACCTGCTCCAGCGACGCCTGGCGGGTGGCCGGCTCACCGTCCGTCGTCGGCGTGGTCCTGACGAGCCCAGCCGTGGCGACCATTCGGATCGTGTAGGTCCCGGCACGCTCGAAGGTCCACGCCAGCGCGTCGACCCCCTTCTCGAGCGGCATGGCCTGGCCCGGCCGCCACGCCCCCGCGCCCTCGCCGGCGGGGGTGATGGCCATGCCGGCGCCATCGGGGCCACTGAGCTGTTCGTAGCGCAGCGCCGGGTCCTCCACGCGCTCGCCCGCGGCGGCCTCGACCCTCACCTGAGTGATCGCGGTCTCACCGGCCACGGCCGTGAACCGCGTGTTCTCCGGGCTGAGCTCCCTCTCGTCGCTGGTCGCCCGAAGGGCGAGGCCGGACGCATCGCCGACGAGAGTGGGCAGCGCCGTCCTCGCCAGCGGGACCGTGCGCGGCTCACCGGCCACCGCGGTCTGCGCACCGTTGGCCGTACCGGAGAACAGGCCCAGCAGGAGCATCGGGACGGCGATCAGGCGGAGGCGCTTCATGGCTGCTTTCACTGTTGGGCGTGCGGGTGGATCGTGGGACGGCGAGGGACGGCTCCGCGGTTCGGGCCCGTCTTATTGAGAATCGTTCGCATAATCGTTATCGTTAACCAAGCAGATCGGCAGCCGGCTGTCAAGCCGGACGACACCCGCTCCGAGGGACGGCGCGCGGCCCGCGCCACGCTCCGGGCACGGGTGAGAACAGATATCTTTCGGCTGTGAGGAGCGGGCAGATGCAGGACTCCGCTGCGTGAGCCGGGGTCATCACCAGCCCCGCAGCCGGATCGTGCGGGGGAAGGAACAGGGTGGGCGCCGGGCCGGTCCCGCCGCGCCGAGCCCCGCGGCGATCCGGGCGGTGCGAGCCGCGTCGCCGACCTGGGTCATGTGGTGTTCCGCAGGGCTGGCCTGGCTGGGCGCCACGGCGACAGCCCTGCTCTTCTGGCGGCTCGGCGTGGCACTGGACGCGATCGCCACCGACCGGTCCCCCGGCCCGGCCGAATTCGGCCTGCTGGCCGCACTGGGGGTGATCGCGGCCGGGTGCGCGGCCGGCGGGGCCTGGTTCTCGCAGTGGGCCGCGTCGGAGGTGGAACGAAAGCTGCGCCGCCTCGTGGTCAGCCGGGTCTTCGATCTCGGCGTGACAGGCACCGATGGCCGGGCCGGAGAGCTGTTGTCGTTGGCCACCGCCGCGGTCGAGCGGACCGCGCACTACCGGGCCGGGTTCCTGGGGCCGATCGTCGGTGCGCTGACCACGCCGTTCCTGGTGCTGGCGGTGATGGGGCTCGCGATCGACCCGGTCACCGCGGGCTGGCTCGCGCTCCTCGTGCTCGCGGTGCCGCTGGTCATCGCCGGGTTCCAGCGGATCGTCCGTCCGATCGGCGCGGCCTATCGCCGCACCCAGGCGAGGCTGACGGCGGCCTTCCTCGAAGCGATCCAGGCCCTCGAGACCCTGGTGTACGCCAGGGCCGCAGAGCGCGCCGCCGCCGATCTCGCCCGCCGCGGCGAAGAGCACCGGCGCGGCCTGATGAGGCTGCTGGCGGGCAACCAGTTGTTGATCTTCGTCGTCGATGCGGCCTTCTCCCTCGCCGTCGTCGTCGCGGCCGCAGGCGTCGTCGCCGGACGGATCGGTTCCGGCCAGCTGAGCCTCGGCCAGGGCGCGGCCGTCCTGCTGATGTGCACCCTGGTGATCGGGCCGGTCGACGTGGTGGGCCAGTTCTTCTACGTCGGCATCGCCGGGCGGGCCGCGCAGCGGCAGATCGAGGCGCACCTCACCGAGCCGGAGTCGCCGGCGCCGGCGCGAGCACCGGGGGACGGCGCGACCGGCGGCATCGTCCTGGACACGGTGTCCGCTGGCTGGCCCGGGGGCGAGCCGGTCCTCCGCGGGCTGTCGCTGCGGGTCTCCCCGGGCGAGAAGGTGGCGCTGGTCGGGCCGTCCGGCATCGGCAAGTCGACCGTCAGCGCGCTCGTCCAGGCCCATCTGCGGCCCCGCGAGGGCCGGGTCCTGGTCGACGGGATCGACACCGCCCTCGACCCGGACGCGGCCCGCAGCCGGCTCGCCGTCGTCGAGCAGCGCACGTTCCTGTTCCTGGGCAGCATCGCGGACAACCTGCGGGTCGCCGCGCCCGAGGCTGATGCCGCGCGGCTCTGGCGGGCCCTCGACCTGGCGGGCCTGCGCGACGAGATCGACGCGCTGCCGGAGGGCCTGGACACGCAGGTCGGCGAACACGGCCGGCTGCTGTCCGGCGGGCAGGCCCAGCGCCTGGCGATCGCGAGGGCGGCGCTGCGCGATGCCCCGATCCTGGTGCTGGACGAGCCGACCTCCCAGATCGACCTGGCCGGCGAGGCCGCGATCCTCGCCGCGCTCGCCCGGCTGGCCGAGGGACGCACCGTGCTGGTGATCGCCCATCGTCCCGGCGCCGTCCTGGCCGCGGACCGGGTCGTCCGTCTCGGGGAGACGGAGGAGTCCGCGTGACCGGGCAGCCGACGCAGGGCCGGCGCGCGCTCGCGGCGTGGCTGGTCGGGCACACCCGCTCGCTCCTCCCCGTTCTCGCGGTGTCCGTCGTGGCCCGGATCGCCGGCCAGCTCCTGGGGGTCGCGCTGCTGGTGATGGTCGCGAGCACGATCGGCCGGGTCGCCGCCCACGCATCGATCCCGGTTCCAGGAATGGTGGGCGCGCTGACCGGGATCGCCCTGGCCAAGGCCCTGCTGCGCTACCTGGAGCACTATGCCGGTCACTGGGTGGCGTTCACCGCCCTCGCCCGGCTGCGCGAGGTCTTCTTCGCCCGGCTCATCCCGCAGGCCCCGGCCGCGACCCAGGGCCGGGCGGGCGCCGAACTCACCGAGACGGCGACTCGCGACATCGACCGGATCGAGGTCTTCTTCGCCCACACCCTGCCGCCGGCGGTCGCCGCGGTGATCGTCCCCGCCCTCTCCCTGTGCTGGCTGGGCGTCAGCGTGGACGGCCGGCTCGCCGTGGCGATCGTCCCGTTCGTGGCGGCGGTCGTGTTCGTCGTCCCCTTCCTCTCCGGCCGGTCGACCTGGCGGGCCGCGCGGCAGGTCGCCGCGCGGCGCGGGGCGCTGGCCGCGCGGCTCGGCGACGACCTCCAGGGCGTCCGGGAGGTGCTCAGCTTCGGCATCCGCTCCCCCCGCCTCCACGGCCTGGACCAGGCCGACGCCGCCCTGGGTGCCGCCCGGTCCCGGGCCGGCCGCGTGGCCGCGGTGCGCACCGCCGCGCTGGTGGCCCTCGAGGTCGCGGGGCTGGTCGCCCTCGTCGCCGTCGGCGCCGCGGCGGCAGTGCCGGTGCCGGACATCGTGGTCGCGCTGGCCCTGGCCGTGGCGCTGTGGGGGCCGGCTCGCGGCGGTTCCGAGTTCGCCGCGGGCCTCGACTCGGCCTTCGCTGCCACCGCGCGCGTCCGCCAGGTCGTCGAGGCGCCGCCCGTGGTCCGCGACTCCGGCGGACCGCCGGCGCCCGCGCCGCGGCCCGGCGCGCCGGCGGTGGCCTTCGAAGCCGTGACCTTCGGCTATCCAGGGATGTCGGCGCCCGCCGTCGCGGACGTCGACGTGAGCTTCCGGCGCGGCTCGTGGAACTGCGTCGTCGGCGCGTCCGGCAGCGGCAAGTCCACCCTCGCGGCCCTGCTGCTGCGCGGGTGGGACGTCGAGCAGGGCGCGGTCCGGCTGACCGGCGCCGACGTGCGCGATCTGCCGCTGCACGATCTCCGCCGGCGAGTGGCCCTCGTCCCCCAGCGGCCCACGGCCCTGAGCGGCACGCTCGCCGACAACCTGCGGCTGGCCCGCCCCGATGCGACCGACGAGGCACTGCGCGAGGCGATCGCGGTGGTGGGTCTGGACTCCTGGGTGTCGTCCCTGCCCGACGGCCTGGCCACCGCCGTCCGGGAGCGTGGGCTCAATCTCTCCGGCGGCCAGTTGCAGCGACTCGCGCTCGCCCGGGCCCTGGTGGCGGCGCCGGAGGTGCTGATCCTGGACGAGGCGTTGAGCCAGCTGGACGCCCCGACCGCCCGGGCGGTGCACCGCCGCCTCTCCCGGCACCGCGCCGGCCTGACCGTCATCGAGATCACCCATCGTGCCGATCTCGTCGCCGACGACGTCCCCACCGTGGTGCTGGACGCCGGACGCGTCCTCGAGCACGGCCCGGCGGCGGAACTGCGCGCGAGCGGAGGCGCTTTCACCCGCCTGGAGGCCCGCGGCGCCTGAGCGCGTCCCGACGTCATCCCGGCGCCCGCCGGGATCCCCGCACCGACCCGGCAACGCCACGACGATCGCCCCCCAACGTCATCCCGGCGGACGCCGGGATCCCCGCACCGGCCTGACAACGTCACTACAGGGATCCCGGGTCAAGCCCGGGATGACGGTTGAGGGCTGTCATCCCGGGCAAGTCCGGGATGACGTCAGAGGGCTCGTCCCGGTCGACGGGCTCGTACGGATTCGGTGGATCAGGGCTCAGGGGAGGACGGGGTGTCTATGCTCGGACGCAGCCTGCATCACCGAGGAGAGCCATCATGGGCAGCGCCACCCCGGACACCCGCCGCACCGCACAGAAGGACGCGGTGCGGCACGCTCTGGACTCGTCCCCTGGCTTCGTCTCGGCACAGCAGGTGCACCGGCTCCTGCACGACGCCGGCACGCCCGTCGGCCTGGCGACGGTGTACCGGCAGCTCAACGCCCTGGCCGAGACCGGGAGCGCGGACACGATCACCGCTCCGGGCGGGCAGCTGTTCCGGGCCTGCCCTCCGGGCGGCCACCATCATCACCTGGTGTGCGAGAACTGCGGCAGGGCCGAGGTGCTCGACCCGCCCAGCGAGAGCTGGATCGCGTCCGCGGCCAAGAAGCACGGCTACACCGTCACCCGGCACGTGTTCGAGGTCTTCGGATTGTGTCCGGAGTGCGCGGCGGCAGCGCGGCGCTAGGGGCGATCACCGGGCAGCCGGACGCCGTCGCGGCTGCCGATCGCGCCCAGCCAGGGCTCGAAGCCGTCGTGGTGCACCTCCCACGCACTGCCCCGCTCCGCCAGCTCGGAGTCGGTGAGCAGGCACCGCTCGAACCGGGTGACCAGCGCGTTCACCGCCTCGGTCTCCCAGTCGCCGACGATCACGATCCTGGTGGACGGGGGCCGGTGGCCGTCGGCCTGCAGGGTGCCGATCGAGAGGTGGCCACCGCAGCCGTCCCAGCCACAGAGGTCGCCGGGCCGGGTGGGCAGCCAGAAGCAGCCGCGGGAGCGATGCGGGCCGCCGCCGAGTTCCTCGATCTCGGTCATCAGCCGGTCCGGGTGGAAGGGCCGGGCAGAGGCCAGATCGAGACGCCAGACCCTGCGGCCGGCCAGCGGCGGCAGCGGAGCCGCGCGCAGCGGGGCGGTCCACGCGTCGCTCCGCTCGGTCCGGTGACCGAGGGCCAGCAACCGGGCGCCGTCGGGCAGGAAGGGCTCGTGCTGGACGATCGCGTCCGGGCGGGCCAGTGCCGCCAGCAGTTCCCGGGCGGTGTCGTCGCAGCCGTTCATGCAGATCACCGCGTCCGCGTACTCCACCTGGGCGGCCAGCACCTCACCGACGCCACGGTCGTCGTCGGGAGCCGCCTCGGCGCCGATGTCCAGCAGTCCCGCGCTCCCGAGCAGGTCGTGCCGGACGGAGCCACCACGCAGGACGGCGACCACCGCGGCCACCGCGACGAGCCGCCGCAGCGCCTCGTGCTGTTCCAGCGCATGACACAGCGGCCGGGCCTCCATCGACGGCGGCAGGTGCAGGACGATGGACGCCCAGCGACCCGTGCGGGCGAGGCGCTCGACGACCGGGATCAGGTCCTCGTCCAGCGAGCAGCCGACGCACGCTCCGTCCAGGTCGATCGAGGCCTCCTCGACCACTCCCGCGGCGTCGCTGACCGTGCGGGTGAGCTCGGCGGCCGGCACGTCGAGGTGGTGGCGGATCACGACCGAGCCGGGCAGGTCCCATTGCAGACCGACGGTGGCGGCCGCCATCGAGGTGGCGTCGACCCCGGTCACGACGAGCAGCGGGATCACCGGTCGACCAGCTCTCGAGAGGTCCTGTGTTTCGGGACGGCCATCAGCCACCTCGCCTTCCAACTGTCGGTTCCATTGCGAGAAATCTGGTTTCGGATCGCGGCCGGCCCCTCGGCGGCTCCGCTTCGTCACCAGCTGGACGTGGTGACACCGGGCAGTTCTCCGCGGTGGGCGAGCTCCCGCACGCGGATCCGGGAGAGCCCGAACCGGCGCAGGTAGCCGCGCGGGCGGCCGTCGATCGCGTCCCGGTTGCGGAGCCGGACGGGGCTGGCATCGCGCGGCAGCCGGTGCAGCGCCGCCATGGCCGCCGACCGCTCCTCGGGTGACAGCGCCGGGTCCACGCTTCGTCCGCGCAGCAGGGCACGCCTCTCGGCATGCCGCGCCACGACCACGCGACGCCTGGCGTCGGCGGCGATCCTGCTCTTGCTGGCCATCAGCGCCGCTCGCCGAGCAGGGGCCGGCCCAGTGCGACGAACGAGAAGCCGGGTCGGGCACCAGAGTGCGCGGCGAGCCGAGTGCTCGGGAGGGGATTCATGCGATCTATATTAAGAATGATTATCACTATCGTCAAGCGAAGTGGCCGGCGGCGGCGTCTTTCGCCGGCGCCGCAGGACCGTCGCGGCGAGCCAGGCCCCCAGCAGCAGCGTCGCGGCCGCGACCCAGGGCGCCCAGGGCGCTGCCCACACCACCAACGTGTGCTCGGCCACGGACACCGCAGCGGTGACGTCCTGCCCGCGCGATCCGACCTCGGAGACCTCCACGGTGACCCACAACGGGCCGAGGGGCGGCACCTCGGGCACGTCGATCGACGACGCCAGCTCCCCGCCGGCCAGCACCTCGTCCTGCTCGACGTCCCTGACGGCCGACCAGAGGCCGAACAACGCATGTGCGCGCACGCGGAGAGTGGGCGCGAGCCGGACGTTTCCGGCATTGGTCAGCCTGGCCCCGAGCCGCAGGGCGCCCGGGGCGACCGGATTCGGAGCGCCGGCGAAGGTGGCCTCGTCCAGGACCAGATCGAGGGCCGGGGCGACCGGCCCCTCGACCCGGAGATGGACCCGGGTACCCACGCGGTACTGCACCGCAGGGCCGTTCGCGGTCGCCTCGGCCCGGCTGACCGCGACGATGCCGCCGGCGTGATCTCCCGGCTCGGCGTTGGCGGGCACGCGGAGCGTGAAGCCGACCACGACGTCGCCGTGAGCGGGCACGGTCACCTCGGCCCTGTCCAGCCGGACCCACGCACCGACACCTCGCGCCGGTTCCTCGGGCGTGCGGAGCTCGAAGGCGTTCCGGGTGGTCTGGATCGCGTCCTGGGCGTACAGGGCGACCGTGAGGGGACGGTCGCCGAAGTTCCGGACGGCGACCCGGTCACGCTGCTTCGCGTCCGGAGCGGTGAGGTACTCCAGAACGCCTCGCCCGTCCGGCCCCTTGGCTGTGGCCGGCACCAGTGCCCAGGTCTGACGGCCGGACTCGGAGTCGGCGTTCGCGGTGGCGGCGGGCGTGAGCCACGCGACCAGCCCGGCCAGCACGAGCGCACACAGCAGGCGGCGGCATCGCATCGAACTCTCTCCTCGGAGATCGGGGGCGCCGGCCCGGTCGGACCGGCGCCCCGGGCCGGCATCAGATGACGGTGATCAGCACGACGCCGGTGTAGTCACCGACGGACGTGGTGGTCGGCGCCTCGATCCGGAGATCGGCGCCGAGCACGGCCGTGCCCGTCGACGCGCCGGCCGCGGCGGAGCCGAGCGCACTCCAGCCCTTGATGCCGCTGCCGTCGGGGAACCCGGGTGCCACCTGGGCGCCGGCGGCGACGGACCGGCCGTCGCCGGAGGACACGACCTTCGGCGTCCAGCCCAGGTACTTGCCGTCGAGGACGGCCCCCTCGACGGTGACCAGGTCGCGGACGCGGCCCGAGGCCGCCCAGCCGAGTTCGCCCGGCCGGGTGTCGGTGACGGTGATCCCGGTGATCGAGCCTTCGGAGAGGTAGCGGTCGGCCTCGGCGTTGAGCGTGAGGTCGCTCAGTTCGCTGGTCCGGCCTTCCGGCGCGACGCTGATCGCCAGGGCGCCCTGTTCCGCGGGCAGGGAGACGCTCAGCTCCGGGCCGATGCCCGGGGTGCTGCCGTGATCGTCGATCACGATGGCCGCCGGCTCGCTCTCCGCGATCACCTCGTGATTCCCGTCGTACAGCACGGCCTTCACCTGTTGGGACCCGGCGACCACGAAGCCATAGGTCGCGCCATGGGCACCGTCGACCACGGCCCATCCGTCCGCCTCGGAGGCACGGGTGAACCAGTGGTAGTGATCCGATCCGGCATCGCGTGACGGCACCGCGGTCAGGGCTGCCACCCCGCCGGTGTGGTAGTGGCCGGCCACGCCGTCGATGGTCAACGACGTGTCACCGGGCTCGGGTTCCGGCTCGGGCTCCGGCTCGGGATCCGGCTCGTCGGTCAGCGGCTGGACGACGAAGGTGTAGGTCGCGGTGTTCGAGGTCGAGGTCCGCGCGCCGTCCTTGCTGGTCACCGTGGCATTGGCGGTCAGCTGGTACGTGCCGGGGGCGGTGAAGCCCCAGTTGGCGTGCGCATGGGCGAGGAAGCCCTGGTGAATGGTGCCGGGGAACGACCAGCCCTCGGTCAGCAGCTTCTTCGGCGCTCCCCACGTGTCGGCCGACCACAGGTAGACCTCGCCGGGGCCGTCGACGGCGCTCACCGCGATGTCGACACTGGCGTCGCTGCCGTAGTAGGAAGCCACGCCCTGGGTGTCCCAGCCCGGCCAGATCAGGTCCTGGTCCTGGGTCAGGGGGAGGTACCACAGTGCGGTGGGCGCGCCCGCGGGCAGATAGGCGGGCGGCAGGTTCTCCAGATGGGCCGCCCGCTTCACGAACAGCTCGACCGACTCCGGCGTCCGCAGCACGTGCGAGCCGGTGACGTCCTCCTTCAGGGTGAGCCGTACCGAGTTGTCCCCGTTCAGCGCGAGGTTGAACGTGTCGATGTGCCCGGTCTCCAGGCGTACCGGATCGTCGAGGTCCGCGGCGCGGGCCGTCGATGCGGTCAACGGCGTCACCACCACGGCCAGTGCCAGCGCGACGGCCGCCAGCGCGGCTCGCGGCCTCGTTCGAGTGGAACTCATGCAGGTCCTTTCTTCGTGCGAGCACACCAGACGAGCCGGGCCGGCGGGCTGGCGACCACGTCGCAGCTTCTGTCGCGGACCATAACGAAAACCATTATCATTTGCAACAAGATCGTCACCAGACAGGAGACCCACATGAACCGAACCACACTCGCCGGCACCGTGTCCGGCAGGACCGACCTGAGCCCGAAGGCCGTGGACGCAGTGCTCGCCGCCGCGTTCGAGGAGATCGCGGCGGCGGTGGCCGGCGGCGAGCGAGTCGCCGTCGCGGGCTTCGGCACCTTCGAGCGCCGGGACCGGTCCGCCCGCACGGGACGCAACCCTCAGACCGGTCAGAGCATCGAGATTCCGGCCGGGGTCGTGCCGGCGTTCAAGGCCGCCGCGGGCTTCCGCCGGCTCGTGGCCGGCGCCCGGGCGAGGTGAGGGTCGAGTGACCGGGCACCATCGCATCGAGCCCACGCAGGAGCCGCCAGGCGGGACCTTGCCGATTCCACAAGCCTGCTTGCCGAACTCGCCCCGAGCGCGCAGGGTTGGGGGCATGGATCCCACTGCCCCGCAACCCGCCGCCCGGCCCGCGTCCGAAGGGTCGGAGCCGAGCGACGAAGAGGAGCGGGCATTCTTCGAGCCGGACGGCTGGGACGAGCGGTACTCGGGCGAGCAGCAGGTCTGGAGCGGGCACGCGAACGCGCAACTGGTGGCCGAGGCGTCCCGTCTGGCACCGGGGACCGCGCTCGACCTCGGTTGCGGCGAGGGCGGTGACGTGGTCTGGCTGGCGCGACACGGCTGGCGGGTCACCGGCGCGGACTTCTCGGCCAAGGGGCTGGCCCGGGCCGCTCGCCACGCCGAGCAGGCGGGCGTGGCCGACCGGGTCGACTGGTGGCAGGTGGACGCCCGCAGCTTCGCGGCGGACGGCCGGTCCTACGACCTGGTCACGACCCACTTCCTGCACCCGCCGAACGGCGGGATGTCCGACGTCGTCCGCCGGATCTCCCACGCCGTCGCACCCGGCGGGCATCTCCTGGTCGTCGGCCATGCGCCCACGCCAGAGCTTGCCGATCGGATCAGCCCCGGCCGGCGCAGCGCCATGTTCTTCGCGGAGGAGTTGCTGCCAGCGCTGACCGACGACTTCGAAGCCCTCGTGGTCGAGCAGCGGCCGCGGACCATGACCCGGGACGGCGAGACGCTGCAGGTGAGCGACGCCGTCCTGCTCGCCCGCCGCACGCCCGCCAGTCCGGCGTAGTCAGCCCCGGCCGCGGGCCGGCAGTTTGCGCACGGTCACGCCGCCCAATACTGTGAATGCGTTCACACTTTTAGGCGGCTTCACATGGGTGTTCGAGCGGAACAGCAGGCTGAGCGGGACCGGGTGGTGATGGCGGCGGCGACGGAGTTGTTCTGGACGCAGGGCTACCGGGCGACGACGGTCCCGCAGATCGCCGCGAAGGCCGGGGTCGCGGTCGGCACGGTCGCCAAGGTGGGCAGCAAGGACGCGCTGTTCCTGCGCGCGTGGGAGGAGCGGTCGACCGCGATCTCGCTGCACCTGATCGCGCGGGCCGGCGCGGACTCGGAGTCGGTCACCGAGCGGGTCTGGGCCTATCTGGGCACCCTGCTCGAGGCCGCGATCGCCATGTCCGACGCGATCCGCGACTACTTTGTGGCCTATCTGCGGGCCGCCGAGCACGAGGCCAACCTTCGGCGCCTCACCGGCGTCCTGGACGCGATCCGTGCCCTCTTCCCCGACGACGGACTGGGCGACGAGTCGCCGGCCCAGCTGGCGACGTGGACGATCTGGCTGGCGTACTCGGCCATGGCGTACGGCCTGGCCGCCAGCTCCTACGACCCCGACGACGCCCGCCGCCTGCTGCGCCGGATCGTCGAGGCCCAGTGCGCGCCGTTCGAGACCGGGGAGACGTCATGAGAATCGTGGTGACCGGCTACGGCAGCACCGGGGACACCCAGCCGCTGGTGGCGCTCGCCGCCGGCCTGCGCCGGGCCGGGCACCAGGTGGTGCTGGTCACCGACCACGGCGCCGAGGCCGACGCGTCCCGGCTCGGACTGGACTTCCGGGTGCTGCCCGGCAGCGCGCGATCCATCGTCACGGCGGGGTCGCACGGCTGGGACGAGGCGATCTCGTCCGGGCGCGCATCGATGCGGATGCTCGCCGCGATCGCCCGGTTCAACACCCGCGCCTGGATCGAGGCGATCGACGCCGCGGCCGAAGGAGCCGACGCGGTCGTGGCGTCCACCCTGGCGGTCTACCACGCCGCCTCCGTCACCCAGGAGCGGGGCATTCCGCTGATCTTCGCGCAGCTGCAGCCGTCCCTGGCCACCCGGGACTACCCGCCGCCGGCCTCCGGCCTGACCGGGATCCCGCGCTGGCTGAACCGGCCGTCGGCCACGGCCATCGCCTGGATCGGGGACCTGTCCTTCCGGAGCGGGATCAACCGCGTCCGCCGCGAACTCGGCCGGCCCGGACTCCGCCTCGTCTGGGACGACGTGCCCATCCTGCTGGCCTGGTCGCCCGTCCTCGTGCCTGCCTCCGCGGACTGGACCCATCCCGACGCGACCATCACCGGACCGTGGCGGCTGCCCGCCGACCCCGGCTGGCAGCCGCCGGCGGACCTGGCCGCCTTCCTCGCTGCCGGCGAGCCGCCCGTCTACGTCGGCTTCGGCTCCATGGCGGGCTTCGCCGGCACCACCGCCCTCCGCGACGCGCTCCTCGAGGGCCTGTCCGCACACCGGGTGCTGCTGTCGTCGGGCTGGGCCGGGCTCGCGGACACCGACCTGCCCGACAACGTCCACCCGGTCGGCTGGGTCCCCCACGACTGGCTCTTCCCCCGCTGCGCAGCCATCGTCCACCACTGCGGAGCCGGCACCACCCACCAGGCCGCCCGCTCCGGCGTCCCGTCCATCCCCGTGCCGTTCACCCTGGACCAGCCCTTCTGGGCGAGCCGGCTCCGCACGCTGGGGATCGCGTCCGCGCCACTCAACCCGCGCAGACCCAGCGCCAGCGCCGTACGGGACGCCCTCGCCGAGGCGACCACCCTGCGTCGGAGAGTCGTCGTAGAGGACGGCGTCAGCACCGCGATCGGCACCATCGAGCGGATCGTCGCCTCCTGACGTCGTCGCCGCGCCCGGGACGCGCTGTCGCGATCCGGCCACTCCAGCAGTCCCACGAGTCCCCGCCGTCACATCCACGTGCTCGCGTGGCCAGATCGCGACACGACCCCGGACGACCGGGAACACTGCCGACGGGAGGCGCCTGCGTCGCCGCGATCGGACCGTGTCGCGATCTGGCCAGGCGAGGGCCCAGCTGTGACTCCAGTGACGAGGCGGACGCGCCGCGTGGCCAGATCGCGTCAGGGGTCTGCAACCCGTTGCAGGCGGGCTCCGACCGGCTGCACGTACTCCCACCCGGGGAGCTCACCGGCCGCGGGACACGTAGCCTTGAATCACGACAACGATGTCGTGGGAGGTCGCGAAAATGAGTACACAGCATCTCTTCACTCCCGTGACGATCGGCAGCCTGGAGCTGCCGCATCGCGGGATCATGCCGCCGATGGTCGTCAATCTCTGCGGGCTCGACGGTTCCGTCACAGACCGGTTCATCGCGTATCACGTGGCTCGCGCCAGGGGCGGGGTTGCGCTCAACATCACCGAGGCCGCGTACGTCCACCCGACCGGGAAGGGATTCCCCAACCAGTTCGGCATCGACCACGACGGACTGCTGCCGGGGTTGCAGCGCCTGACCCAGGCGGTCCACGACGCCGGGGGACGGATCGCCGTCCAGCTGTTCCACGGCGGACGCCAGGCCAACGCGGCGGTGACCGGCGGCACCGTGGTCGCGCCGTCGCCGATCCCCTGTCCGGTGATGCGGACGATGCCGCACGAGCTCACCGTCCCCGAGATCGCCGAGCTCGTGCAGGCGTTCACCAACGCGGGAGTGCTGGCCCGGCGAGCCGGCTTCGACGCGATCGAGATCCATGGCGCGCACGGCTACCTGCTCAACCAGTTCCTGTCGCCGCACACCAACCACCGCGACGACGAGTACGGGCGGGACAAGGCCGGCCGGGCGAGGTTCCCCCTGGAGATCGTGGACGGGTTGCGCGCCGCCCTGGGCCGCGACTACCCGCTGATCTACCGGATCTCCGCCGACGAGTTCCTGCCGGACGGACTCACGGTCGCCGACTCCGGCGAGCTCTGCGCGCTGCTCGTGGAGCACGGCATCGACGCGATCAGCGTCTCCGGCTCCACCTACGAGACCAACCGGGTGGCCGGCGGCCCGTGGGATCCGCTGGGCACCTTCGTGGACGACGCGGCCGCGATCAAGCAGGCCGTCTCCGCCGCGGTTCCGGTGGCGGTGGCGAACCGGATCAAGACACCCGAGTTCGCCGACGCGGTGATCGCCTCCGGCAAGGCGGACCTCGTCGCCACCGGACGCGCGCTGATCTGCGACCCCGACTTCTACCGGAAGGCGAGGGACGGCCAGCGCGACCAGATCCGGATCTGCCTGACCTGCAACCACTGCCTGAGCGAACTCATGGACGGCAAGCCCGTCTCCTGCCTGTACAACCCGCTCACCGGCCACGAACTCGACTACGACCTCACGCAGAGGTCGGGCACGCCGAAGGAGGTCGTCGTGGTCGGCGGCGGACTCGCGGGAATGGAGGCCGCGTGCACGGCCGCGGCCCGCGGGAACCACGTCCGGCTGTACGAGGCCACGGACGAACTCGGCGGCAACGTCCTGCCGGGCATCCGGCCCCCGTTCAAGTCCGAGCTGGGGGCCTGCCTGGTCTACGAGAAGAACATGCTGGCCACGACCGGGGTGGACGTGTTCGTCGGCCACCCGGTCGACGCGGAGTTCCTCGGCCGGTGCGGCGCCGACCGGATCATCGTCGCCACCGGATCCGATCCTGTCCGCCCGGCCATTCCGGGCATCGACTCGCCCACGGTGGTGACCGCGGAGGACGTCCTGCTCGACCGGGCCCACGTGGGGAACGTCGTCGCCGTGATCGGTGCCGGATCGGTGGGCGTGGAGACCGCCGAGCTGCTGGCCTGCCGGGGCAGCCAGGTCACGGTCGTCGAGCTCACCGACGACATGCTGGCGGACCTGTCCCCCACGCTGCGCGCACCACTGGAAGCCCGGATCAGGCAGACGGCGACCCGGTTCGAGTTCGGCCGCAGAGTGCTCGAGATCCGTGCGGGGGAGGTCGTCACCGACACCGGCCTCCTCGGACCGTTCGACACCGTCGTGATCGCGGTCGGCTACCAGCCCGACACCGCGCTGAGCGAGGCCCTGTCGGCGGCCGGGATCGACTTCACGCTGGTCGGCGACGCCATGAGGCCGCGCAAGATCCGCGACGCC
Organism: Propionicimonas sp.; assembly: GCF_029975155.1. Classification (GTDB taxonomy): domain Bacteria; phylum Actinomycetota; class Actinomycetes; order Propionibacteriales; family Propionibacteriaceae; genus Propionicimonas. The sequence continues at coordinate 35,245 of NZ_JARKPQ010000324.1, read as the reverse complement.
GTCGTGGAGGGTTTCGAAGCCGGCTACGCCATCTAGTCCTGCGGAGAGCGGGCGACGAACCAGCCGGCTGGGACGGAGGGAGCGAGGGCATCCAGGCCGGCGACCCGGCCATTTGGACTGCTCGACGACCAGGGGTTTGGCCCTGTCTCGTCGATCCAAATGCCGCCTAGCGTGGACTGATCCCGAAAGGAGCAGCCGTGCTGCACGGACTCACCACCATCAACTTCTTCGTCGACGACGTCCCGGCCGCCACCGCCTGGTACCGCGCGGTCCTCGGCATCGAGCCGTACTTCGCACGACCGTCCCTGGAGGACCCTGCCTACATCGAGTTCCGGATCGGCGACCACCAGCACGAACTGGGCCTGATCAGCAGCACCTACCGTCCGGCCGGCCTCGATTCGGCCCGCCCGGCCGGCGCCGTCATGTACTGGCACGTCGACGATGTGGCTGCCGCCGCCGAGCGCCTGGCCTCGCTCGGCGCTACGGTGCTGGAGCCGCCGACCGAGCGTGGTGACCAGGGCTGGGTGACCGCCGTGGTCGCCGATCCGTTCGGCAACGTCCTCGGGCTGATGTACAGCCCGCACTATCTCGAGATGCTGCGACGGGTCTCCTGACCGTGAATTCGTCCACTCGACACGGTGGGCCAACTCACAGTCAGGAGTGGCGCGCCTCCTCGCGCAGCGCGTCCACCAGCAAGGAGATGCCGTAGTCGAAGGCCTGATCGACGTCGCCACCCAGCTGGAAGGCACCGGCGAGTTCCATGCGCAGGAATCCGGACGCCCAGGCCGTGACCGTTCGGGCGGCGCTGAGTGCCTGTACGGGCCCGACGAGATCGGTGACCACCCTCAGGACGGGAGCCGCCGCGTCGGCCAGGAGAGCGGGGTCGGTCACGCCGCCCTCGGCGGGCGGGGCGAACACCAGCGCGAACGCATGGCGATCGCGCTGCGCGAAGGTCCGCAGCGCGATCGCCTGCGCCCGGAGATCGCGGACGGGATCGCCGCTCGTCGCCGCCGCATCGAGGGCGCGCCCCAACTCCGTGACGGCGTTCGCGGCCACGAGTCGGACGAGGGCCGCCCGTCCCGACACCCGCTTGTACAGGGACGGCGCCCGCACCCCGGTCGCCGCCGCGACGCGTTGCATGGTCAGCCCTTCGAGTCCGTCGCGGGTGAGGATCGCGCGACCGGCCGCGACGATCCCCTCCACCGAGGTGCGGGCGGGAGTGGGCATTGATCGGCCCCCTTCATGGCTATTGACATTAGCTATGATAGCTACCTACCTTAGCTATCACAACCGATCCGGAAGGCGGCCGAGATGGAACTCGCACCCAATCTGCATCGCGTGGGCAACGACATCGTGGCCTGCTACCTGGTTTCGGACGGGTCCGGCGTCACCGTCGTGGACGCGGGACTCGCCGGACAGTGGCGCGAGTTCCTCGCGGAGCTGGAGGCGATGGGCCACTCCCTCGCCGACGTCAGGGCCGTCCTGCTCACCCACGGCGACGAGGACCACATCGGCTTCGCCGAACGCCTCCGCGAGCACGGCGTTCCCGTCTGGGTGCACGAGGCGGACGCCGGGCGCGCACGGGGCGAGGGCAAGCCGTCCACGGGCTGGGGCGACGTGCGCCCTGTCGCGCTGCTGCGCTTCCTGGCATACGCCGCGCGCAAGGGCGGGCTCCGGACGACCTACCTCGACTCGGTCGAGACCTTTGCCGGCGCGCAGACGCTCGACGTGCCGGGAGCGCCGCGGGTCATCCCGCTGCCCGGCCACTCGCCCGGGAGCGTCGCCTACCACTTCCCGGGCGTGGACGCCCTGTTCGTGGGCGATGCGCTGACCACCCGGCACGTGCTCACCGGCGCGGACGGGCCGTCGCCCGCGCCGTTCACCGACGATCCCGGACAGGCGGACGCGTCCCTGGCCGCGCTGGACGGCATCACCGCCCACTGGGTCCTGCCCGGTCACGGCACCGCGTGGACCGGCGGAGTCGCCGAGGCCGTCCGCCGCTACCAGGCCCACGGCCACTGAACGCCCCCCTCCCGGCCCCCCGCGTCATCCCGGCGAACGCGTCATCCCGGCGAACGCCGGGACCCGCACCCACCCTGCGACGCAACCCCACAGAGATCCCGGGTCAAGCCCGGGATGACGGTGGCGGCTCTGAGTGCGGAGGTGTGGAATGGGGGCTTCCGACAGAAGGGGAAGGACGTGACCAGCCGCAACAAGCAGACCGTCGAGCGTTACCTGGACGGCTTCCGGACGGGCAACCGCGCGCAGATCCTGTCCTGCCTGACCGACGACATCACCTGGACCGTGTTCGGCGCCTATCGCGTCACCGGCAAGGACGGCTACGCCGAGCACATCACCGAGCCGGGCTTCAGCCTGCCCCCGGTACTCACCGTCGTCCGGCTCGTCGAGGAGGGCGACACCGTGATGGCGGAGCTGACCGGCGACGTCCGCAGCGACGCCGGCGAAGCGATGCGGCTCGCGATGGCCGAGGTCTTCGTGATGCGCGACGGCCTGATCTGCGAGCGTCGCGCGTTCGTGATCCCGCTGCAGGAGAACGACTACCGGTAGAGCCGCCCCGCCCAGGGAGAGGAGCAGCATGGAACACCCACTGATGTTCGACCCGGACGACCCGCTGCTGGCGCGCGTCCGCGGCATCGCCCTCGCGCTGCCCGGCGCCGCAGAGAAGCTCTCGCACGGCAGGGCCGCCTTCTACACGGGCAAGGTGTTCGCCTACTACAGCGGCTCGCTCAAGGTCGACGGCACGTGGGTGCAGCACCCGCGGTCGGTCCTCGTGCTGGCCGATCTCGACGGTCAGTCCGTCCTGCGCTCGCTGCCCGGCTCCTACGTGCCGGGCTACCTCGGCGGCTCCGGCTGGACGGGTCTCGACCTGGACACCACCACCGACTGGGACGAGGTGTCCGAGTTCGTCCGGAACTCCTATCTGCTCACCGCCCCGGCCACCCTGCGGCGGCGGCTGGGCCCGGCCTGACGTCAGCCGACCTCGACGAGCAGGTCGCCGCCCTCGACGGCCTGGGCGTGACCGATCGCGGCCCGCTTGACCGTGCCGGCGACCGGGGTGGTGATCGAGGCCTCCATCTTCATCGCCTCGATCGTGGCGACCTGCTGGCCCGCGGCCACCTCGTCGCCCACCTCGACCACGAGGGTGACCACGCCGGCGAACGGGGCCGGCACCTGGCCGGGCACCTTCGGGTCGGCCCGCTCGGCCATCGCGACCGTGGACGTCACCGACTCGTCCCGCACCGAGATCACCCGCATCTGGCCGTTGACCGTGCACATCACCTGGCGCATGCCGCGGTCGTCCGCGTCGCCGATGGCCGAGATGCCCAGCAGCAGCGACTTGCCCCGCTCCAGCTGCACCTCCACCTCCTCGCCCTGCTTGACGCCGTGCAGGAACTCCCGCGTCGGCATCGACGTGAGCTCGGAGTACGCCTCCACGGCCTCCTCGTAGTCGCGCAGCGGTCCGGGAAACAGCAGCCGGTTCAGCGTGCGCCGGGGCTTCGCATCCAGCTCGGCGGCGTCCTCGGGCGACAGCTCCGAGACCACGGGTTTCGTCACGCGCCCGGCGAGCGCCCTGGTGCGGAACGGCTCGGGCCAGCCGCCGGGCGGGTCGCCCAGGTCGCCGTTGAGGAAGCCGATCACCGAGTCCGGGATGTCGTAGGTCTCCGGGTGCGCCTCGAAGTCGTCCGGGTCGGCGTTGCGGCCGACCAGGGCCAGCGCCAGATCGCCCACCACCTTCGACGACGGGGTCACCTTCACGATGTTGCCCAGGATCCGGTTCGCCGCGGCGTACATGTCCTCGATCGCCTCGAACCGGTCGCCCAGCCCGAGCGCGATCGCCTGCTGCCGCAGGTTCGACAGCTGCCCGCCGGGGATCTCGTGGACGTACACCCGTCCCGTCGGCCCCGGCAGGCCCGACTCGAACGGCGCGTACAGCCTGCGGACGGCCTCCCAGTACGGCTCCAGCGCGGTCACCGCCGCCAGCGAAAGGCCCGGGTCCCGCTCGGTGCCTTCCAGGGCGGCGACCAGGGCCGACATGGAGACCTGCGAGGTGGTGCCGGCCATCGACGCGGCCGCGACGTCCACCGCGTCCACGCCGGCGTCGATCGCGGCGAGCAGGGTGCCGAGCTGGCCGCCGGCGGTGTCGTGGGTGTGCAGGTGGACGGGCAGGTCGAAGTTCGACCGCAGCGCGGTGACCAGCTGCGCGGCGGCCGGCGCCCGCAGCAGACCGGCCATGTCCTTGATCGCCAGAACGTGCGCCCCGGCCTCGACCAGTTCCTCGGCGAGCCGCAGGTAGTAGTCGAGGGTGTACAGCTTCTCGTCCGGCGAGGTCATGTTGCCCGTGTAGCACAGGGCTGCCTCCGCGACGGCGTGGTCGGTCTCCAGCACCGCCTCGATCGCCGGCCGGATCTGGTCGATGTTGTTCAGTGCGTCGAAGATCCGGAACACGTCCAACCCCGACCGGGCCGCCTCGGCCACGAACGCCCTCGTCACAGCCAATGGATACGGCGTGTAGCCCACCGTGTTCCGACCACGCAGCAGCATCTGCAACGGGACGTTCGGCATCGCCTGGTGCAGGGCGTCCAGCCGGTCCCACGGGTCCTCCTTGAGGAACCGCAGCGCCACGTCGTAGGTGGCCCCACCCCACGCCTCCACGCTGAACAGCTGCGGCAGCGTCCGCGCGATCACCGGCGCGACGTGCAGCAGGTCGCGGGTGCGGACGCGGGTGGCCAGCAGCGACTGGTGCGCGTCCCGGAAGCTGGTGTCGGTGACCGCCACGGCCCTCTGCGCGCGCAGTTCCGCTGCCCACTGCGCCGGACCCACCTCCAGCAGCCGCTGCCGCGAACCCGCCGGCGGGGGGGCCGATGCCACCGCCTTCGGCAGCACGGGCAGCTTGGCCTGCGGCCGCAGCAGCGTCCGCGGCTCGCCGTTCGGCTTGTTCACGCTCACCTCGGCCAGGTACGTGAGCAGCTTCGTCCCCCGGTCGGCCGGGATGTGGAAGTGCAGCAGATCGGGCCGCTCGTCGATGAAGGAGGTCGTGGCCCGGCCGGCGAGGAAGTCGGGGTCGGAGATCACCGCCTCCAGGAACGGGATGTTCGTCGACACCCCCCGCACCCGGAACTCGGTCAGCGCCCGGTACGCGCGGCGAGCGGCGCTGCGCAGGTCGGCCCCGCGGCAGGTCAGCTTCACCAGCATCGAGTCGAAGTACGCGCCCACGCTCGACCCGGCGAACACCACGCCACCGTCGAGCCGGACGCCGGCCCCGCCGGGCGTGCGGTAGACCGAGATCGTGCCGGTGTCCGGACGGAAGCCGTTGGCCGGGTCCTCGGTCGTGATCCGGCACTGGAGCGCGAACCCGCGCACCTGGATCGCGTCCTGGGTCAGCCCCATGCCGACGAGGGTCTCGCCGGCAGCGATCCGGATCTGCGAGGAGACCAGGTCGACGTTGGTGACCTCCTCGGTGACCGTGTGCTCCACCTGGATGCGCGGGTTCATCTCGATGAACACGTAGCGCCCGTCCTCGCCGAGCAGGAACTCCACGGTGCCGGCGTTCACGTACCCGATGTGCCGGGCGAACCGGACGGCGTCGCTGCAGATCCGGCGGCGCAACTCCGGGTCGAGGTTCGGTGCGGGCGCGACCTCGACCACCTTCTGGTGGCGGCGCTGCACCGAGCAGTCCCGCTCGAACAGATGGATCACCTCGCCGGTGGCGTCCGCCAGCACCTGCACTTCGATGTGCCGCGGACGGACGACCGCCTCCTCCAGGTACATCCGCGAGTCGCCGAACGCCGACTCGGCCTCCCGCATCGCCTCCGCCAGCGCCGCCGCGAGGCCCTCGGGGGAGTCCACCCGGCGCATGCCACGGCCGCCGCCGCCGCTGACCGCCTTCACGAACAGCGGGAACCCGATCGTCTCGGCCGCGGCCAGCAGGGTGTCGATGTCCGCGCTGGGCTCGGTGCCCTGCAACGTCGGCAGGCCGGCCTCGCGGGCCGCGGCGATCGCCCGGGCCTTGTTCCCGGCGAGTTCGAGAGCCTGCTGGCTGGGGCCGATGAACGTGATCCCGGCCTTCGCGCAGGCCTGGGCCAGGTCGGGGTTCTCCGACAGGAACCCGTAGCCGGGGTAGATCGCGTCCGCCTCGGCGTGCTGGGCTGCGGCGATGATCCCGTCCACATCGAGGTAGGCGCGGACGGGGTGGCCGTGCTCGCCGATCTCGTAGGACTCGTCCGCCTTCAGCCGGTACTCGGCGTGCCGGTCCTCGTAGGGGAAGACCGCCACGGTGCCGATCCCCAACTCGGTGGCGGCGCGGAACGCCCGGACGGCGATCTCACCCCGGTTGGCGACCAGGATCTTGCGGAACATCGGGCCTCCCCTGTGCTGCTGACGTCTGAAACTGTATTCGGGGCCCGCGCGGCGCGGCATCCCCGCCCAGATCCGGCGAGACCCCGCTCGCGCTCCGGACGGGCACCCTGCATCTACCCCGTTGGCTCGGGATCCTCCCAGAGGGCCCGCACCTCTTCGGCACGGCGGACGCCCAGCGCCCGGCCCGCGCGGTGGGCCGCGTCCACCCGGCTGGCGGCCAGGACATCGACGCCGATGCCGCGCCGGCCGGCCGCGTCCGGGGTGAGCAGGAGGACCCGGGCGCCGGCCCTGCGCAACAGCGCCGCCTGCGTCGCCGGCCGGCGGTCGGGTCGCAGCGCCCCGGTCAGCGGTGCCACGGCCAGGACCACCCCTGCCGGGCCGGCCACGTCGAGGTTGACCGGCGAGCGGAGGCCGCCGTCGAACAGCAGCCGGTCGTCGATCCTCACGGCGGGGAAGACGCCCGGCATCGCGCAGCTGGCCGCGACCGCGGCAGCCAGGTCGGCCGGCTGGGCGGCGCTGAAGAAGGCCGGACGGCCGGTCGTGGCGTCGGTCGCCACGACCACGAGCCGCTCCGGCCAGGGGCGTCCGGCGAGGTCGCCGGCCAGCTGCCGGATCCAGGTCTGCGACGCCTCCGGCGTCCATTCGCGCGCCGCCCGCCGACCCAGCCACGCCAGCGCGTGCCGCCGGCTCGGGTAGAGCTGAGCGGCGAGCAGCCTCACCAGTGCCGGCACGGACAGGGTCGCGTCCATCAGGGCGGTCGAGTCCACAGGCAGGAGCAGGGGATCCCGGCTTTCGCCGGGATGACGGGGAAGGGGGCCGGGATGACGGGGGAGGGGGCCGGGATGACGGGGAAGGGGTGAGCCCGAGGCGAGCCGGGCACCGAGCAGGGCTCCGGCAGAGGTGCCGACGATCCGGTCCGCGGTCACGTCGATGCCGGCGTCGGCCAGTCCGGAGAGCACTCCGATCTCCCAGGCGAGGCCGGTGGTGCCACCGCTGCCGAGCACCAGCGTCCGTCGAGTTGCGTCCACCCTCAGCATTCTGCCGACGGGTGGGAAATTCTTCTGCTGTTCTCAGGCGGCAGGGTGAGGAGGGCGGCAGACTGTCCACAGACTCGGGGGGCGGACGAGCGGGGTTCCCAATGACGCGTGGCCTCGGCATGCGGCTCCTGCTGTTGTGCCTGCTGACCGGATGCACATCCTCACCACAGTGGACTCCGCGTCCGGTCGTCACCGAACGGCCGACGCCGGCTGTGTCCGGGCCCAGCGGTCCGACCAGCCCGGCGAGCCCGACGTCAACGGCACCGACCATCCCCGCCGCATCGGGCGCGATCGACGTCAACAGCTACGACAGCGCCCATTTCGCCAGTCCCACCGGACGGATCTGGTGCGCGCTGTACGCCGAATGGGCGCTGTGCCACTTCCCGAACGGCATGGACACCTCGCGGGTGCCGAGCCCGGACGAGGTGTGTCCGGGCGCCGAGCTGGACGTCACCGGCGTCTCCCTGGTGGAGAAGGCCGACTACTTCTGCAGCGGCGGCGCGGAGGCGTTGCCCCAGACCAACGGCGAGTACGTCGGCTGGTGGAAGCACGCCAAGCTCCCGTCGGTGGCCTACGACGGGCAGAAGCTGGCCGTGCTGCCCTACGGCCGGAAGGTGGCGAAGGGGCCGTGGGTGTGCGAGAGCGCCAAGTCCGGGGTGACGTGCGGAAACACCACCACTGGCAAGGGTTTCCGGGTGGCGCTGGCGGGAGTGACCCTGATCGGGTGATCCCCGGGCCGGCGTGCGGGGGGTCCACGCCGGCCAGCCAGCGCGGAGCCGACACCCCGCCGGGATGACGGTAGTGGACGGGGGACGATTCGATTTGCGCACTGAATCGTCGCCTTCGGCGGTGGCGCACCCGACGCCGGGCGTCTGCTGCGCAGATCGCGTCAGCCTTCGTGACCCGATTCGGACTCGTTCCTCGCACAGCACGCCAGCCCTTCGTGACGCGCCCTCGTTCTGGGCCCTGAGGAGCCGTCGCGAGCTTGCGAACGCCGGCGTCACGAAGGGCACCCGCCTCGATCAGCTCACTCCTTCACGGTGCTCCTGACACGCACCGGTTCCGTGGGGACGCAGGCACGGGGCGTCCACGCGGGAAAGAAGTCACTCCTTCACGGCGCCGCCGGAGGTGTTCATGATCCGCTTCTGGAAGATGAAGAAGATGATGGCCACCGGGATGGTCATCAGGGCTGCTGCGGCGAGCTTGATCGGGTACTGGTTGCCGGCGGACAACTGGCCGGACGCCAGGGACGCCACTCCCTTGGTCAGCGTGGTCAGCTCGGGACTCTGGGTGGAGACGATGAAGTGGTTGAGCTCGTTCCACGAACCCTGGAAGCTCAGGATGATGATCGTCATCAGCGCCGGGCGAGACATCGGCAGCACCACCGACCAGAAGGTGCGGAAGGTGCCCGCGCCGTCGATCCGGGCGGCCTCCTCCACCGCGACCGGGATCGATTCGAAGAAGTTGCGCATGATGAACACCCCGGCCGCGTCCACGAGCAGCGGCAGGATCATGCCGGGATAGCTGTCGTAGATCCCCAGCGTCTTGATCACCAGGAATTTGGGGATCAGCAGCACCACCGCCGGCACCGACATCACCGCCACCAGCATCAGGTAGACCGCCTGCCGTCCGGGGAACCGCAGCCGCGCCAGCGCGTACCCGGCCAGCGAGACGAAGAACACCCGGCCCAGCGTGACCAGGATGGTGACCAGGAACGAGTTGAACGTCCACAGGGCGAAGTTCGAGTTCGCGAACAGCGTCCGGTAGGCGGCCGTCGTCCAGTTGGCCGACCACAGTGCCATGCCCGCGATCGTGGCCTCCTCGTCGGTCTTGAACGAGTTCGCCACCTGCACCAGGAACGGGAAGATGTACGCGATCGCCAGCGCGGTGAGCACGGCGTAGGTGGCCAGGTGGCCGGCGCCGTGCCGTTCCCCGGCGTGGCGACGGGCCGCGTCGGTGGAACTCATCGGTCCCTCCTTCCCGTCACGGGACGGCCGTCCCTGCGGCGGCCTGCTGGGTGGTCCGTTCCCTGGCGATCAGCTCGGCCCGCTCGAGCCGGCGGCTCGACCGGCCACCGCCCGACGCCCCCAGCACCAGTCGCTGCAGGACGGTGAACAGCACGATGATCCCGAACAGGACGAATGCGATCGCCGCCCCGCGACCCCAGTCCTGGGAGAGGAAGGCCGCGTCGTAGGACAGGTACGCCGGGGTCAGCGTGGTCTTCGCCGGACCGCCGCGGGTACCGGTGTAGATCTGGTCGAACACCTGCCAGGTGCCGATCGTGCCGAGGGTCAGCACCGTGAACACCGTCGGACGGAGCATCGGCAGGGTCACGTACCAGAACCGCTGCCAGGCGGTGGCCCCGTCGACCATGGCGGCCTCCTCGGTTTCCTCGCCGATCGCCTGCAGGGCGGCGAGGAACAGCAGCATGAACGTGCCGGACGTGGTGAACACCGCCATCAGGATGAACGCGGTCATCGCCACCGATGGCCCCGCGATCCACTCCCAGGTGCTGATCCCGAACAGCGCCGGTTCCTGCAGCGCCGCCGGCCCGTCCCCGCCGCCCAGCATCAGGTGGATCAGCCCGTCCGGGTTCTGGAACCAGTTCGGCCCGTTGATCGAGAACCAGCCCAGAACCGCGTTGACGGCCCCCGATGCGGAGAACAGGAACAACCACAGCACGGTGATCGCCACCGACGAGGTGACGGACGGGAAGTAGAACGCGGTCCGGTAGAAGCCCTTGCCCTTCAGCGCCCGCTTGTTCACCAGGAAGGCCAGCATCAGCGACAGCGCCGTCTGCAACGGCACCACGAGGATCACGTAGTAGAGGTTGTTGCGGATCGACGTGCCGAAGTCCCGTCCGGCCAGGCCCTGCCCGCCGAGCACCTGCGCGTAGTTGGCGCCGCCGACGAAGTGCACGTTGCCGCCCCACGGCGCACCCCGTCCGCCCCAGTCGGAGACGGACACCCACGCGGCCATCAGCACCGGCAGGAACAGGAAGATGCCGAGCACGAGCACCATCGGCAGCACGAACAGCCAGCCGGCGCCGGCCTGGCTGTTGGGCCGGGTCCGCCGGCGGCTCTCCCCGGCCGGCGCGGGCGCCTCCGCCCGCACCGGCCTCTGGGTCGCGCTCATCAGCCGGTGATCGCCTGGAGGTTCTTCTGGGTGCTGTCGAGGATCGCCTTCGGGTCCTTCGACTTCAGGCCGGACAGCTGGCTGTTGACGTCCTTCAGCACGTCAGCGGCACCGGCCATGGCCGGCAGGTTCTGCGCGTACTCCGCACCGTTGATGAACGGCACCATCGCCGGGTTGGCGCTCTTGTAGCCCTCGGCGGCCGACTGGACGGACGGCATCACGCCGAAGTCCTTGGCGAACGTGAGCTGCTGGTCGGTGGTGGTCAGGAACTCCACGAGGTTCAGCGCCGCGGCCTTGTTGTCGCCGTCGGCGGAGATGCCCCAGCAGTTGGTGAACTGCAGGGTGCCCTTCTGGGTGCCGGCCGGCAGCTCGGCCACCGTGTACTTCACGCCCGGGTACGTGCTGGTCATGGCGCCGGTGATCCAGTTGCCCTCGATCACCATCGCGGCCTGCTTCTTCCCGAAGGCCTCGCCGCCCCACCCGGCGCCCAGGTCACTGGAGAAGGCCGCCACGCCCTCGTTCATCAGCTTCTTCACGTACGTGAGCGCGTCCACGTTCGGCTGGGCGTCGGCCTGGGCCCCGCCGTCCGCGCTGAGCAGGCCGCCGCCGGCCTGGGCCATGAACACGCCGACCCGCGCGATCTCCGGGCTGAAGGCCAGCCCCACGCGCTTGCCCTTGGTCAGCTTCTTGGCCACGGCCTCGAGCTGGTCCCAGGTGGTGGGCACGTCGGCGTCGGTGAGCCCGGCATCGGACCACATGTCGGAGTTGATCACCAGCGCGAGCGTGGAGAAGTCCTTGGGCGCGCAGTAGAACGTGTTCTCGTAGGTGAAGGCGCTGACCAGGCCCGGGTAGAAGTCGGACTTGTTGGTCAGCTGGTCGCCGTACGCCTCCAGCGACCCGTTCTTCGCCCAGCCGGCCAGCTGGTCGGTGGACACGTAGAGGACGTCATCGGGCTTGCCGCCGGCGAAGCCCTGGGTCGCCTGCTGGACCAGGTCGGACGCGACCTTCACCTCTGCCGGCACGCCGGACGTCGCCGACCACGCGGCCACTGCGGTCTTCACCGAGGTCGTCTCCGCGTCGCCGGAGGAGCCGATCAGCACGGTCACCGGATTCGTGTTGGCCGAGGCACTCGCCGCCGGTGTGGACGAGGTCTCGGACGAGAAGCCGCCGCCCCCACAGGCGGACAGCCCGAGGACGGCCGCCGCGGCCAGCGCCACGACGACGGTTCGGTTCGAACGGATCATTCTGGTTCCCTTCGTTTGGGCGGGGTTTCAGCAAACGGACACGACCACCCTCGACTGCTCCGGGCGGCCGGATCGGCGCCCGGAGCAGCCGGCCAGGGCGAGCGCCGCCACGGCCGCCACCGTGGTGCCTGCGACCCGGGCGCTGGAGAGGGTGGGCATGTTCGGGTTCCTTTCGGTCAGGAGGCGAATTGCTCCAGGTTCCGCAGCACGAGCGTGGGCTCGAGAAGCACCCGCCGCGGCGGGCCTCCGGCGAGCAGGCCCAGCAGGATGCCGATGATCTGCTCCGCGGCCGCCTCCACCGGCTGGGCGACGCTGGAGATGCCGACCGCGCTGGCCACGGGGGTGTCGTCGAAGCCGATCACCGGGATGTCGGCGGACTCGTTGCGGAACACGCCCACCGCGCCGAGGGCGAGCGAGTCGCTGGCGCAGACCAGAGCGGTCGCGCCCCGGTCCCGCAGGACGGCCGCGGCCTCGGCGCCGTCGCGGGCGAAGTCGTGGGCGAGCAGCACCTGCAGGTCGCGTCCGGCCACGCCACTGCCGGCCATGCCGGCGGCCCAGCCCTCCCGCCGGTCGGCGCTCACACCGGTGGCGTCCACGCCCAGGAAGCCGATCCGGGTGTGGCCGCGCTCCCGCAGGTACGTGGTGGCGGCGAGGGTGCCCGCGCGGCCGTCCACGTCCACCCAGGCATGCGGTGCGTCCGGGTCGCCCCAGGGCCGGCCGAACGCGACGAACGGCAGCCCGCGCGCGCCCAGCGCCGCCGGCCGGGGATCGTCGAGGAAGGTGTCGGTGAGCACGGCGGCGTCGATCGCCGACACGTGGTGCAGGGCTTCGAGGCTCTTCACCTCGGTGGGCGCGTCCGCCGCGCTGAGCAGGGTGAGCCGGTAGCCGTGGAGCTGCGCGGACTCGGTGAGGCTGTGGGTGAAGCGGTCCATGATCGCGCCGTTGATGCCGTCGATCGCCGGGTAGAGCCGCAGCCCGATGGTCATCGACCGTTGCGTCCGCAGTGCCCGGCCGATCGCGGACGGCCGGTAGCCGGTCTCCTCGATCGCGGCCAGGACGCGGGCACGGGTTCGCTCGTTGACGATGTCGGGGTTGTTCAGGACGTTCGAGATGGTCTGGCGGGACACCCCCAGGTCGCGCGCCAGAGACACCATGGTGGGCCGGCCGTCCCTCGCTCCGTTGGCCATCGGCGCTCCTTCGCAGCCAGACTTTGAACGATCAAAGCCCCTCCAGTATCTGTCCCCCGTTCGGGGACGTCAATGGTTTTTCCGGGGGGTTTTGATCGATCAAGATGGCTGCTAGCCTGCTGGACGGCCGACTCCGCTCCGCGCGGGAAACCAACGACCTTGGGGATGTGCTGATGGGATCGCCGGACACGACCACGACGGCCGCCGACTGGGAGGACGCCGGCGCGTGGACCGTCCGCCGCGACGGTTTCGACGCCGCGGGGCTGCGGCACGAGGAGACGGTCTTCACGATCGGCAACGGCAACTTCTGCGTCCGGGGCAGCTTCGAGGAGGGCCATCCGAAGGAGAACGCCGGCTCGTTCATGCACCGGGTGTGGGACGACATGCCCGTGAACGTCACCGAACTGGCCGGCCTGCCGCGCTGGTGGGGTCTGGACCTCTGGCTGGACGGGCAGCGCGTGCTCACCGACGACGATGCGGCGTCCGGCATGCGGCGCAGCCTCGACCTGCGCACCGGCCTGTTCGCCCGCGCCTTCACCTGGCAGGCAGACCCCGGCGGCGCCCGGGTCGAGGTCTCCCACGAGCGGTTCGTGAGCCTCGTCGACCCGCACGCGGCCATGCTGCGGACGACGGTCACGCTCGCGGAGGGCGAGGCGCGCCTGCGGGTGCGGGCGGGCGCCAGCATCCACGTGGAGAACACCGGGCTGCTGCACTGGCGGCTCGTGGGCCAGTCCGCGGGCGAGGACGGGGTGGCGCTGGTCGCGGTGACCAGGGCGTCCGGGATCCCGGTGGCGACCGTGGTCCGCACCGAGCTGTCGGCGCCGGCCGAGTTCACCCCGGGCGACGCGGACGGCGCCCCGGCGTGCGACTACGTGCTGACGCTGCGCGCGGGGCAGCCGGTGGAGATCGTCCGCTCGGTGGGGATCGTGCCGGGCCTCGACACCGACCGACCGCTCGCGGTGGCGCGGGAGGCGTCCGACCGGCTCGCGGAGCAGGGCTGGGAGCGGTCGCTGGCCGCCTCCGCGGCGGCGTGGCGGCAGGTGTGGGTCGACGGCGACGTGGAGATCGACGGGGACCCGGAGGCGCAGCTCTCCGTCCGCTACAACCTGTTCCAGCTGGTGATCGCCGCGCCCCGGTTCACCGAGGACGCGTCCATCGGCGCGAAAACCCTGTCCGGCTACGGGTATCGCCACCACGTGTTCTGGGACACCGAGACTTTCATGCTGCCGGTGTTCACCTTCACCCAGCCCGACGTGGCCCGCAACATGCTCGCCTACCGGTGCCGGCGGCTGGCCGGGGCGCGGGCGAAGGCCGCGCACAACGGCTTCCGCGGCGCGCAGTTCCCGTGGGAGAGCGCCGGCACCGGCGACGAGGTGACCCCGACCTGGGTGCAGCAGGACGCGAGGCCGGAGGAACTCGTCCGGATCTGGACGGGCGACATCGAGATCCACATCACCGCGGACATCGCCTACGCGCTGCTGCAGTACGTGAGGGTGACCGGCGACGAGGAGTTCCTGCGCACCCAGGGTGCCGAGCTGGTGCTGGACGGGGCGCGGTTCTGGGCGTCCGCCGCGGTCGAGGAGCCGGACGGCCAGTTCCACTACCGCGACGTGATCGGCCCCGACGAGTACCACGAGCACGTCGACGACAACGCCTACACCAACCACCTGGCCGCCTGGCACCTGCGCTCGGCGCTGGAGGTGTGGGACCACCTGCAGCGGACGGCGCCCGACGTCGCGTCCGCGCTGGCCGAACGGCTGGAGCTGGACGATGCCGAGCGTGCGCGCTGGGCCGACGTGGCCGCCCGCATCCACCTGGCCGTCGACGAGACCGGGCTGATCGAGCAGTTCAGCGGCTACGTCGGGCTGGAGGACGCCGACCAGGCCGTGCTGCGCGACCCCGCCCGGACGCTGTCCATGCAGCAGATCCACGGCATCGAGGGCTGCAACCGCACCCAGAACCTCAAGCAGCCGGACGTGCTGATGCTGTGCTACCTGCTGCCCGAGCTGTTCACGCCGGAGCAGGTGGAGACCAACTACCGCTACTACGACCCGCGCACCGACCACGAGCTGGGCTCCAGCCTCGGCCCGGCGATCAGCGCGGTGATGGCCTGCCGCGCCGGCGACCCGGAGACCGGGTACGCCCACTTCCTGCGGGCAGCCAGGGCCGACCTGCTCGACGTCCGCGCGAACGCCGCGGACGGCATCCACGGTGCGTCGGCCGGCGGCCTGTGGCAGGCGGTCGTCTTCGGTTTCGCCGGCCTCACGCTGAGCGAGGACGGCTGGGCCGTCCGTCCGGCCCTCCCGCACAGCTGGACGCGCCTGCGGTTCTCCTTCCACCACCGAGGCGTCCGCCAGGTGGTGGAACTGACCGCCTGAGTCCCTGAACGGAAAGGGGACGGGTCCCTTTCCGTTCACCCCAACCGACTCACCCAACCGATCGTCGAGCCTGTCGAGACGTGGCGACCACCCCAACCGACCGTCGAGCCTGTCGAGACGTGGCGACAGGTCTCGACAAGCTCGACCAGCGGTTTGGGGGCGGCGCCCGCGGTCCGGGGGCACCAGCGGTGGACGGGACGCCAGCGGTGGACGGGACGCCAGCGGTCCGCGAGGGCCAGTCAGTTGCCGAGGCCGTAGACCTGGCTGTAGCCGGTGGCGGTGTCGGTGATCCGGGCGCTGACGATGCCGTGGGGATCGATCCGGTAGGACTCCTCGACGATCGGACCGTGGTCCCAGCGCTCCACGGGGACGGCGTCCAGCACGTAGCGTCCCTGCAGCGAGGGGTCGAACGGGAACCGCACCTCGGCGAACGGGGCCAGGTCGCCGCGGGGTTCGCCGTCCGGGGCCACGTCCGCGTACTCGACGAAGCGGTACCAGCCCACGTTGTGCACGGCGCGGTACCGCCGGGTGACCGTCAGCTCGCCGTGCGCGGGCAGCATGGTGTCCCGGTCCACGAGCTGGTCGAAGCCGACCGCGCGGCCGCCGTCCAGCTCCCGGAACACGCCGAAGCCGCGCCAGAGCCGGTCCGACAGCGAGTAGCCGGACGCGGGGTCGGCCGCGATCGCCAGCCCGATCGCCGTGGACGCGGCCGGGTACGGCGAGCGGTGCACGCGGCGGCCGAACCGCTCCCGCAGCAGCCGGGGCACGAGCGGCAGGCCGCTGCCGCCGCCGACCAGGTAGATCCCGGCCACCTGACCGCCGATCGTGTCGACCTCGTCCGGCAGTGCGGCCACCAGCGGCGCCATCGCGTCCAGACTGGCGTGGACGAGCGGCCGGGCGGCCTCGTAGAACCCCTCGACCGGCACGGTCACCGCCTGACCGGAGACCTCGACGGTGATCCGTTTCGACTGCGGGCTGAGCCGTTCCTTGGCCTCGCGGCACTCGTCCAGGAGCTGGCGGCGCGCGGCCTCGTCCAGTCCGGTCGCGCCGGCAGCCTCCAGAGCGAGCCCGGCGAGCACCTGGTCGAAGTCGTCGCCCCCCAGCCGGTTCACCCCCACCGAGCCGACCACTTCGTGCCGGGTGCCGGCCACCTCGACGAGGGACGCGTCGAACGTGCCGCCGCCGAGGTCGTACACCAGCACCTGGTTGCGGCGCGAGGTCAGCGTCCGGCCCTGGCGGTGGGAGTACTCGAACCCGGCCGCGGACGGCTCGTTGACCAACCCCGACACGGTGAAGCCGGCCTGCCGGAACGCCTCGAGCGTGAGAAACCGCTGTGCACCGTGGGCGTGCGCGGGGACGGACACCACCGTCCGCGCAGCCTTCGCGGCCCGGAACTCGGCCGCGATGTTGGACGCGCTGCCGAGCGCCGTCCGCAGGGCGCCGAGGAAGCCCGTCAGCACGGTCAGCAGCGGGAAGGTCGCCGGCCCGATCCGCACGGGGGTGTCCGCGGTCGCCGACGGTTCACCCAGCAGCCGCTTCACCGAGCGCAGCAGGGGCGCACCGCGCCGGGCCGAGGCGAGGGCCTCGAAGCCGTACACGAGCTGGTCGTCCCGCAGCGCCACCAGCGACGGGAAGAATTCGTGCGCGTCCCCGTCCGCGTCACTGAAGGTGACGATCGGGTAGTTGCCCCGGTCCGCGTGGGCGACGATCGTGCGGGTGGTTCCGAAATCGACCCCGAGCTGCATACCCGCCAACCTAACCCGGACGCAGCCTCCGGCATGGCGCCGCCCGCGCAGCGGGACCCTCGCCGGTGGGCCCCGACGACCAGGGAATCCCACATGGCGGACTGATCGGTCCCACGGAATCCCACAGGTAGCAATTCAGCCTTTCGCCGGACGCGACCCGCCACAGTGGTGGAGGATTGTCGGCATGGTCTCGGTGATTAGCGGTTCGAGCGCGCCGTGCGACGTGTGCCGGCAGGTGCACCGGGACCTCAGCCGCGTGCTCGGCTCGTCGGCGCCGGACGACTGGCTCGCCGTCAGCGAGGGAGAGCGCCTGGAGGCCGAGCTGACCCCGGACGTCTGCATCCTGCCGTTCCATGGCAGGACAAGGCATTACATCCGCGGACACATCCAGCTGCCAGTGGTCGCGCCGGAGTCGGACGTGTTCGTCTGGGCGGTCTGGGTGGAGGTGGACGAGGCGTCCATGGCGGCCATCGCCCACTCGTGGAGCGACCCCAACCGGGCCGCGACCGCGCCGCTGATCGGCCGGCTCGCCACCGAGTTGCCGTACGAGCAGCCGACCCGCGGCCTGCAGGTGAGCATCCACACCCGCGACCCCGGCATGGCGCCGCTGCTGATGCTGTCGCCGACCTCGTTCCACACCATCGCGGCGGAGCAGCGGAACGGCATCAGCCTGCACCGCGTGGCGGAGTTCGCCGAGCTGTTGCAGCGCTGATCGGATGAACACCCCACGAAGTTCTTCTCCTCCGCTGCGCTCCCCCGAACAACTCCGCGGGGACCCCGGATGAGCGACTTCTTCGAGATCTTCAACCCCGGACTCCGGCACACCCGGGAGCAACTCGACACGGAGAAGATGCTGATCGTCGAGGCCGAGAAGGGTGGTTCCGGTCCGGAGCCGCTCGATCTGGACTCCGGATCGGTGGTGTTGCGAATGCCCGCGCGTGTTTATCCTGAGCCGATGCAGTCACCGCAGGCTCCCGAGCCGGATGAGAAGGACTGGACGTTCGTGCTGGAGCGTCCCTGCCCCGAGTGCGGTTATCTCGCCGGGAACGTGGACACGCGCGACCTGTCGGCGCTCGTGCTGGCCGCGACCGCACCCTGGGCCGCGGTACTCGCCCGTCCGGAGGTCGCGGACCGGCCCGCACCGGCGGTCTGGTCGCCGCTGGAGTACGGCTGCCACGTGCGGGACGTGCTGCGCGTCTTCACCGGACGCATCGAGCTGATCCGGGCGCAGGACAACCCGCCGTTCCCGAACTGGGACCAGGACGCCGCCGCGATCGCCGACCGCTACTGGGAGCAGCATCCGACGACCGTCTCCACCGAGATCGCGGACGCAGCCCAGGCGAACGCCGCCGCCTGGGCCACCGTCACCGAGGACGAGTGGCCGCGCCCCGGCACCCGCAGCAACGGCTCGCTGTTCACCCTCGACACCCTCGGCCGCTACCTCCTCCACGACCTCCGCCACCACCTCCACGACGTCGGCGTCCAGTAGCCGCCCGCGACCGCTGGTCGAGGTCAACCCGCTGGTCGAGGTCAACCCACTGGTCGAGCTCAACCCGCTGGTCGAACTCAACCCGCTGGTCGAGCTTGTCGAGACCCATCACCGCGTCTCGACAAGCTCGACGAGCGATTCACCCGAAACGCCAGACGCTCCTCAGGGGGCGGTGGGGGGCGCGGGCTCCAGTTCGGGAGGGGTCTCGTCGCCGAAGGCTTCGTCCAGGGCGGCTTCGGTGAGCGTGCGGCCGAGGTCGATCAGCTCGGTGGCGCGGTGGAAGTCCATGGCCTTGGCGGCGTCGCCGGGGACGGTGACCAGCACGTCGGGGGGTAGTGCGGCGAGCCGGAAGCGGGTGATCAGGGAGCCCATCGTGTCCAGGGACATGGCGGTCACGTCGGTGATCCCGAGGCCCGGGGGCGGGGGGTCGAAGGCCGGGGACGGCTCGGGCTCCCCGTCCGGGTCGTGCCGCCCGAACCGCGCCAGGATGGATGCGACGAAGTCGTTCTCCCAGACCCCTGCCGCGCTCTTCAGGAACCGGTCCAGCCACTCCGTGGGCGGACGCTGCGCGGAGCTCTCCTTCGCCGGTGACGCCCCGAAGCTGACGGACTTCTCCCCGGCCAGAGAGACCGCGAGGGTGAAGTCCGCGTCCACGCCGATCACGGGCTCCATCGGCACCGGGTTGAGCACCCCGCCGTCCACCAGCAGCCGGCCGTTCACCATGATCGGCGTGATCAGCCCCGGGATCGCCACCGACGCCCGGATCGCCACGTCCAGCGGGCCGGACGTGAACCACACCTCCCGCCGCGCCCCGATGTCCGTGGCGACAGCGGTGTAGGGGATCGCCAGGTCCTCGATCAACGCGCCGTCCAGGATCTCGCTCATCCTCGCGAGCACCCGCTCCAGCCGGATCGCGCCCGGCCCGGACAACGCCGGGTCGAGCAGCTTCAGCACGTCCCGCTGCGAGAGGGTGGTGACCCACTCGGTGTACTCCGCCACCTTGTCCGCGACGAGCAGGCCGCCGACGAGGGCGCCCATCGAGCTGCCCGCCACCGCGACCACCTCGTAGCCGCGCTCGGCCAGCACCTGGATGGCCCCGATGTGCGCGTAGCCCCGCGCTCCGCCGGAGCCGAGGACCAACGCCACCCGCTTGCCGTACATGCCTCCATTATCGGCAGCGCCGGCGACCACGGCGGAAAGTGCGCGCGGCCGGACGGAGACCCTTCCGCCCGCCCGGTATCGTGCAGGGCATGACGCAGCCGCAGCAGCCGATCGCCTACGGCTGCTACCGACATCCCGACCGGCCGACGTACATCCGCTGCCAGCGCTGCGGTCGCCCGATCTGCGGCGACTGCATGATCAGCGCCGCCGTCGGTTTCCAGTGCCCGGAGTGCGTGGCCGCCGGCGCCCGGGAGACCCGGCAGAACGAGGGTCCGTACGGCGGGCTGCGCAGCCGCAACCCGCGCACCACCAGCCTGGTGCTGATCGGGATCAACATCGCGGTCTGGGCGATGATCATGCTCCTCGGTGGTGACACCGGCTCGCTCGCCGACCTGCTCGCGCTGCGTCCCGGCGGCATCTGCCTGGCCGCGGACGACCCCACCCAGTGGTTCCCCGACGTCACCACCGCCGTCCAGTGCGCGACGGTGGACGGGCTGTGGCAGGGCGGTGTGAGCGGCGGCGCGTGGTGGCAGGTGCTGACGTCCGCCTTCACCCACACCGCACCGCTGCACCTCGGCATGAACATGCTGTCGCTGTGGTTCCTCGGCCCGCCGATGGAGGCCGCGCTGGGCCGGGCACGGTTCCTCGCGGTCTACCTGCTCTCCGCGCTCGCCGGCTCGGCCGCCGTGGTGTGGCTGGAGGCACCGGCCATGCAGACGCTCGGCGCGTCCGGCGCGGTCTTCGGACTGATCGGCGCACTGATCGTGGTCGGCCTGAAGGTCAAGGCGGACCTGCAGGTGGCGTTCACCTGGCTGGCGATCAACCTGATCTACTCGTTCCTCGGCCCGGGCATCTCCTGGCAGGGCCACATCGGCGGCCTCGTCGGCGGCCTGGTGACGACCGCGATCATCGTCTACGCCCCCCGCAAGGACCGCAACCGCATCCAGGTCGCCGGGCTCGCCGGCTTCGGCGTCCTGGTGCTGGCCCTGATCGTCGTCCGGGTGCTGCAGCTGGCCTGAGCACCGGCCGGCTGTACGGATCCGGACGGACCGGGCGTCACGGTGGAGGGGCTCCGGTAGCCTCGCTTCGTGGCCGCACCCGTCGTCCGACTGCCCGAGTTCCCACCGCGGGAGGTGCCGCTGCGCCACCGGCTGGGCGCGGCGCTCGGCAACGGCGCCCTGGGCGCGGTGATGATCGGCATCGCCGCGGCCATCGACGCCGCGACGCCGCCCGACCCGTTCCCGCGCCTGCTGGCGTGGTTCGTGCGCCTCGGCGGGCTCTCGTTCGTGGGTTTCGGTGTCGCCCAGGCGGTCCGGCGGGCCGCGCGACCCCGGCGGACGACCCGCGACGGTTCGCCGGCCGCCGGACTCCGGGCCTGGACGGGCGACCTCGTCCACTCGATGACGATCGACGTCCTGTTCATCGCGCTGTGCGTCGCCGGGCTCTGGCTCGACCTCGCGTCCGGCGGCAGGTTCCTGCCCTGGTCGCTCCTGCCGGCCATTTTCGCCGTCTGGCCCGCGGTGCGAATCGGGTTGTACCTGGCCGGGCGCAAGTTCCCCGAGGCGATCTGGCTGAGCGCGGACGCACTGGCGCACGAGACCGAGTGGGGCAGCGAGCGGGTGCCGCTCGACCAGGTGACCGGGATCGTCTGCGCCCCCGCCGAGGACGCGGTCGTCGTGCTCACCGACAGGCAACCGCAACGCACGCCCTGTCCCCGCCCATGGCGACACCGCCTGCCGGAGACCGAGGGGATGGTGCTCCTCACCCGCGGCTACGGACACCGCCCCGAGGATGTCGCCGGCTGGCTGGCCGACGCCGCCGGGCTCTCCGGGACGGTGACCATCGACCACCCCCGACGCTGAGCCGGAGTCCACCAGATCAGGAAGGCAGGCCCATGACCCACCCCGACCCCAGGCGACCGCCGATCCCGCCGTTCGTCTACGTGCCGACGACCTCCGAGGCCGACCCTGCCGAGCGGCGGGTGACGATGCACACGGTCGAGGACGGGCGGATCGCGCTCTACACCTACTCGGCGATCGACCGGCTGCACGACATCTACGACCCGGACAGCTCCTGGGTGGTCTGCGACGTCGCAGCCCTGCAGCGGATCCATGACCAGACGCCCTACGACCTGCTATTCGTCGACGTCGATCCGGTGCTGCGCCACGACGGTGGGGAGCAGCGATGACCGTGCCGTACGGCATCCACATCAACAACGATGCCCTGCCGGGCATCGCGACCACGCTGGAGGACGCCGCCACCGGCCTGGACGACCTGGCGGGCTCGGTGCCGTCCAGCGTCGACGCGGGTCCGATGACCGCGGTCATCTCGCCGCTGCTGGCCCAGGTCGTCACCAGCGCGGGGAACGTGGCCAACGGCCTGACCGCCCTCGCCGGGCGGGTGCGCCAGGCGCACGGGTACTACCAGCGGACGGACGCGGACGTGGCCGCATCCCTGGAACAGATCGAGTCGGAGATGAACCGGTGAGCGACACCGTCGACACCGAGATCACCGGCAGCCCGGCGTCCGTGGAGTCCGCGGCCAACTGGCTGCGGGACTCGCTCGCGTCCGAGCTCGGCGATGCCGCCGACGCCCTGAACGACGGCCGCAGGGCGGTGCAGGAGAACTGGCAGTCGCCGGCGGGCTGGGCGTTCGAGCAGTGCATGTCGAAGGGCCGCGACGTCGCCGAGGACCTCGAAGGCGCCACCCGCTCCATATCCGACGACCTCGCCGACTTCGCCCACTCCCTGCGCGTCTGCCAGAACGACATGGCCACGATCCGCTCGGACGCGGCCGCGAGCGGCCTCACCGTCACCGGCTTCCTGATCGAGCACCCGGGGACGCCCCCGGCCGAGCCGGCCGGCACGGCGGACCAGTCTGTGTGGGACGCCTACGACGAGCGGCTCGAGGTGTGGAACACCAGAGCCGTGGCGTTCATCCATGCCCGCAACGAGGCTGAACGGATCGACCGGAAGTACAACACCGCCTGCGAGGATCTGGCCGGCGCCTACTCCCTCACCGACCACGCACAGTGGATCGTCCCTGCCGGCGAGGTCCTGGGTGACGGGGCCGCCGTGTGGCTGGCCCTCGACCTGGCCGAGCAGGTGCGGGTGCGCGGCGCGACCCAGTCGGGCCTGCTGGCCCGGGCCGACGACCTGGTGACCGACGCCCAGCGCGCGATCACGGACATGCACGCCCACCCCGAGCGCTACACCACGCGCAAGTGGATCTTCTGGCGCCGGCTCGACCAGGCCAAGCTGGACGCCGACGTGCTCGCCATCAACGGCAAGCTCGACGAGGCCCACGACCTGCTGAAGGCGGCGCGGGCACTCGACGACCTGCCGTTCACCGCGGCGCGCTTCCCGCGGTTCCTCACCAAGGCGGGCAAGGTGCTCGGCCCCCTCGGCCTCGGCCTGGGGCTGTACGCCGACTGGACCGAGGGCGAGTCCACCACTCAGATCGCGGTGTCGCAGGGCGCCTCGGCCGCCGTCGGGGCCGCGGCGGGCTTCGGAGCCTCCGTCGGCACGGCCGCCCTGATCGGCGCTGCGGCCGGGTCCGTGGTGCCGGGCGTCGGGACGGCGGTCGGGGCGGTGGTCGGCACGGTGGTCGGTGCCGGCGTCGCGATCTTCGCCGACGGCGCGATCGACTCGTTCTTCGAGAACGGTCCCGACGTCGGCAAGGCGCTCGAGGAGGGCTGGGAGGCGCTGGAGGACACCGGCGAGGCGATCGCCGGCGGCATCTCCGGCGCGGTCAGCGCGATCGGCGGCTGGTTCGACTGACCACCGCCGTCCGGCCGGGCCGCGGTGGTCAGGACGGCTTGGCGGCGTGCCGCGCCTCGGCCCGGGCTGCCCTCCGGTTCGAGATCAGGCTGGTGACGATCACGATCGCGAGGATGCCGACGATCACGCCGAGGGAGAACAGCGTGTCCACCTCGGGCACCCAGCTCCAGACGCCGTGCGCCCAGTGCATCACCAGCTTCGCGCCGATGAACGCCAGGATCGCGGCCAGGCCGTAGCCCAGGTGGACGAGCGCCCCCAGCGCACCCTCCAGCACGAAGTACAGCGCCCGCAGACCGAGCAGCGCGAAGGCGTTGGTGACGAACACCAGGTAGGGGTCGCCGGTGATGCCGTAGACGGCCGGCACGGAGTCGACGGCGAAGACCACGTCCGTGGCGAGGATCGCCAGCGTGGCCAGCGCGAACGGGGTGATGGCCCGGCGTCCGTCCTCGACCACGCTCATCCGCGGACCGCGGTAGCCGTCCGTCACCGGCCAGAACCGGCGGACGAGCTTCACCACGCGCAGGTCGTTCGGATGGATCTCGTGCTCGGCCGGGTTCATCGCGTCCCGCAGCACCTTCACCGCCGTGGCCAGCAGGATCGCGCCGAACAGCAGGAACGTCCAGGCGAAGGTGGCCAGCATCGCCGCACCGAGGGCGATGAACACCCCGCGCAGCACCAGCGCGCCGGCCACTCCGATCAGCAGGACGCGCTGCTGCAGCTCCCGCGGCACCGCGAACGACGCCAGGAGCAGCATGAACACGAACAGGTTGTCGACGCTCAGCGACTTCTCCACCAGGTAGCCGGCGTAGAACTCCAGCCCGCGCTGCGAGCCGAACGTCGTCCAGACCCAGACGCCGAACGCCAGCGGCAGCGCGATGTAGAACGCCGACCAGCCCACGGCCTCCTTCATGGAGACCTCGTGCGGCTTGCGGGTGAGGATGAAGTCGAGGACGAACAGTCCGAGGACGGCGAGGATGCTGATCGCCCACAACTCGGGGGAGCCGATGGCGATCTCGAGCACGGGTTGGGTCACCAGGGAGCCTTTCTCACTGCACAATGCGTGAGGTCTCCTTCGCCCGTCCGCCAGGCGCACCCGGGGGGACACGATCACGTGCCCGGAATGACCACCGGATGACTTGGGAAGTACTCCCCTCGGCGACCGAGCCTACGGGCGAGTCGGCACAGCCCACAATTCGGCGACGACAATTGCTGAGGCCACCCCGGTGCTTGCTAGCGTGAACCGCAAACGTTTCACCCAGGCCCGGAGAATCTCGATGCAGCACCTCCCCACTGACGCCGTCCGCGCACGGAACGGCGATCTGCTGGTCTTCGCCGTCAGCGGCATCGCCATCGCGTCCTGGATGTCACGCGTGCCGGACGTGAAGGAGCTGCTCGCCCTCACCGCCGGCGAGCTGGGGATCATGCTGCTGGCCATCTCGGTCGGGTCACTGCTCGGCCTGCCGACCGCGGGACGGATCGCGCACCGGATCGGCGCGGCGAAGACCGTCCGGCTGGGCACGGGTATCGCCCTGCCCGGTCTGCTGCTCGCCGCGCTGGCCGCGCAGGCACAGCTCTCGATGTTCCTCGTGATGCCCGGGCTGTTCCTGCTCGGGCTCGGCAGCGGCGTCTGGGACGTCGCCCAGAACCTGGAGGGCACGAACATCGAGCGGGGACTGGGCCGCGCCATCATGCCGTGGTTCCACGCCGCCTTCAGCGGCGGGACCGTGCTCGGTGCGCTGATCGGCGCCGGCCTGACCTGGTTGCGCGTCCCGCTCACCGTGCATCTCGGGACCGTGGTCGTGCTCGGTCTCGCCGCGGTGTTCTGGGCGACGACGCAGTTCCTGCCCGCCTTCGACGAGGATCCGGCCGTGGCCGGAGTTCCCACCGAGCGCGCCCGATCCGCCTGGACGGAGCCCCGCACGCTGTTGATCGGTCTGGTCGTGCTCGCCGCTGCTTTCGCGGAGGGGACGGCCAACGACTGGATGGCTGTGGCCTTCGTCGAGGGCCACCACGTCGACAAGGCGCTCGGCGTGGTCGCCCTGGCGGTCTTCCTGTCGTTCATGACCGCCGGTCGCATCCTCGGCACCCACGTGCTCGACCGCTACGGCCGCGTCCCGGTGCTGCGACTGCTGTTCGTGGCCGCGGTCGTCGGCTGTCTGCTGGTGGTCTTCGGCGATCCGTGGCTGGCGTTCGTCGGCACCGCGATCTGGGGCGTGGGAGCAAGCCTCGGCTTCCCCGTCGGCATGTCGGCGGCCGCGGACGATCCCGCTCGCGCCCCGCTGCGCCTGAGCGTGGTGACCACCATCGGCTACGGCGCATTCCTGGCCGGCCCGCCGCTGCTGGGCTTCCTCGGTGACCACTTCGGCGTCCTCAACGCGCTGCTCGTCGTGGGCCTCATCTCGCTCGTCGCGATCCTGGTCGTCCCGGTCGCGAAGCCGCTCCCCGCGACCGAGCCCGAGCCGGTCACCGGCCCCTGAGCCGCCGAAGCCGCTGGCCGTCCCGCGCCCGGGTGAGGAACAACCCCGGACGCGTGCCCCCACCGTCATCCCGGCGAACGCCGGGATCCCTGCACCAGCCTCGCAACTCGACCACAGGGATCCCGGGTCGAGCCCGGGACGACCAGCGGCTGTCGGTCAGCGGCGTCCGTACTTCCCGACGAAGTTGCGCACCTTCGCCAGCGTCCGGCCGCCGTCGGCCACACCGTAGGTGCGGTCCCAGGTGATCGGGGCGACGGTGATCCGGTGCTTCTTGGTCAGCGTGGTCCAGTCGGCGTCCCTGCGGGTCTCCACACAGATGGGCTTGTCAGCGCAGATCGACAGCGCGATCGTCCAGCTGCCGTCCGCCTGCCTGGTGTAGCCGTGGTAGGCGTAGGTCGCGCTGCCGATCTTCACCCACGTCGGCGAGCCGGCGGGGATGCCGGTCGAGATGTCCGGGTAGTTCACGTTGAGCGCGAAGTTGTTCTGCAGCAGCAGTCCCTTGTTGTGCAGCGCGGCAAGGAACGCGGCGCCCCAGGTCGCGGTCGCGGTGTAGTTGACCACCGGCATCGAGAAGTCCGCAGCCGTGGACGAGCTGAACGCGACTGCCGGGAGCCCGTCCGAGATCGCGGCGATCGTCGCCCCGACCGTGCCGGAGTCGTTCACCGAGCTGGCCACGTTGGCCCCGGAGTTGGAGCCCGAGACGACGAGGTCGGGCTCGTCCCAGCCCACCGTGGCGGCCAGGCCGCCGCGCAGGGCGAACATCACCGTGTCGGCCGGGGTCGCGCTGCCGCTGGTGGCGGAGCAGTCGGTCGTCCCCGTGCACACCCCGAACACCGGGCCATGGGACGAAGCGGACGCGCAGTCCGACTCATACCCGGCCGGCAGCGCCTTCTGCCCGAGCCGGAAGCTGCCGGAGTTGGTCACCGCGGTGCCCTTGCCGCTCTGCACGGCCCACGGTGCGATCACCACCACGTCGGCACCCTGCGCGCACAAGGCCTTTCGCACCTCGTACAGGCCGAGTCCGTCGGTGTTGTTCGGCCGGGCCGCCTGCATGGAGTCGTCGTTGGTGAGCAGGATCTTCACCCCCTGCAGACCGCGCGGCCTACTGCCGTGGGCGGACGCGGCGGCGGGCACAGCGAACAGCATGCCGACCGCGGTGAGCAGGGCGACCAACCACAGGATGGGTCGCCGGGCGGGTCGTCCGGACGTGTGGTGCGTCATGATCTGAAACCTTCCCCGAGCCAGTTCGCGACCGGACCGTCCGGCCGCCACCGGAACCGGTCCCCACCCGCCGTGCCCTGAGTCACCCCGCGCGCGGGATCATCGACTCAGGCGCTCTGCGAGCACCCCCGGGGAACCACCCTGTTCCGCCGGAAAAGCTAATGCCGTTCGGGTTTCGTGGTCAAGGGTCTGTCCACCCCTCTTTCCATCACCGCAAAGTGGACCGAAACCGTCGACTACGGCGGTCTCGGTCCACCTTGCGACGAGAGTTGCGTCGAGCTGGTGGTGAGCACTCAGTCGAGCCGCGGCCCGACGCTCGCCACCGCCGAGCGCACGAGCGGACGGCACGCCTCTCCGGCCACCCAGACCAGCACGAGCCCGAGCAGGAGGGCGCCGACGAACGGCACCACGCCCAGCTGCTGGGCGCCGACCTTCGGCAGCAGGCCGAAGAAGAACACCGCCAGCCCGCCAGAACCCAGCGCGCTGAGCGCCGCCGGAGCGACCACCTCCACCAACCGGGTGCGATCGTGCAACCCGATCGGCACGCCGACGTTCGCGAGCTGCTTCAGCTCGGTGCGCCGGTCGAGCACGGCCGCCGCCTGGTTGAGCAGCGTGGACGCGGCCGCCACCAGGAAGGCGATCACCAGGGTCAGATAGGTGCCGGTGCGCAGGTCGTCGGCGAGGATGCCGATCAGCGGGTCGGCGCTCCCCACGGTGAAATCCGGCAGGCTGACCAGGGCACCGCCGGTGAAGCCGACGAAAGCCAGGCCGGCGACCGACCGCCATGCGGCCTTCGGATCAGCCAGCAGCCGGCGTCCGGCGAGCAGCACGGCCGGCCGGCCGGAGCGCGTCAGCGACAGTCCCAGCAGCTGCAGCAACCATGGTCCGACGAGGTTGATCACGCCCATGAACACCCCGAGGGTGCCCACGATGATCGCCGCGCTGAGCACCAGGTCGCGGGCCAGGTTCAGCATGGGTGCGACCACCAGCCAGGCCACGACCACCGCGGGCAGGGCCAGGAAGCGCCACAGCTTCAGGGCCTTCCGCGGCTGCCGCCGGGCCACCCCGAGCGGCGAGATCCGCAGCCGCAGCAGGCCACCGACCGAGCTCATCCCGGCCAGCAGCACGAGCAGACAGACGACCCCGGCGATCGCCCCTGGAGGCAGCAGCATCTCCGCCGCACCGAGCGGGGTGGCCTGGAACGTCACCGCCGCCCACAGCGGCAGCGTGGCCAGGTAGCCGAGCGTGCCGAGCAGCGCACCGATCAGCGCGGCGAGCATGGTCTCGATGGCGCTCAGTGCGACGACCTGGCCGCCGGTCGCGCCGAGCAGCCGCAGCCCGGCCAGCCGCCGGTCCCGTCCGAGCGCGCCCATCCGGGCAGCCGCCGCGCCGAGGGTCAGCACGGGGACGATGAGCAGGACGCCCGCGCAGGCGGCGAGGATCGTCCAGACGACCAGCTGGGACGAGCCATCGGCCGCTCCGTCACCGAGGGCCGCCAGGAAGGCGGCGGGCGGCACCAGCTGGCGGTGGTAGAAGGCGTTCATGCCGGCGGTGACGACGAGCAGCAGCCAGCCGCTCAGGGCGAACGCGGCCACGCTCATCAGGTCGATCAGTCCGTAGCCGGCGGAGATCCGGCCACGGAGCAGCAGCGGCGCCAGCCGCAGGGTGCGCATCACGCCACCTCCGCCACGTGACGGTCGGAGAACAGCCGGCCGTCGACGATCTGGACGTGGCGCTCGCACCAGGCGGCGACTCCCGCGTCGTGGGTGACCACCACCAGGCTGGCGCCCACGTCCCTGGTGGCGGCGGTCAGGACGCGCATGACCTCCGCGCCCGTGGCCTGGTCGAGGGCGCCCGTGGGTTCGTCGGCGAGGACGACCGCCGGTGAGCCGACCAGCGCCCGGGCGATCGCCACGCGGTGTTCCTGTCCGCCGGAGAGCTGACCGGGACGCCGCTTCTCCATCCCGTGCAGACCCAGCCGCGACAGCCAGTCGGCAGCGCGGCCCAGCGCCTCGGCACGCGGGCGACCGAGCAGCAGCAGCGGCAGCGCGACATTCTCCAGGGCCGGGAGTTCGGGCAGCAGCTGGCCGTCCTGGAAGACGAAGCCCATCCGCTCGAGCCGCAGCCGGCTGCGGGCCGCGTCCGAGGACAGCGAGACCGGCTCGTCGCCGAGGCTCACGTCCCCTGAGTCCGGGCGCAGGATGCCCGCCAGGCAGTGCAGCAACGTCGACTTGCCCGAGCCGGACGGGCCCATCACCGACACCGACTGCCCGGCGGGAATGTCGATCGATACCCGGTCGAGGGCGCGGACGTCGCCGAAGGACTTGGAGATCTGGTTGGCGCTCAGCATGCGCCCCGCGGAGTTGTGCATGCCTCCAGCCAACCGCGGCCGCCGCGTCGGCTCACGGGCGCTGGGCGGCGTCTGCAGGGTAGTGCCAGCACTACCGCCCGGTGGTCCCCACCCACCTGACCCGTGCGCCGGGACGCCCTAGGGTGGCGGCATGAGCGCGCCCGTCCAGCTGAGCGATGCCGACCTGCGCGCCCACCTGGCTCCACCGGGCAACCCGCTGCGGATCTTCGTCAGCCCGCTGGCGTGGCGCTCGGTGCTCTACTGCCTGACGTCGATGATCGCCGGCCTGCTCGCGCTCATGGCCGGCATCGTCGGCGTGCTCGTCCTGCCGCTGGTCACGTGGGCGACGGCGAACGTGGAACGCGGACGACTCGTCGTCCTCGGGCTGCCCCGGCTCAGCCCCCTGCCACGCGGCCGGGTGCGTCACCCCTGGGATCTGCGAGGACTCAAGGACGGGAACCTCTCGGTCTGGGGGATCACCGTGCTGTTCGGCCTGATCGACCTCGTGCCGGGGATGGTCTGGGCAGCGGTCGTGTCGTCCCTGGCGTCCTCGCTGGTTCGGGTGTACACCACCCCCGCCGCCCTGGCCGACCGGGTGCTGTCGGCGGGCGGGCTGCTGCTCGTGCTCATGGGTGGCCTGTACGGGGCGTGGGCGCTGGCGTCGGCACAGGCGCTGGTGATCGACCTGCAGCTGCGGCCCTCCTCCGAGCTGAGCCGGAAGGTGGACGAGCTGACCACGTCCCGGCGCGAGCTGGTGGACCTTTTCGCCGCCGAGCGCCGACGGATCGAGCAGGACCTGCACGACGGCGCCCAGCAGCACCTCGTCCTGCTCAGCATGCAGTTGGGTGAGGCCGACTACGCGCTCGACCGCGGCCGTCCGGACGACGCCAGGGCCGCGCTCGAAGCCGCCCGCGGCTCGGTGGAGGCGGCGATGACCTCGCTGCGGGACACCGTCCGCGGGATCCACCCGCAGATCCTCACCGATCGCGGTCTGGCGGCCGCCGTCCGGGAGCTGGCCGAACGGCAGCCGGTGGCGGTGCGGGTGGAGGTGAGTGGCTCGCGCGAGCCGGGCGAGCAGCTGGCGCTCGCCGCGTACTACCTGGTCAGCGAGGCTTTCACGAACGTGGTCAAGCACTCGGGCGCCAGCACGGCGACCGTCCGGCTGATCCTGGCCGACCCGCTGGAGGTGGAGGTCTACGACGACGGCCGCGGCGGCGCCGAGGTGCGACCTGGCCACGGATTGAGCGGCCTGGTCGAACGCGCCCGGGCCGTGGGCGGCGACTGCTGGTTGACCAGTCCGCCGGGCGGCCCCACCCTGGTCCGGGCGCGGTTCCCCAACCCGGTACCTCCGCCGAACCGCTGGTCGAGCTTGTCGAGACCAACCAACGATCCCTGAGCCCTGAGCCACCGGAGCCGTTCGTCGAGCTTGTCGAGACGCGCTCGATTTCGGTGGATCCGGGCTGAGCCTGACGAAAGGCGAGAACGAGGTGCCAATGAGACTGCTGGTGGCCGATGACGCGGCGCTGATCCGCGCCGGCCTGGTCGGACTGCTGGAGCGGGCCGGGCACCAGGTCGTGGCCGAGGCGGCGGACGCCCCGGAGCTGCTCGCGCAGTGCCGCAAGCTCGCCGGCGGCGAGGGTCTGCCTGACCTGGTGATCGCGGACGTCCGGATGCCGCCGTCCATGACCGACGACGGACTGCGGGCGGCCGTCCAGCTGCGGGAGGAACACCCGGGCCTGCCGGTGCTGATGCTCAGCCAGTACGTCGCGCCGGCCTACGCCGCGACGCTGCTCGAAGCCAGGGAGGGCGGGCTGGGCTACCTGCTCAAGGAACGAGTGGGACGAGTGGCGGACTTCCTGCACTCCATCGAGGTGGTCGCCGCCGGCGGCGTCGTGGTCGACCCCGAGGTCGTCGGCCAACTGCTGAACGCCCGGCGCGGCGACCCACTGCTCGGCCGGCTCACTCCCCGCGAGCTCGAGGTGCTCTCGCTGATGGCCAACGGTGCGTCCAACACCCATATCTCCGACCAGTTGGTGATCACGCCGGCCGCCGTCGCCAAGCACGTGGCCAACATCTTCGCCAAGCTCGACCTCGGTCCCAGCGAGGAGAACCGGCGCGTACGGGCGGTGCTGGCGTACCTGAACCGCTGACGCCAACGTCATCCCGGCGAACGCCGGGATCCCCGCAGCCCACCCGGCGACGCAACCGACAAGGATCCCGGATCAAGCCCGGGATGACGAACGTGGTCACCACACGTCATCCCGGCGAACGCCGGGATCCCCGCAGCCCACCCGGCAACACAACCGACAAGGATCCCGGATCAAGCCCGGGATGACGCCGGATCAAGCCCGGGATGACGAGGGCGCGGGCGGCGCGCCGACCGCGTCCCGCGCGACCTCGAATGCGCGGACGCAGGTACGCACATCGTCCTCGGAGTGCGCGGCCGACAGCTGGACCCGGATCCGCGCCCTCCCCCTCGGCACGACCGGGTAGCTGAACGCGATCACGTAGACGCCCTCGGCGAGCATCCGGTCGGCGATCCGCGCGGCCGTCCTGGCGCCGTCCTCGCCGGGGAACATCACCGGCACGATCGGATGCTCGCCGGGAAGCAGGTCGAACCCGGCGTCCGCCATCAGCGCGCGGAACAGCCGAGCGTTGGCGACGAGCCGCTCGCGCGCATCGGCCGAGGAACGGACCAGGTCGAGCGCGGCCAGCGAACCCGCCACGACCGCCGGTGCGACCGAGTTCGAGAACAGGTACGGCCGGGCGCGCTGGCGCAGCAGCGCGACCACCTCGGCCGGCCCACTGACATAGCCACCGGACGCGCCGCCCAGTGCCTTGCCGAGCGTACCGGTGAGCAGGTCCACCCGATCGGCGACACCGAATCGCTCCGGCGTGCCGCGGCCGTCATCGCCCACGAAGCCGACGGCGTGGGAGTCGTCCACCAGCACGAGTGCCCCGTACTTCTCGGCCAGGTCGCAGATGCCGTCGAGGGGTGCGAAGCAGCCGTCCATCGAGAACACGCCGTCGGTGACGACGACCGTGCGCCGGGCACCCTCTGCCGCCCGCAGTTGAGCCTCCAGGTCCGCCAGATCGCGGTTTCGGTACCGGTACCGCTGCGCCCTGGACAGCCGGATGCCGTCGATCAAGGACGCGTGGTTGAGCTCGTCGGAGACGATCGCGTCCTGCTCACCGAACAGCACCTCGAACACTCCGCCGTTGGCATCGAAGCAGGAGGAGAACAGGATCGTGTCCTCGGTGCCGAGGAACTCGCTCAGCCGCCGTTCGAGCTCGGTGTGCAGCGTCTGGGTGCCGCAGATGAACCGGACGGACGCCATGCCGAAGCCCCACTCGTCCAGCGCGGCCCCGGCCGCTTCGACCACCGCCGGATGGTCGGCCAGTCCGAGGTAGTTGTTCGCGCAGAAGTTCAGCACCGGGCCGGCCGGGGTGGCCACGTGGGCCGACTGCGGCGTCGTCAGCTGCCGCTCGGTCTTGTAGAGGCCCGCTCCGCGGATCTCCGCGAGAGTGTCGGCGAGGTCGGTCCGGAGTTCACTGGCGTACATGTCGGCAGCCTACGACCGCGGTTCCCTCTTGGCGGGGTGTCGGTGGCACCGACGAGAATGGCGGGGTGACCACAGAACCGACCACCGACCGTCCCCGCTGGCGCCGCGACACCGCCCTGTTCCTGAGCGGCCAGATGGTGTCGCTGTTCGGGTCGATGCTCGTGCAGTACGCGGTCATGTGGTACCTGACGCTGACCACGAAGGACGGCACCGTCCTCGCCCTCTCGACGGTCTTCGGGTTCCTGCCACAGGCGATCGTGTCGATCTTCGGCGGGGTGTGGGCCGACCGGCACAACCGCAAGCTGCTGATCATCGGGGCGGACGCGGCCATCGCCGCGGCCACGCTCGCCCTCGCCCTGCTGATGTTCGCGGGGAACCGGGAGCTCTGGCTGATCTATGCCGCGCTCGCCGTCCGTTCGGTCGGCGCGGGCATCCAGACGCCGGCGGTCGGAGCGCTGCTGCCGCAGATCGTGCCGACCGACCGGCTGCTGGCCATCAACGGCCTCACCCAGACCATCCAGGCCGGCATGATGCTGGTCGGTCCGCCGGTGGCCGCGGTGCTCTACGCGACGCTGCCGCTCGCGGCGATCCTGTCCGTCGACGTGATCACTGCCGCGATCGGGATCGGGCTGCTCGCGCTGGTGCCGGTGTCGAAGGTCGTCCGGACGGAGGGCGCGCCCACGGGCTACTTCACCGACCTGGCCGCCGGCTTCCGGTACGTGGTCAGCCATCCGCTGATCCGCTGGCTGCTCGGCCTGTACGCGGTGGTGATGGTGCTGGCGGTCGCCCCGTCCTTCCTCACGCCGCTGATGGTCGCGCGCACCTTCGGCGAGGAGGTCTGGAAGCTGACCGTGCTGGAGCTGTCGTTCTCGATCGGCATGATGCTGGCCGGCGCCACCATCGGCGTCTGGGGCAAGCGGTTCAGCCGGATGACGCTGATCATCGGTGCGTCAATCGGGTTCGGCGCGCTGTCGATCGCGATGGGCCTGTCCACCAACCTGTGGGTGTTCTTCGGGTTCATGTTCCTCACCGGCGTCGCGGTGCCGGCGTTCTCCACGCCGTCGATGACCGTGCTGCAGGAGACGGTCGAGCCTGACCGGCAGGGCCGGGTGTTCGGCTTCTTCGGCATCGTGGCGGCGACCGCGATGCCGATCGGCATGGCGGTGTTCGGCCCGCTGGCGAACGTCCGGTCGGTGGAGTTCGTGCTGATCGCGGCCGGGCTGGTCACGTTCGTGGTGGCGGCGATCGCGCTGGCGCTCCCGTCCGGACGCCGCGCGCTGCAGGCGGCCAGGGACCACACCGACCCGCTCGCCCACGGCCACGCGCAAGGCCCTGCCGACGTGCCGGAGCCTCAGCCGCCTCTGGCCGGCTGAGGTTCTGGTGGGGTCAGCTCCAATCGAGGATCACCTTGCCGCACTCCCCCGTCCGGGCGGTGGCGAAGGCGTCCGCCCACTGCTCGGCGCCGAAGCGGTGGGTGATCACCGAGCGGACGGCGTCGGCGAACGTCGGTGAGGTGGCGAGCATCGAGCTCATCAGGTACCAGGTCTCGAACATCTCCCGGCCGTAGATGCCCTTGATCGTGATCATGTGGGTGATCACGCGGCCCCAGTCGACCGGGTACGGGTCCTTCGGCAGGCCGAGCATGGCCACCTTGGCGCCGTGGTTGAGGTTGGCCAGCATCTCGGTGACCGCGGACGGGGAGCCGGACATCTCCAGGCCGATGTCGAACCCCTCGAGCATGGCGAGTTCGCGCTGGGCG
Organism: Propionicimonas sp.; assembly: GCF_029975155.1. Lineage (GTDB taxonomy): Bacteria > Actinomycetota > Actinomycetes > Propionibacteriales > Propionibacteriaceae > Propionicimonas. The sequence goes on along the minus strand of NZ_JARKPQ010000324.1, from coordinate 342 downwards.
TCCGCGATCCGCGTCCGGCCGACGTTCACGCAGAGGTCGGCGCCGGCCGCCTTCGCCAGCCCGAGGCGGTAGTCGCTGATGTCGGTGACCACGACGTGCCTGGCCCCGGCGTGCCGGACGATGGCCGCGGCCATCACCCCGATCGGCCCGGCTCCGGTGACCAGCACGTCCTCGCCGACCACCGGCCACTGCAGGGCGGTGTGGGTGGCGTTGCCGAGCGGGTCGAAGATCGCGCCCAGTTCCGGGTCGATCGCGTCCGGCTGCAGCCACACGTTGGAGGCCGGCAGGACGACGTAGTCGGCGAAGGCGCCGTCGGTGTTCACGCCCAGTCCGACGGTGTGG
>NZ_JARKPQ010000294.1 GCF_029975155.1 Propionicimonas sp. | reverse complement strand
TCCTCAACGCCCTGCGACTGCTGCGGTTCGACCACAACCGCGACCACCACGGCATCACCCACGAAGACCGTCCGGCCGGACGTGCAGGATCGGCTGCTCCACGGCAGGAACTCGCCGGCCGCACCCAGACCGAGTTGGACGCGCCAGTCGAGTGACGGCCCTGAACGGCTGGATCGCGCTGGCCTTGTACCTGATCGGCCTCGGTCTGGCCTTCGGCTTTCGAGCGGTGGTTCACCTGCGCCGCAACGGAGATACGGGGTTCCGACTCAAAGCAGGTGCGGCGGGTTCCGCCCAATGGTGGGGGAAGCTGCTGTTCGCGGTCGCGCTGCTGCTCGGACTGGCAGGCCCGGTGACGCAGATCGTCGGCATCGGACGCCTGACCATCCCCGGCGGCACGATCGTGGAAGGGATCGGGCTGGTCCTTGCACTGCTCGGGATGAAGACGTTGCTGCGGGCGCAGCGGGAGATGGGCGCTTCCTGGCGGGTTGGCGTCGACCCGGAGGAGCACACCGAGATGGTGACCGATGGGACCTTTGCGATGGTGCGCAACCCGGTGTTCTCCGGGATGGCTGTGTCAAGCGTCGGGTTGTTCCTGCTGGCCCCGACGATCGCGGCGACGGCGGCGACCGTCGTGCTGCTCGCCGCCATTCAGGTACAAGTCCGGGCGGTCGAGGAACCCTACCTACTCGCCGTTCACGGCGACGCCTACCGCGACTACGCCGCTAGAGTCGGCAGATTCGTCCCAGGCGTTGGGCACAGCCTTCGCGGCCTCAGGTAGCCGGGTTGACTGGATCGAGGACGGGGACGCGCGGCAGGCCTAGCGCCGAGCTGCGAACCTGAGCAGCAGGAGGCCGAGCAGGCTGGTCGCGGCCAGGAGACCGGCGATCCACGGGCCGAGGGAGACAGCCGGGGTCAGTCCGGTGCGTAGTGGGATGGTGGTGACCCGAGCGCCGATGGTGTCGGTGGGGAGTTCGTCGAGGATTGTGCCGTCGGGGGCGAAGGCCTGGCTGGTGCCGGTCGTGGAGACGTTCACGACGCCGCGACCGGTCTCGATTGCGCGCATCCGGGCGAGGGCGGCCTGTTGCAGGTTCTCGTCGGTGCCGCGGAAGTCGCCGTTGTTGGACTGAAGCAGGTACAGCTGAGCCCCGTCCTGGGCGCCCTGCCAGATGACGTCGTCAAAGATGACGTCGAAGCAGATGGCCAATCCCACCCCGACCCCGTTCAGGCTGACATACGGGGAGTTGGTGCCGGGAGTGTACTCGCGTCCGATCAGGCCGATCAGGTCCGGAGCGATGCGCTGGTAGAACCAGCGGTCGGGCACATACTCGCCGAACGGCACCGGATTCGCCTTGTCGAACAGCTGGACTTCGCCGCCGGTAGGCGGCCAGAGCAGGGAGGTGTTGTAGGTGTTCTCCCCGCGGCGGGTTGCAGCGTTCACCAGCAAGGGCGCCGAGACCTGGTGGGACAGCTCATCGAGTGCCCTGCTGGTCCCCAGGTTGTTGAGTGGGTCACTGTCGACCCCTCCTTCGGGCCAGACCAGCACATCCATCGGTTGGCCGATCAGCGGCATGGTCGCGGCGGTCTGTGCGGTGAGCATCGCACCAGGGGCCGCGGCGTCGAAGTAGCCGGCCGGCCCGTTGCCCTGCACCCAGCCCACGGTCACCTCACCAGCCGGGGTGGTGGGGAACTGCGGTGTCACGAGCAGCAAGGCGGTCACCGCGGCAGGCATGACCAGGCCCCGCCAGTCACGCCGGCGACCGATCCGCCACCACTGCGCGATCCCTGCACAGACGGCTGCTATCAGGAACGACAAGCCGGTCACACCTACCCACGAGACAGCTTCGGCGAACGGGCTGCCGGCCTGGCTCATCCCCAGACGAGCCCAGGGGAACCCGCCGTAGGGCCAGCTGCCCATGATGGACTCGCGCAGTGTCCACAACCCTCCGACCAGAAGCGGGACGATCACTAGCTGACCCCACTTGCCGCGCAGCGTCCGCGTGGACCACCGGTAGGCCAACGCGATCGGTATTGCTCCCGCGGCGAACAACAGTGCCTGCAAGCCGGCCAGACCGAGCCACGGCAGCGGACCCAGAAACCGTCCCGCCCAACTCAGGTGCGCCACGAAGAAGGCACCGCCGTAGACCAGAGCGACCAGAAAGGCTCCGCCCGACTTCCGGCCGGCGAGCGCGAGCAGGGCCAGGGTGACGCTGACGAAGGCGATCGGCCACCAGCCGAGTTCGGGGAATGCAGCGTCCAGCCCCACGCCAGCCAAAGCCGAGGTCACAATGGCCCACCCCAGCGGCAGCGCAGGCCGCGCCGGCTGCGCGGGCTGGCTGATGTCGTCCGCAGGCGGACTGGTCGTGGTGATGGTCATGCTGACCGCTAGTGGGTGCTGGCCAGCACGGCACTGGGTTGTTCCGCAGACCTGGCATTGCTCAAAGCGGCCGGTCGTTGGGCGGCGCGGATGCCGTTGAGGATCACCACGACCTCGGCCACCTCGTGGACCAGGACAATCCCAGCCAGTCCGACGATGCCGAACAGCGCCAGCGGGAACAACAGCACGATGATCGCCAGCGCGAGGCCAATGTTCACCGTCATGATCCGCCGTCCCCGGCGCGCGTGAGCCAGCGCGGCGGGTATGAGCCGCAGGTCGTGACCGGTGAACGCCACGTCCGCTGAGTCGATCGCGGCGGCTGCTCCTTTGGCGCCCATGGCGATGCCCACCGTCGCTGTCGCTAGCGCTGGGGCGTCATTGATGCCGTCGCCCACCATCGCCGTGGGGCTGCCACCGGTAAGTTCCCTGATGGCCAGGGCCTTGTCGGCCGGAAGTTGCTCGGCCCTCACGTTGGTGATCCCGGCCTGCCGGGCCAGCGCGTTCGCGGTGCTGGCGTTGTCGCCGGTCAGCATGATCGTGTCAATGCCCTGGGCGCGCAGCAGACGTACCGTTTCTGCGGACTCAGGTCGCAGTTCGTCACGAATGCCGATCAGCCCGGCTATCTGACCGTCGGCTTCGACCACGACGACCGTCATGCCCTCGCCCGCCATTGCATCAGCATCTGGCGAAAGCCCTGCGGGGTCGATCCATCGAACGTTACCGACCCTGACCCGGGCATCTCCGACCTGACCGGTGATGCCGCAGCCGGCTTCTTCGACCACCCCGGATGCCGCGGGCGCGCCCGATACGGTCGCGGCGATCGCCGCCGCCAACGGGTGGGCGCTGGATGCCTCCAAAGCCCCAGCCAGCGACAACAAGTCCCCCCGCGAGATGCCAGGCGAGGTTCGTACGTCCACCACCGCGGGGTCGTTCCGGGTCAGGGTGCCGGTCTTGTCCAGCGCGATCGTGCGAATGGTCCCCAATTGTTCGAACGCTTCGCCCGACTTGATCACGACACCGAACTTCGACGCCGCGCCGATCGCGCTGATCACGGTCACCGGCACCGCGATGGCTAAAGCGCACGGTGACGCCGCGACCAGCACCACCAGAGCTCGTTCGGTCCAGGTCCATGGATCACCGACGATGAACCCGAAGACAACCACCAGGACCGCCACGACCAGCACCACGGGCACCAGCGGGCGGGCGATCCGATCCGACAAACGCGCCCGTTCCCCCTTGCGGGCGTGGGCCTGCTCGACCAGCGCCACGATCTGAGTCAGCGAGTTATCCCGGCCATCCGCGGTGGCCTCGACCTGCAGGGTCGCCGAGCCGTTCACCGACCCCGCCGGCACCTCATCGCCCGGACCCACCTCCACCGGGATCGACTCTCCAGTCACTGCCGATGTGTCGATGCTCGATCGGCCCATCACCACGACCCCATCGGTCGCAACCCGCTCACCAGCGCCGACCACCAGGATGTCCAGCACCTGCACCTCCGCGGCCGGGACCGTCACGTCTCCGCCCAGCCGCGAGATACGAACGGTCTGCGGAATCAGCGCCAGCAGCCCCCGCAGACCGTCCTTCGCACGATCCATCGCCCGGTCCTCAAGAGCCTCGGCCAACGAGAACAAGAAGGCCAGCGCAGCCGCCTCCCCGACATGTCCCAGAAGAACCGCCCCGACCGCCGCGATCGTCATGAGCAGGCCTACGCCGAGTCGGCCGCGAGCCAGCCGCCGGAGAGCGCCCGGCACGAAGGTGTAGGCCCCAGCCGCCAGGGCAACGGCCTGAAGCCCTCCAGCGGCCAGGTCGAGCCCGGCCCATGCCAGACCATAACCGGCAAGCAGAAACACCCCAGAGACCAGCGACGGCAGCAAAGCGGGATCCCGCCACCACGGTGGCCGCACCCCCTCAGTGTCCTCGTCGCGCTCGCCGCGACCATTGGAAGCCGGCTCGCAGCACGCGCCGCCCGGTGTGTGCGCCGCAACTCTCAGGTCTCCGGCGGGTCCGGGTTGGTTTGTTCCAGGTTCCCGCAGCAGACTCATCGGCAAGGAGCCGTCCCCACGTGGAGCGTCCTCGCCGCAGCACTCCCTGCTCACCGGGCCTCTCCCGTCCTGCCAGCACCCGGGCCACAGCACAACGGCACGTCACAGTCCTCATTCACACAGGACACGCCGTCGTCGTAGGCGACCACCGCCTCCACCAGCAACTCCAGCGCTCGCGTCAGATGCGGGTCAGCGATCTCGTACCGCGTCTGCCGGCCCTCGGGCGTTGCCACCACCAATCCGCAGCCGCGCAGGCAGGCCAGATGGTTCGACACATTGGTGCGGGTCAGGCCCAGTGACTCCGACAACCGAGCCGGGTACCCCGGCGCCTCCAGCAACTGGAGCAGAATCCGCGAACGGGTCGGATCGGCCATCGCCCGGCCCAACCGATTCATCACGTCCAACCGGGAAGCAAGAGTCAGCACACACTGACCATACATCGGATGCTGACCTTATGCGTGAGGATGGGTCACCCAGGCAGCCCGGTTTCTTTTGACGCCGCAACGTGGCTCACGCTGATCCCGGCGGTGAGTACGTGGATCGGTGTCGGGTCAGACCGGCAGTGCAAAACTGCTCGCCCACTGCCGTACACCGGCCATTGCGATGTCCCACCAGCCGGTGATCAGCAGCACCCCGATCACCATCATGGTCACCCCGCCGGTGACCTGAATGGCACGATGGTGGCGGCGCACCCAGCCCAGCGTGCCGCCCAGCCGGTCGAAGGCCAGTCCAGCGACAATGAACGGCAGCCCGAGGCCGAGCGCGTAAGCGAAGGCAAGCACGGCGCCGCGCAGCGCAGTGCCCTCGTTCAGGGCCAACGTGAGCACGACCGATAGCGCCGGGCCGATACATGGCGTCCACCCCAGCCCGAACACGATTCCCAGCAGCGGCGACGCCGCCACGCCGGCTCGGGGGAGCACTTGCAGCCGCCACGTCCCGCGACCCCACGGCAGCCAGTCGGTGAACACTAATCCCAGGGCGATGCTCAACACGCCGGCAGCCACCATCAATGGCCGCTGCCACGCGAAGAGCGCGGCACCCACCGAACCCATCAGCGCTCCGGTGGCGACGAACACCGCCGCGAAACCGCCCACGAACCCCAGCGTCCCGAGCAGTACGCGACCCCGCCCGGCCACCCCTTTCGCGCTCTGGCCGGTAGTGATGTCCGCAGCCCCCATCCCGGTGGCGTACGACAGGTAGCCAGGCAGCAGCGGCAGCACGCACGGTGAGAAGAACGACACCAGCCCGGCGAGGAGCGCGATCGGCAAACCCAATGCGACCGAGCCGCCCACAGCCTGGCGGATCCAGTCGCCCAACTCCAGCGGGATCACTTGCCCGCTGCCACGTCTTGGATCAGACCCACCAGGGTCGATTCTGTGGTCTCGCCGATGATCCGGGCAGCGACCCGGCCCTCCAGGTCGACCACGATCGTGCTTGGGATGGCGTTGGGCGGCAACTCGCCGGAGAAGTTCAGCAGAAGCGCACCCTCAGGGTCGAACAGGTTCACATAGGGAACCTCGAATGCCCGCACGAACGCACGGGGCGCGGCCTTGTCGAAGTCTCGGGTGTTCAACCCGACGAAGACTGCCTGGTCGGCAAGCTTCTGGCTGGCGGCCACGAGCGCGGGCGCCTCGGAGCGGCATGGCGCGCACCAGGAACCCCACACGTTGTAGACGATCACCTTCCCGGAGACGTCAGCACTCGTCCACCGCTCGTCATCCAGCGTGACGCCCTCGATCACGGGCGCCTGCGGACGCTCATCGGCAGGCAGCACCGTCAGGCTGCCATCACCCGACACGAACCCTCCAGTGTTGGCTTGTGTCGACCCGCAACCCGCGAGCAGAACACCCGACGCGATCGCAACGGCCGCGCTCCAGAGCCGGCGCCTGACCGTGTGCGGAAGGCTCCCAATGTGCGACCGTTGCACTGATCCAACCTCTCAGAGTCACAGTTGCGGTCCCGACCACTGCCAGGGACCGTCCCTGGCCCACAAGACTGCCACAGCCGAAAAGGGCCTCCGGCAAGCAGCTTCGTGGCCTGGTAGTCAAACCCCATCAGCCACGTGATCTCGCGTCAACCCTCTATCGCTGCGAGTACTGCCGTCGTCGGACAGAGCGCAGCGGCACGCTTCGGCCAGTAGCTAGACTCATCGACAACCCGAGGAGCGAGCATGAGATCACAACGCGGCGGCGCCGCAGGCGCCGCCGCGTTGATGCTCATCGGTGCGAGCAACCTTGCTACCGGAGTGAGATCGGTGAACATCGCCGATACAGCCTGTATGCCGCAGGTGCCCCTGATCGCGCCGTTCGGCGTCCACCTCGATCTGTTGGTCGAGTCCGAGCTGTGCCCAGAGCACAGCTACCTGCCAGGGCTGAACTTCGGACGCTTCGCACAGTCCTTCATGGTGCTCTCAGCAACCACCTTGATCGCCGGCCTGGTCGTTCTGCTGCTCGGGCTCGGCGTGGGACTCTACGCCCGCCAGGCAGCAAAGACGGCCCGCGACTGGTTCCGGACACGCCTAAGTGATGCCAGGCCGGCGACCCTTACCGTGCCTACCCACGTTGCCGTCACGGCCCTCGTGGTGGCCACCCCCGGACGTCGCCCCTATCACCCGCTTCAACGCCGAGGCCCACCCGCCCTGTCCTGCTGATCGACTCAACTCGCACCCGTGCGCAGACGAGCGCCCTTTCGGTGAACGCCGAGGTCCTGGTGCTCGGCGCGGCGCTGCGGTGCGTCCGAACGACGACAGACAGGTCCAACCACCTTGACCACATCAGACGACCTTTTGGAGCGCATCCACCGTTTCAGACAGACCGACAGGTGGATCTTCTCCACCATGCTCTTCTCGGCCTGCCTCAGCCTGTACGCCTCCTTCGTCCTGTCAACCGACGCCATCCGGCTAGCGGCCAACCCCAAAGTCGGACTCCCATGCAACCTCAACGAGGTCATCAACTGCAGCGCAGTCGCCAGATCCTGGCAGGCCGGACTGTTCGGATTCCCGAACGCGTTCCTCGGCCTGATGGCCGAGCCCGTAGTCATCACCATCGCGGTCGCCAGCCTCGCCGGCGTC
>NZ_JARKPQ010000279.1 GCF_029975155.1 Propionicimonas sp. | reverse complement strand
GTGGACTTCGAGGACGGGAACCGCGCCGGATCGGTGACGGCGTTGCGGGCGGGCAACGTGGCGTTGCTGCGTCCGGCGGAGCAGGTCTTCGATGACATGCTCACGGGCTGGTCGGCGCAGCAGGTCTCACGGATGCTGAACCCCAAGACGATCGGGGCGCGCTTGTCGCAGGTGCGCCGGTTCGCGGGGTTCTGCGGGAGCTTGCCGTGGGAGTGGTCGCCCGCCGACGTCGAGGAGTGGACGACCGAGCTGGTCTCCGGCGACAAGCCGTGCTCGCACGGCACGATCCGCTCGTATCAGAACGCGGTCGCGTTGTTCTGCGACTACCTGACCGACCGCCGCTACGGCTGGATCGAGCGATGCGAGGAACTGTTCGGCACTCATCCGGTGCAGGTCTGCCATGAGTGGAACACCGCGATCCACACCAGCGATCACGAGGCACGCCCGGCGGTCCGGCCACTGTCGCGGGAAGAGGTACAAGCCTTCTTCGACTACGCCGACGATCGCGCCGACCATGCTCGCACGCGCGGAAAGAAGGGCTGGAAGTCGTTGTTCCGCGACGCGACCCTGTTCAAGATGATCTACGCCTTCGGGCTGCGCCGCCGCGAGGTCGGGATGCTGGACCTGCATGACTTCACCCGCAACCCGACCGCGACCGAGTTCGGCCGGTACGGGGTCTGCAACGTCCGCTGGGGCAAGGCCAGCAAAGGCTCCCCGCCCCGTCGGCGGGCGGTGCTGGCGGTGTTCGACTGGACCCGCCCAGTGATCGAGGAATACGTCACCGACGTGCTGCCGCTGTTCGACACGGCAGGCGCCGGGATGCTGTGGCCGACCGAACGACAATCCAGGATCACGGGCAGCTACGTCGGGATGAGGTTCGCCGAGTACCGCGACGACCTCGGCTTCGACGCCGCGCTGCACCCGCACTGTCTGCGGCACTCGTATGTGACCCATCTGATCGAGGACGGCTTCGACCCGCTGTTCGTGCAGCAGCAGGTCGGGCACCGGTGGGGATCGACCACAGCCCTCTACACCGGCGTCTCGGGCGACTACCGCAACCGCACCCTGCGCCGCGCCCTGGACGCCGCGTTCACCCCACCGACCGCAACCGAGGAAGGATCACGCTGATGACGAAGACCGTCGCCTACCACTGGCACCTGCGCAAGATCATGAACGAGCACGGCATGAACGCCACCACCGAACTGGTGCCGCTGCTGGCCGACCGGGGCGTGGTGATGACCTCGACCCAGGTCTACCGGATCGTCACCGGCGAGCCGGAGCGGTTGAACATGCGGCTGCTCGCCGCGCTCTGCGACATCCTCGACGTCACCCCCAACGACCTGATCGAGCCCTACGTCGCCACCAGCTCGCGGCGCGGACGCAAGACCGGCACCACCGGCACCAGCACGCAGTCCAAGCCCAGCCGGAACCGTCCAACTCGCGCAGTCATCAAGCCTGCTGGGGACTGACCGGACCAGATGGCGAGCACGATCGTCCCCGGTGAGTGTTTCCGCTGCGGACGGGTGAGGAACCTGCGCTGGAACCACACACTCAACCGGGGTGAGTGTCGGGCTTGCCGCGCCCGCCGCTCACCCCAGGAGACCTGCACCGGCTGCGGCAGGCAGCGGCGAGTCAACGCCCGCACCAGCGACGGCGGCGCTATCTGCACCACCTGCTACGCCCGAAACCGCGCCGGTGAGGATGCTTGCGAGGGATGCGGCACTATCGGCCCGCTCGCCACCCGAGCTGGCGGGAAGTCCGATGGATCGCGGAATCTCTGCGTTCGCTGCTACCGGCACCCGCGTCGGTCCTGCGGCGTCTGCGGCCGGCTCAAGCGAGTCGCGTTGAAAGCGACCGCCGCGAGCCCGGACGTCTGCCCGACCTGCTACCAAGCGCCGGTCATCGACTGCTCCATCTGCGGCCAGCGGTCGCTCGGCCGGCGAACCACCAACCACGGCCGGCCCCGTTGCTTCGCCTGCCAAGCCACCCAGCAGATCGACGCCGCGCTCACCGGCCCGGACGGCACGATCCGACCCGAGCTGAAACCCGTCCGCGATGCCCTGACCGAGCTACGCCAACCCCGCTCGCTGCTGAACAACTGGCACGACTTGCCGAGCCTGCACCTGCTCACCGACATCGCTCAAGGCCGGCTCGACCTGTCACACGATGCTCTCGATGCCC
>NZ_JARKPQ010000261.1 GCF_029975155.1 Propionicimonas sp. | reverse complement strand
GGTCGGGGAGCTGCGCCAACGCGGCCCTGGTCACGGCGATGTGATCCGAAGCCTTGTTGGAGCCCGCGTTCCCCGGCCTCAGATGGACCGCGAGTGCTTCGCCGGTTCCGTCCGTGCCGTGGTCGGCGAACGCCAACAGGGACCGGTCCGAAATTCGTCCCACCGCTCAAACCCGTCGCTCCGAACTCGAAGCCCGGTTCGCCAGCGCCCCGGACAGCCCCCAACTCGACGCTGAGGTCCGGGCCGCACTCGATGACCTCCCGAAGTACCGCAACCTGACCGCGCTTCTGGACCACACTCGCCACCTGCTGCACCGCAACCTGGGTTCCCGCGCGCCGTTCGGCTCCGGCAGGCCGTCCCAGCCGTTGAGCATGGCGGACGCTGTTCAGCTGACCCAGCTCGTGCAGAACCGGCACGCCCGCGACTTCGCACTCGCGTCGATCAGTAAGGACACCGCGCCTCGGCATTTGGCGTTGTGGAGCGAGGTCCTCAACCGCACCCCCAGCCGCTTCGCCGAGACGCCGGCGGCGATCGCAGGGATCGCGGCCTGGGTGGCCGGCGACGGTGCCAGCGCCAGCATCGCCCTGACCCGCTCACAATCCGCCGCTACCAGTCCGCGCGCGTCCGGGCCGGCCGACCTGCTAGGCGCGATCATCGACCAAGTGCTCCCGCCCACGGCGTGGCCCTCGGTACGAGGCCGGATTCTGGAACACGCCGACCAACGGGTCCACCACGCCCTCATCCCACACCTCCGTCCCGCACAGACGGCCACCGCCAGAGCCCACGCCTTCGCCCCCGAGGCCGAGCGCCCGCGTCCATCGACGCACACCGGCCCGACGTTGTAGCGGTGCGCACCTGGTGGGCATGAGGAAACACACGCCCGAGTCCGTGCCCGTCACGATCCCGACCGTCGCCCTGCAGGTCCGCGCCGACGGCACCGCGGACGCCACCATCGACGGCCGCCCCCTGCTCCCACCCGACGGAACGGGACGATGGGGACGGTCGTCGCTCCCGCAGATCATCGACCAGGCCAGCGACCAGCGGACCATCCCGGTACGGATCGAAGTCCACGAGACCCACGGCAGCACCTTCACCGACCTCGTGGCCGCCCGACCCAAACGCGCCACCCCCGACACCCCAGCCAGTCCCCAAGCCGGACACGCGCCGCGGCGCGTCGCCGGACCCGTGCTCCACAGCGTCGAGGCCACCGGGTTCGTCCCCGGCGAGGACGTCGCGGTCGCCGTGATCGTCTCCCACACCGACGCCACCGGAACCGGCGACGCCCGCGCCCTGATCGACCTCAACGACCTACCCGACAGCACGCGTGAAGTGATCTTCCTCGGGCGCATCTCAGGCACCCTCGCGGTGCGGCGGTTACCGTGACCCAGCAGCAGACCGGAAGCATGGGCGACGAACTCACCAACGCCGCCCTCATCGGCCTGATCGGCGTCTTCGGCATCGGCCTCGTCCTCCGCGCCGCCGGCACCATCACCGCATTCCTCACCGGCACACCCCAACCCACCGCAGGCGCAGCCGGCGGGATCGCCGTCCTGTTCAACCCCGCCGACCCCGCCACAGCCCTCGCAGCCGACGATCTCAACCCGGTCGTCTATTGGCTGGTCAGCGCCGGTCTGCTCGGCGGGCTCGCCGCCGTCGCGGTGTGGCTGTGGATCGTGCTGCGCCGCCACACCAAGAAGGCCGAGACCGACCCACATCAGCTCGCCGGCGTGGCAACCGGTCACGAGGTCGAGACCGCCGCCTCCGCCAAAGCACTCCTGCGCCGCGCCGCCACCCTGCGACCCTCCCTGGAGACACCGACGGCCGAGGACGTGGGCTACCTGCTCGGAGCCAGTCGCGGTACGAAGGTGTGGGCATCAGTGGAGGACTCAATCCTGCTGATCGGCCCACCCCGCTCCGGCAAAGGCCTCCATGTGGTCATCAACACGATCCTCGACGCACCCGGAGCGGTCGTCACCACCAGCACCAGGCCCGACAACCTCACCGCCACCCTCCACGCCCGCCGCCGTCGCGGCGGACCAGTCGCGGTCTTCGACCCGCAACGCCTCGCCGACGGCATCCCTGCCGGGCTGCGCTGGTCACCGGTACGGGGCTGCCACGACCCACTGACCGCGATGATCCGCGCCAACGGCCTCGCCGCCGCCACCGGCCTGAGCGCCGGTGGGGTGGAGTCCGGTGGATTCTGGGAGGGCAAGACCCGCACCGCGCTTCAGAGCTTGTTGCACGCCGCAGCACTCGATGGCAGACCACCAGACGAACTGTTCAGATGGACCCTCGACCCCAGCGCCGCATCCGAGGCCGTCGCCATCCTCAACTCCCACCCCAACGCGGCGATGGGGTGGGACGACTCCCTGGCCGCGATGATCGACGCCGACCCCAAGACCCGCGACAGCATCTGGCAAGGCGTCTCCCTCGCCCTCGTCGCCCTCGCCGACCCCCGCGTGCTCGACGCGGTGTCACCGGGGCCGCACGAGCAGTTCGACCCCGAGACCTTCCTCACCGAACAGGGCACCCTCTACCTGCTCGCCCCCGGAGCCGGGGCCGGCGCATCGGCATCGCTGGTCGCGGCGTTCGTCGAAGACCTCATCGAGACAGCCCGCCGACTCGCCGCCCGCTCACCCGGAGCCCGACTCGACCCGCCGCTGCTGCTCGCGCTCGACGAGATCGGGAACCTCGCACCGCTACCGTCGCTCCCGACGCTCATGGCCGAAGGCGGCGGAACCGGGATCACCACCATGCCCGTGCTGCAATCTCTCGCCCAAGCCCGCGACCGGTGGAGCGAGCACCAGGCCGGCGCCATCTGGGACGCCAGCATCGTCAAGATCATCCTCGGCGGCGCCTCCAATAGTCGAGACCTTCAAGACCTCGCCACCCTCCTCGGCGAGCGCGACGAGTACACCGATTCCATCACCCTCGGCGACCACGGCACCCGCTCAAACCAGCGCTCCGTGCGTCGGGTGCCGATCCTGCCACCCGACCGCATCCGCACCCTCCCATTCGGCACCGGCGTCATCCTCCTGCGATCCACCCCGCCGATCATCACCGACCTGCAACCCTGGCCCAAGCGCAACGACGCCACGCAGCTCACGCGAGACCGCGCGGGCATCGAAGCCCTCCTGCAACGGCCGCCCAGCGCCGAGTAGCCGAACGCTGGAGACGTCACGTGCACCTGCCTGGCACAGCGGTCACCACCGGGTGGCCGCCCGACTCCAGGAGGTGGCCGTCATGGCTATCCGCACCCACCAGTCCGTGTCCGGCTTCGTCGCATCCGACCCGCAGATCAGCTACAC
>NZ_JARKPQ010000242.1 GCF_029975155.1 Propionicimonas sp. | reverse complement strand
GCCGAACGCGTGGCCGGTCGGGAACGCGGTGACGACGGTGCCGGCGAACGGGGCGTACACCTGCCCGCTGGACGGGACGATGCCGACGCCGTTGCCGAGCGCACCGGAGGCGAACACCTTGTCCTTGACCTCCGCGAGGGTGACGAGATCGCCCGACACGGGTGCCTTCACCTCGCTGGCCCCGGTGACGCCGGGAACGACGATCTCGACGGCGGCCTCAGCGTCCGGCTCGTCCACCGGGTCCTTGAAGCCCAGCACCATCGTGAGGGTGAAGGCGATGCCCATCCCGACCGCGCAGCCGATCAGCTGCAGGGGGAAGCTGCCCACGTTGAGGTAGGCCGGCAGGCTCAGCAACGAGGGAATGGCGAAGGCGTCCGCGGCCGAGCCGCCCGAGGAGGCGATCGCGGCACCCACGGCGCCACCGGCCAGGCCGAAGTAGAAGGGCCGCTTCAGGGGCAGGTTGACGCCGTAGATCGCGGGCTCGGTGATACCGGCCAGGATGCCGGACAGTGCGCTGGGACCGGCCACCTGCTTGAGCTTGGCCGAGCGGCTTCGAATGGCCACCGCGAGGGTGGCGGCGCCCTGTGCGAGCACGGCCGCCGGCAGCGGACCGGAGAGCAGCGAGTAGCCCTGGGTTGCGAGGTCGTTGACCATGATCGGCACGAAGCCCCAGTGCAGGCCGAACATCACGAAGACCTGCCAGAAGCCGCCCAACAGGGCGCCACCCAGCCAGGGAGCGAGGCCGAACACCCACGTGATGCCCTGGGAGACCCACTGCGAGGCGATGCTGGTGAGCGGGCCGATGGTCATCAGGGTGAGCGGCACCATCACGGTGATCACGATCAGCGGCACGGTGAAGTTGCGGATCACGGACGGAAGGACCTTCTTCAGCCACTTCTCGAACATCGACTGCACCCACACCGCCACGATGATCGGGATGACCGAGGAGACGTAGCTCACCATCACCACCGGGATCCCGAGGAAGCTCACCGGGGCCCCGGCGCTGTTCAGTTCGACGATCGCCGGGTAGACCAGGGCGCCGGCGACCGCCAGCGCGGTGAACTGGTTCGCGTCGAAGCGGCGCGCCGCCGTGACCGCCAGGAACAGCGGCAGGAAGTGGAACATGCTGTCGGCGGCCGCGTTGAGGATGACGTAGGTCTGGCTGTCGCCGGCCAGCCAGCCGAAGGTGATGGCCATGCTGAGGAACGCCTTCAGCAGACCGGTGCCGGCCATCGTCCACAGGATCGGGTTGAAGATCTTGGCGATCAGGTCGATGAACTGGTTGAACAGATTGCCCTTCGGGCCCTCGTCGGCGGCGGTGTGCTCGCCGCCGAGCTTGGAGATCTGGCCGATCTCGGCGAAGACCACGGGCACGTCGTTGCCGATGACCACCTGGAACTGGCCCCCGGCCTCCATCACGGTGATCACACCGGGAAGCTTCTCGACGGCGGCCTTGTCGGCCTTGGCGGCGTCCTTGAGCTTGAACCGCAGGCGGGTCGCGCAGTGCGACAGGGAGGCGACGTTGGCTTCGCCTCCGACCTTCACGAGAATGTCACCGGCCAACGTCCGGTAATCGACTGACGGCATCCGATCTCCTTCGAACCACAGTGTTCAGGGCCGGGGACGCAAAAAGACCCGAGCCGCCCCGGGGTCGCGCAAAGGAGAGCGTGCCGAAGCTGGCTCAGGCCTTGCCTCTTGCGAGTAACAACCCTGGGGAACCGCTCAGGTTCCTACGGGAAAAGCTAGCGGCAGTCGGGATTCATGTCAAGAGCCGGAGTCCGTGCCTTCTCGTCCACCATCTGTATATAGTGAACATAGACAGACAGGAGGTTGAGGGTGCAGATCGTCCTCTCGAACACCTCTGGGGTCCCGCTGTACGAGCAGATCACCAATCGGCTGCGCACGGCGATCCTCTCCGGGGAACTCCCCGAGGGAACCCAGCTCACCTCGCTGCGCCAGCTCGCGCGGGACCTGCGGGTGAGCCTGATCACGACCACCCGCGCCTACAACGACCTGGCCGCGGCCGGGCTGATCACGAACGTGCCCGGCAAGGGCAGCTACGTGCTCCCGATCGACCGGGAGCAGGCGAGGACCGAGGCGCTGGCCACCCTGCGGGCGCAGCTCGGCCGCGTCGTCGGCACCGCCACCACCGCGGGCATCGATCCCGATGCCGTGCACCGACTCCTCGACGAGGCATGGAATGAACGCGATCACGACTGACCAGCCCGCCATCCGCGTGCGCGGACTCCAGCGGGACTTCGGCCGCTTCCGGCTCGGCCCCATCGACCTCGATCTGCCGGTGGGCTACGTCACCGGGCTCGTCGGAGCCAACGGCGCCGGGAAGACCACCCTGCTGAAGGCCATGCTGGGGCTGATCCGGATCGACGCCTGCACCGTCCACCCCGACACCGGCGACGGACCCTCCACGCTGGCCGGAGAGGACGTCGGCGTGGTCTTCGACCAGCCCACCCTCATCCCGGAATGGACGGCGACGCAGGCAGCCCAGGCCCTGCGGCCGTTCTCCACCCGGTGGGACGACCAGCTCTTCACCGGCCTGATCGACCGCTTCCGGATCGCTCGGACCGGCCGGGTCGGCACCCTCTCGCGCGGCGAGACCACCAAGCTGAGCCTCGCGCTCGCCCTGGCCCGGCGGCCCCGCCTGCTGATCCTCGACGAGCCCACCAGCGGCCTCGACCCGGCCGCGCGCCGGGTCGTGCTCGACCTGTTCCGCGAGTTCATGGCCGCCGATGACGGCCACACGATCCTGTTCTCCACCCACATCACCGGAGACCTGGACAACATCGCCGATCACCTGCGCGTCATCGACGCCGGCCGGATCGTCGAGGCGGGAACCCTCGACGACGTGCTCGAGCGGTACGCCGTCGTCCGCGGCGCGACCACGGACCTCACCGCCGTCGCGCGCCACGCCGTCCGCGGCCTGCGCGAGAACGCCGGAGCCTTCCACGGGCTCATCGCCACCGCGGACACCGCGCTGTTCGGCCCGGACGCGCTCATCGAACCCGCGGGCATCGACGACATCGTGGTCCACCTCGGCCAGCCGGACGCGACGGAGGCCCAGCGATGACCGCGACGCTCCGAATGACCATGCTCGACCTGCGGGTGCTCCAGGCCGTCGCCAGATCGCTCCTGGGCGTGTCCGCCGTGCTGGCCGGGATGGTGTGGATCACCGCGCCCACCGCGATCATGATGGTGGCGGTCTTCCTGCTCTCCGCGGCGATCCTCGCCGTCGACCCCTTCCGCGCCGACGAGCGCGGGCACCTCGACGCCCTGTACGCGACCCTGCCGCTGGCCCGCGGCCACGTCGTCGCCGGACGCTACCTCACCGCGCTCGCCGTGCAGGTGGCGTCCGCTCTCGCCGGCCTGGCGCTGGGCCTGGTCGCCGCCGCCGTCCACGGCGATCCGCTCGAGCCGGGCACGGTGCTCACCGTCCTGGTCGCCGGGTTCGCGGTCAACGCCGTCCTGCTGGCGGTCGAGTTCCCGATCCTCTTCGCCCTCGGCTACACCAGGGCCCGCTGGGTCACCCTCACGCCGATTCTGCTGATCTGCGTGGCCATACTCGTCGGCCGCGGACTCGGGCTGAACCTCACTCAGCTGGCCGGCCTCCTCCAGCGGGCGCCGTCGGTTGTGGTCGTGATCACGGTCGTCGTGGGCGGCCTCGGCCTCCTCGCGCTGTCCGCGCGGCTCTCCGTCCGGCTCTACCGCGGTCGGGATCTGTAGGCGGGTGCGGGCCCCTCGTGACGCTTCGTTCCTTCCTCACGAAGCTCCTCGGCCCCGATCCACCGAAAACGTTCGTCGAGCTTGTCGAGACGGTGGATCCGGGCTCACGGTCAGGTCCACAGGCCGCCGGGGGCGAACACCTCGGCGACCAGGTCGTCGAACCAGCCGGCCTCGCGGGCCACGTCGAGGACGGTGTAGCGCGAGCGGTAGTACATGGCCCGGGGGAACGTGGCCCGCACGGCGTCCGCGGTCAGGCCGATGTCCTCCGGGACGGCGGGGGCGCCCGCGGCACGGAGCATCCCCTGCATCGTCCGGGCGGGCACCAGCTGCGCGACGATCCGCGGCCGCAGCTCCGGCCAGGCGGCCACGAGACGCTGCAGCCGGTCCTCCAGCCCGTCCGCGGCCACGTACTTCATCCGGGTCTCGTTGACCGCGTGGTCGGCGAGCGCACCGGTGAGACGGACGCGGATGTCCGCCTCCACCTCGTCCCATTCGGGCCAGCGGCCGACCGCGGCCTCGACGTCCAGCGCGCCCAGGTCACGGGCGAGGAAGCGCTCGTAGAACGCGGCCATCGCCAGCGTGCCGATCGCCACCTTGTGGCCGTGGGACAGCGGCGGGTCCGCGTCCGCGCCCAGGTGGTCGAGCTCCCACAGGTGGCTGAAGTAGTGCTCGGCGCCGGACGCCGGCCGCGTCCCGCGGTAGACCTGCATGGCCAGCCCGGAGAGCACCAGGCCCGAGACCAGGCCCGCGTAGGCGTCCGCATCGCCCTCGGCGAGGGCGGCGGGACGGGACAGCGCCTCGGACACCCCGCTCTGCACCAGCTCCCAGGCCAGCGGATCGATCGGGTCGAAGCCGGCGGCGTCGGCGAGGATCCAGTCCGCCCCGGCCGGGATCTTGGCCGAGAGGTCGCCGTAGCCGGACGCCACCAGATAGGCCGGCGCCGCTGCCGCGACGTCGAGGTCGAAGACGACCACCCTGGGTGCCGGGCACGGCATGGTGGTCTTCACGCCGTCCACGCTCATCGGCGCGCCGAAGCCGGAGTAGCCGTCCATCGACGCCGCCGTGCCCACCACGCCGTACGGCCGGCCGAGGTCACCGGAGGCGAGCTTCACCAGGTCGTTGAGCGTGCCCGCCCCCACGGCCACGCCGAGCGCCCCGGTGGCGCGCAACCGCTCGCGGATCCGTTCGCTGTTCTCCAGCGCCGCGTACAGGACGGGGTGACCGGGAAACACCAGCGGCTCGACGACAGGGACACCCGCGGCGACCAGCCCGGCGTACACCGCCTCGCCGGCCACGGCCCAGGTGCGCTCGTCCGCCACGACGAGGGCCGGCCGGTCGCCGGCGAACAGGGCGTCCCGCAGGATCCGTCCCGCCCGCGGCAGCACTCCCCTGCCCACCTCGACCACATCGGTGTCCGACGCCTCGGCCAAGCCGCGGGCGAACAGTTCTGTGGTCATGCGTACGCTCCTCCGTCAGCCCTCGGTGTGACATCGTCCACCGTCTGAGGTAGACGATGTCACAGTCTCAGCCCTGGGCGGCCTGACGGACGGCGTTCACGTGGTCCAGGAGCGCCTGGAGCTGCCGCGGGGACTGGCCGCTGAAGCCGGCCAGGGCCGCGAGCGGCATGCTCTCCATCATCTTCATCAGGTCCGGATCGCTGCCGAAGGCGTCGCCGGCCATCCGTCCCACGACCTCCGCGAACGCCGGGACGGACATGCCTTCCGCGACCGTGGAGGCGAGGGTGAGCGGCCGGAAGGGCTCGTCGCCCGCCACCGCCACCGTCCCGGACAGCCGCAGGTCGCGACTGGACGACCCCACCTCGACGGTGTACTCGCCGCCCTCGACGACCCACGCGTGGTCCTGGACGCTCCAGAACGCCAGCTCGGCGGCGGGAATCGCGATCTCCACCCGGGCGGACGCCCCCGGCTCAAGCGTGACCGACGCGAAGCCCTTCAACTCGCGCGGCACCCGCACGACCTTCGACCCCGCGATCGAGGCGTACGCCTGCACGACCTCGCGGCCGGCGCGGGAACCGGTGTTGGTCACCGTCACCGCGACGCTCAGCCCGCCGTCGGTGGCAGTCACCGAGAGATCCGAGTAGGCGAAGGTCGTGTACGACAGCCCGTGGCCGAACGGGAACGCCACGTCGGTGCCGAGCGCGTCGTAGCCCCGATAGCCCACGAACAGTCCCTCGCCGTAGCGGACGCCGCTGTCGTCACCGGGGAAGTACAGGTAGCTCGGCACGTCCGCCAGCCGGTGCGGGATCGTCTCGGTGAGCTTGCCGGACGGGTTCACCACCCCGTACAGCACGTCCGCCAGCGCGCCGCCGCCGGCCTGGCCGAGCAGCCAGCCCTCGACGATCGCGCGGACCCGGTCGGCGAACGGCAGCAGCACGGACGCGCCGTTGCTCAGCACCACGACCACGTTCGGGTTCACCGCGAGGATGTCCTCCAGCAACGTCAGCTGCTCCTCCGGCAGGTCGGCGTGCTCGCGGTCGTAGCCCTCCGACTCGTGGTTCTCGCCGAGGCCGAGGAAGGCCAGCACCACGTCGGCGTCCTTGGCCACCGCGACCGCCTGCTCGCGCGCGTCCGCCGGCAGCTCCTGGCCGGCGGCGGTCGCGAAGCCGGGCGCGAACGGCACCTCGTGGCCGACGAGCGCGGCGATCGCGTCCAGCGCGTTGTCGAGCCGGGTCGGGTTCACCCGGGACGACCCCGCGCCCTGGTAGCGCGGCGTCCGGGCGAACTCGCCCACCACGGCCACGGTCGTCTCCCGCGCCAGTGGCAGTACCCCATCGTTGGCGAGCAGCACGATGCACTGCTCGGCCGTCGCGCGGGCCAGCGCGTGGTGGCCCGCCACGTCGAAGGAGTCCGGGGCGTCCGCGAGGCTCGCCGCGGCCCTGCGGACGATCCGCTCGATCCGGCCGAACGCCCGATCGATCGTCGCCTCGTCGATCCCGCCGGCCGCGAGCGCCTCGCGCACGCCGTCCTCGTGGGTCCGGTTCGCCGGCATCTCCAGGTCCAGGCCGGCCTTCAGCGCCCGCACCCGGTCCCAGACCGCACCCCAGTCGGACACGACGACGCCCTCGAAGCCCCACTCGTCCCGCAGCACCTCGGTGAGCAGCCAGTGGTTCTCGCTCGCGAACGTGCCGTTGACCCGGTTGTAGGAGCACATCACCGTCCACGGCTGGGCGGACAGCACCACCTTGCCGAATCCCCGCAGGTAGATCTCCCGCAGCGTGCGCTCGTCGACCTGGGAGTCGCGGCGCATCCGGTCGGTCTCCTGGTTGTTCACCGCGAAGTGCTTCAGCGACGTGCCGACGCCCTGGCTCTGGATGCCCCTGACCAGGGCGGACGCGAGCTCGCCGGCCACGAACGGGTCCTCGGCGAAGTACTCGAAGTTGCGGCCGCACAGCGGCGACCGCTTGATGTTCATGCCCGGACCGAGCAGCACGCCGACGCCCAGCGCGCGGCACTCCTCGCCGAGGGCGACCCCGACCCGCTCCAGCAGTCCCGGGTTCCAGCTGGACGCCAGGCCCACCGCGGGCGGGAAGCACGTCGCCGGCTCGGAGGAGTTGATGCCCACGTGGTCGGTCGACCCCGACTGCTTGCGGACGCCGTGTGGTCCGTCCGTCCACATCAGCTCCGGCAGGTCGGCCTCCGGGATCGCCGGGGTGTGCCAGAAGTCGGATCCGCCGGTCAGCGGGATCTTCGCGTGGACGTCGGCCATGGTTGCTCTCCTTCACTCGGGTGGGCTGGTGCGGTGCCCTTCGTGACGCGTCGGCTCGTTCCTCGCCGGCGCTCCTCAGCGATCGGTTTCGTGCGGTTTTGTGACGGCTCCCGTGCGGGCCACGTCGCGGAACCAGAGGGCGCTGGCCTTGGGGATGCGGCGCTGGGCGGCGTCCACGGCGACGATGCCGAACCGTTTGCCGTAGCCCTCGGCCCATTCGAAGTTGTCCAGCAGCGACCAGGCGAGGTAGCCGCGGACGTCCGCGCCCGCCTCGATCGCCTGGTGCACGGCGGTGAGATGGCGGCGCAGGTAGTCGATCCGGTCCTGGTCGTCGACGAAGCAGGCCGGGTCCGGACGGTCGTCGAACGCCGCCCCGTTCTCGGTGACCACCAGCGCCGTTCCGGCGGGGCCGGCGTACGAGGTGTGCAGCCACAGCAGCAGGTTGCGCAGGCCGTCCGGATCGATCTCCCAGCCCATGTCGGTGAGCGGCAGGTCGCGCAGCACCTGGACGGCGTCGGGAGCGCTGATGTGCGGCGTGGGACCGGCCGAGCGCTCGCCGGCACGGAACACGTTGGTCGTGTAGTAGTTCACGCCCAGCACGTCGATGGGAGCGCTGATCGCCGCCAGGTCGCCGTCGGCGACGAGGTCGTCCGGCCACAGCGGCGCCAGGTCGGCCAGCGTGTCGGCCGGGTAGTGACCGGTGAAGACCGGCTCGACGAAGAACCGGTTCGCCGTGCCGTCCACGCGCCGGGCGACGTCGACGTCGGCCGGATCATCGGACGCCGGCAGCGCCGGGGTGAAGTTCAGCGTGACGCCGAGGACGGCGGACGGGTCGGCCGCGCGGAGGGCCTGCACCGTCCAGCCGTGCGCCAGCAGCAGGTGGTGCGCGGCGCGGACGGCCGCGACCGGGTCCGTCTGTCCGGGCGCGTGGACGCCGGCCGCGTAGCTGAGGAACGACGAGCACCAGGGCTCGTTGAGCGTCGTCCACGTGCGCACCCGATCGCCGAGCCGGTCGTGGACCGTGAGCGCGTAGTCGACGAACCGCTCGGCGGTGGCACGGTTCGTCCAGCCGCCGGGCAGGGACGCCGGCAGGTCCCAGTGGTACAGGGTCAGCCACGGCTGCACGCCGCGCTCGAGCAGCTCGTCGACCAGGCGGGAGTAGAAGTCCATCCCCGCCTCCAGCACGCGGTCGCCGTCCAGCACCCGCGGCCAGCACACCGAGAACCGGTACGTGCGCAGGCCCAGTTCGGCCATCAGCGCGACGTCCGCGGCGTGGCGGTGGTAGTGGTCGCAGGCGACCGTGCCGTCCTCGCCGTTGGCGATGGCGCCGGGCACGCGGCAGAACACGTCCCAGATCGACTCCCGCTTGCCGTCCTCCGCGGCGGCGCCCTCGATCTGGTAGGCCGACGTCGCCGAGCCGAAGAGGAACCCCTCCGGGAACCCGATGGCCATCGCTGTCCTTTCAGCATGCCGACTTGTCAGAATCGCCACCGGCGCAGGCCGGCAGAGGCTCTGACAAGCCGGCGGGGTGGGGTCGGAAAAACGACCTCAGATGTTGCGCGACTTCAGGCTGCCCTTGAGGTCGGGGACGTCGGCCAGCAGCCGCTTGGTGTACTCGTTCTTCGGGGTGAAGATCACCTCGTCGGTGGTGCCCCGCTCGACCACGAGGCCGTGCTCCATCACCACGACCTCGTCGGCGAGATAGCAGGCCTGGCCGATGTCGTGGGTGATGAACAGCACCGTCAGCCCGAGGTTCTCCCGCAGGTCCTGCAGCACGTTCAGCGCGCTGACCCGCAGGGACGCGTCCAGCATGGACGTCGCCTCGTCGGCCAGCAGCACCTTCGGGTTCATCATCAGGGCCCGCGCGATCATCACCCGCTGCCGCTGTCCGCCGGACAACTGGTGCGGGTACTTGTGCACGGCGTCGGCCGACTTCAGGCCGACATAGCCGAGACAGGTCTCGATCAGCTCCTCCAGGGTCTCGCTGTTCAGCCCGGAGCCGGCCATGCCGCGGTGCAGCATGTGGCCGACGGTGAAGAACTGGTTGAACGAGGCGAACGGATCCTGGAAGACCGCCTGGACGTCGCGCCAGTAGGCCCGCAACTGCGACCCCTTGATGTGCGTGACGTCCTTGCCCTGGTAGGTGATGGTGCCGCTGGTCACCGGCATCAGCCGCAGCAGCATCCGGGCCAGCGTCGACTTGCCCGACCCGGACTCGCCCACGACGGCGAGCACCTTGCCGGCGTGGAAGTCCACGCTGACGTCGTCGACGGCGGTGATCTGGCCGCCCGCGACCCGGAACTGTTTGGTGACGTGACTGGCCGACAGCACGGGCTGCCCGGACGCGGACGCGTCGTTGGTGACTGGCGAGATCGGCTCGGTCATGCCTGGTGCACCTCCATCGGGACGGTCTCGAACGCGTGGTCGTTCGCCCACCAGCAGGCCACCGCGTGGTCACGCTCGTGCAGGAAGCCGGGCTCCTCGACGGCGCAGATGTCCATGGCGAACGGGCAGCGGGGATGGAACCGGCAGCCGGTCGGCGGGTTGCCGAGGTTCGGCGGCGAGCCCGGGATGCCGAGCACGTGCTTGGTCCTGGTCTCCTCCGTCGGGTCGAGCACGGACGACAGCAGCGCCGAGGTGTAGGGATGCCGGGCGTTGTTGACCAGTTCCTCGGTCGGCCCGTTCTCGACGATCTTGCCGGCGTACATGATCGCCAGCCGGTCGGTGACCATGC
Organism: Propionicimonas sp.; assembly: GCF_029975155.1. Taxonomy (GTDB): domain Bacteria; phylum Actinomycetota; class Actinomycetes; order Propionibacteriales; family Propionibacteriaceae; genus Propionicimonas. The sequence goes on along the minus strand of NZ_JARKPQ010000242.1, from coordinate 55,607 downwards.
TCAGCACCGGCAGGTCGTGGGTGATGAAGATCACACCGCGCATGATCTTCTTCTCCACCATGGCCAGCAGCATCTCGATCAGCGCCTTCTGGCTGGACACGTCCAGGGCCGACGTCGGCTCGTCCGCGATCAGCAGCTGCGGGTTCAGCAGCGTGGAGATCACCGTCACCATCCGCTGCTTCATGCCGCCGGAGAGCTGGTGGGCGTAGGAGTCGAGCACCCGGGTGGGCATCTCCAGCATCTTCAGCCGGTCGGTCGCCCGGTCCATCGCCTCCTCCTTGGTCGTGTCGCGCTTGTGCGCACGCATCACGTCCACGACCAGGTTCCGGATCCGCAGCGTGGGACTGACCGCGTTCATCGCGCCCTGCGGCAGCAACGAGACCGTGGCGCCGCGGTGCCGCCGGTGGGCCTCGTTGGCGCCCCTGGCCAGCGTGCTCAGATCGATCTCGGCGTCGTTGATCTCCATCCGTCCGCCGATCACGTACAGCGGAGGGTTGGCAATCATCGCCAGGGCGTTGCCGAGCGTCGACTTGCCGCAGCCCGACTCCCCGGCGAGGCCGAGGATCTGCCCGTCCGGCACCTCGAGGGTGACGTTGTCGACCGCGGGCACGTCCTTGCCCGTGTCGGCGGCGTACACCGCCGTCACGTTGCTGGCCCGCATCAGGATGTCGCTCATTTCGGGGTCCCCTCGGAGTTGTTCGGAGGAGCGCAGCGGAGGAGAAGAACTCCGTGGGGAATTCTCATGCCTGCACCTCCACGCGCTTGTTCTGCTCCGCGAGCTTCCGGGCGGCCGCCTCACGGGCAGCCGCGGCCTTGGCCAGGTTCTTCTTCTTGCCCCGGCGGAGCCGTGGGTTGAACACCTCGTCCAGCGAGGACTGCAGGTAGAGCAGACCGAAGCTGATCAGCGTCAGCACGATCGTGGGTGGCAGGAACGCCCACCAGGCGCCGGTGGCCACGGCCTGGAAGGCCAGTGCCCAGTGCAGCTGCATGCCCAGTGAGTTCGCCCCGGACGGACCGAGACCCAGCATCGACAGCGTCGACTCGGCGAGGATCGCGCTCGCCAGCTGCAGCACCCACGCCATCACCACGTAGCTGGCCAGGTAGGGCAGCACGTCGAAGAGCAGGATGCCCGGCGTCCGCGCACCGGAAAGCTTGGCCACGTCGATGTGCTCGCGCGTGGCCACCGAACTCGCCTGGGCTCTGACGGCGCGTGCCGTCCATGGCCAGGACGTGATCCCGATCACCAGCGCGAGACCGACGATGCCCTTCAGGAACGGGATGTCCGTGCTCTGCAGCGACACCGAGATCAGGATCAGGATCACGATCGAGGGGATGGCGAGCACGATGTTCGTCATGCCCATCAACAGCTCCTCGAGCCAGCCACCGACGTAGCCGGCCAGGATGCCGATGATCACGCCGATGAGGACGGCGATCGTGCCGGCCAGCAGGCCGTTGATCAGCGAGTTCCGCGTGCTGGCCATCAGGACGGCGAGCACGTCGTAGCCGAAATTCTCCGTCCCGAGGATGTGCTCCGCGGACGGCTCGTCGTACAGCGAGCCGACCTTCTGGTCGGGAGCGAAAGGGTAGAAGAGCGGGCCCACGAAGCCCAGCAGGGCGATCGCGAGGATCAGCGACAGCGAGACCCACAGCCGGGGACCGAAGTTGAGGCTGCGCCAGGCCGGCTTGGGCTTGGCCTGCGGCGTGTCCGGCTGCTCGGGGACCAGCGGGCCCTCGGCCTCGGCGGAGACGGCACTGCTCTGGATGTTCGTCATATCACTTCTCCCCCGACTTCGAGGCACGGATCCGCGGGTCGATGAAGCCGTAGAGCACCTCGACCATGTAGTTCGCCACGAGGACGGCCACCGTGATGATCAGCGTCACCGCCTGGACGACGGGGTAGTCGTTCGAGGAGATCGCGTTGAACAGCAGCGAGCCCATGCCGGGGTAGCTGAACACCAGTTCGGTGATCAGCGCGCCACCGACCATCGTGCCGATGCTCAGCGCGAGGCCGGTGATCTGGGGAAGCATGGCGTTGCGGAAGATGTAGCTGGTCATCTTCTGGTCGCCGATGCCCAGGCTCCGGGAGTAGTTCACGTAGTCGGAGCCCAGTTCGTAGATGGCCATCGAGCGCATGCCGACGGCCTGGCCACCGATGTTGATCAACACCAGTGACAGGAATGGCAGCCACCAGTACTGCAGGGCGTCGGAGAAGAACTCCCAGCTCCACTCCGGGCTCGTCCCCAGCGTGTACGCGCCGCCGACCGGGAACCAGCCCAGGACGACGGCGAGGGTGTACAGCAGGATGATCGAGAGGCAGTAGTAGGGGGTCGAGTTGAACACCAGCGACGTGGTGAACACCGACTTGTCCCAGGCGCCGCCCTTGTAGGCGGCGACGGCGCCCAGGAGGTTGCCGACGATCCAGCCGATGATGATGGCGGGAAGCTGGAGAGCCAGGGTGTACGGGAGCGACTGACCGAGGAGATCGGCCACCGGTGTCGGGTAGAACGAGAAGGACGCCCCGAAGTTCCCCTGAAAGACTCCGGTGACGTACAACACGAACTGGTCCCAGATCGGCCGGTCGAGGCCGAACTCCTTCATGAACGCCTCATAGGTGCGTTGCTGTGCCTCGGAGGACATGCCGCCCTGTCCCATCCGAGAGACGATCACGTCGACCGGGTTGCCGGGGATGACCCGTGGTAGCAGGAAGTTCAACACCACCGCTACCACGAGCGCACCCAGGTACCACACGGTCTTGCTGGTCAGATAGCGCCGTAGACCCATGGCTGCTCCAGATTCCCGTGGATCGCCGCTGGCTCAGCCGGCGATCTTCTGGAGCTTGTACATCCAGGTGTTGCCCGCGCCACGGAACATCGGCGGGGCGTAGTTGTTCTTCTCGTCAGGGAAGTTGTAGAAGTTGGTCGCGTTGTACTCGTAGAACTCGTCCGGACGGTACATCAGCGGGCACGCCGGCACCTCCTTGCGGTACAGCGCGTCCAGCTTGTCGTAGGCCGCCTTCTTGGCCGCGTCGTCGACCGCCTGGGACGCCTCGGTGAGCAGAGCCTCGACCTCGTCGTTCTTCCAGCGCCCGTAGTTGGCGAAGGTGGTCTTGCCCAGCGGCTGCACCTCGGACTGGCTCATGATGTCCTTGAACCGCGCCCACGGGGTGGCCGGGTTCACGCCGGAGACGTACCAGCAGGCGAGGTCGAAGGTGCCGCCCTGGATCGCCTGGGTGGTCTCGGCCTGCTGCGGGAAGTTGGTCGCGCAGTCGATGCCGATCTCCTTCAGGCTCTTGGCCACGATCTCGCAGGCGGCGTTCCAGTCGGTCCAGCCGGTCGGGGTGATCAGCTTGTACGGACCGAGGCGGGTGCCGTCGAGGACGTAGATGCCGTCGTCGCCCTTCTTGGCGCCGGCATCCGTGAGCAGCTTCTCGGCCGCGGCCTTGTCGTACTTCCAGCCGTTGGCGTCGGCGTCGGCCTTGTTGAAGAATTTGCCCTCGGCACCGGTCGGCAGGATCAGCGACGGCTGCACCTCGTCGGAGTAGCCGGACATGGCGGTCTCGGCGATCGACGCGTAGTCGATGGCCGTCGCGATCGCCTTGCGGACGACAGCGTTGTCCAGGCCCTTCTTGGTGGTGTTCATCAGCAGCATCGGCATCGAGCCCGGCACGTAGTACGGCTTGTCCTTCAGGTAGGTGCCGACCGGCTTGCCGGCCTCCCACATCTTCCAGATCTGGGAGACGAACTGCTGCATGATGTCCAGCTCGCCGGCCTGGAACTTGATGTTGCCGTCCTCGTTGGACTTGAAGATCGGGTGGATGATCTGCTTCATCACCGGCAGGCCGCCGTAGAAGTCCTTGCCCCAGTAGTTGTCGTTGCGGGCCAGCACGACCTGGGTCTGATCGGCCTTGTCGAGGGTGAACGGGCCGGTGCCGAGCGGCTTGTCCATGATCTCGGTGGGCAGCTTGTCGTCCGCGATCTTGCTGAACACCGCGTCGGGCAGGATGTAGGTCTCGGTGATCATGCGCAGCACGTTGCCGACGTTCTTGGACTTCTGGTTGACCTTGACCACGACGGTCTTGTCGTCGGTCGCCTCGATCGAGTCGGCGAGCTGCCAGAACGACGCGACGGTGATGCCGGGGTTCTTCTTGCCGAGTTCGTAGGACGCGACGACGTCCTTCGCGGTGAGGGCGCTGCCGTCGGAGAAGGTGACGCCGTCCTGCAGCGTGAGCGTGACGGAGTTGGTGCCGTCGACCTTGTACTCCTTGGCCAGGCCGGGCTGGATCTCACCGGTCGCGATGTTCCAGCGCAGCAGGGTCTCGTAGACGATCTGCATCACGTTGGCGGCGGCGGGCCAGGCGGCAGTCGGGGCCAGCGGATTGAAGGTCGCCGGGGCGCCCCACTGGAAGCCGGCGATCAGGAGGCTGTCGGCGGTGGCGCCGGCGCGGCCCTTGCCGTACTTGCCGTTGTTGCCGATGCCGGGCTTGGTGTCACCGCCGGCGCCACCGGTGGCCGTGCCACCGCCGCCACCGGAGTTGCCCGAGCAGGCAGCCAGCGCAATGCCGCCGGCCACGATTCCGCCCAGCTTGATGAACGAGCGGCGAGACGGCTTCTCGAAGATGGATTCTGACATCTGTTACCTCCATTGGTTCGGCCCGCCAGTGGGCCTCAATGAGTGTTGTTTGGGTTGGTACTGCTGTTCTGGTAACTGCCACGTCCCGGCCCGGAGGCCGACATTCAGAGAACCCTCATACGGCCTCACTCGGTGTCAGTGGAATGGTGAGTGAACGCAGCGCCGGCCGGGTGGTGAGACGCGCCAGTGCCGCGTCGGAGACCGCTCCGGCGACGGTGAACGTGTGTCGCTCGCCGGGGAACAGGTCAATGCCGAGACTGTCGGGGAAGGAGTCCTCGGCAACCCGGTCAGGGAAGAGGCACAGCGTGCGCAGGAAGCTGCGCGCCGTCACCTGGACGGTGACGCCGCCGTCGGTGCGGGTCACCTCCGCCTCGTAGTCGGGGACGGGGATGGCCGCGGCCACGTCCTCGACGAGCAGTCTCACCACGCGCTCGGCGTCGCTGAGCACGACCACGAGGGCGAGCTCCGACTCGGCGACGCCGCGAGTGTCGGGCTCCAGCGGCACGTCCACGCGCGAGCGCACTGGCACCAGCCGGGCGAGCGAACGCGACCACAGCACCTCGCCGGCGAGCGTGCGCAGCTCGACGGTGCCGGTGGCGACCCAGTCGTCCCGCCCGTCGTTGACGAGCACCGCGCGCCAGCCGTCCACGTCGCGCTGCAGGGTGACCAGGCGGTCGGCGTAGGCCGAACGGATCGCGTACCACAGCGGCTTGCGGCGGGCGACGGGCTCACCGGCGGCGTTGGTGCCGAGGTCGAGCGCGGCCCAGGAGGTGACCGGCCAGCAGTCGTTGAGCTGCCACACGATCGAGCCGAGGCAGCGGCCGCGGAGCGAGCGCCAGCGCTCGATGCCGTGACGAACCGCCCGGGCCTGCTGCAACTGCATGGCGAACAGCCAGTCGTCGAAGTCCTCGGGGCCCTCGCCCGGGGCCGGCAGGTGGCCGGCGATGCCCTGGTTCAGCTTGGCGTTGCCGCCGGCGGCCTTCTGGTGGACCAGCATCGCGGCCGACGTGGCGCTGCGGTCCTCGGGAGCCAGCGTCCGTGCCCAGGTGGCCCAGGTGGCGGGTCCCTGGTAGCCGAACTCGGAGACGAAGCGGGGCGAGTAGTCGTCGTAGCCGGTGTAGTCGCGCTCGTTCCACACGTCCCAGATGTGCATGCAGCCGTAGTTCTGGTCGTTGGGGTGCACGTCGTTGAACCCGGACGACGGGCTGCCCGGCCAGTACGGACGGCTCGGGTCGAGCTCGGCGAGGATCCTCGGGAACAGCTCGTAGTAGTAGCCGGCGCCCCAGCTCTTCCCGTCCAGCCGGTCGGCCCAGTGCCAGTCGTGGAAGCCCCAGATGCACTCGTTGTTGCCGTTCCACAGCACCAGGGACGGATGCGCGGACAGGCGGACAACATTGTCGCGGGCCTCGGCCTCGACCTCGGTCGCGAACGGCTCCTCCTCGGGATAGGCCGCGCAGGCGAGGCAGAAGTCCTGCCAGACCATGACGCCCAGTTCGTCGCAGGCGGCGTAGAAGCCCTCCTGCTCGTAGATGCCGCCGCCCCAGATTCGCAGCAGGTCGACGCCGGCGTCCTTTGCCTGCTGGACCCGCTCGCGGTAGCGCTCCGGTGTGATCCGGCTGGGGAAGCAGTCGTCGGGGATCCAGTCCATGCCGCGGACGAACAGCAGCACGTCGTTGACCTTGAGGCCGAAGGTGGCGCCGTTGCCGTCCGCGTCGGGAGTGGTGTCGAGTTCGACGCTGCGGAAGCCCGTCCGTCGCTGCACGCGGTCGAGCACCGCGACGTCGTTGTGCAGGACCACCTCGACGTCGTACAGCGGCTGCTCGCCCAGCGAGTGCGGCCACCACGGGCGCACACCGCTGACCGGGATCACGACCTCGGTCCAGTGCTCGGCCGTGAGGCCGGCCTCCACCGCGACGCCGTGCCCCTTCAGCCGGACGGTCACCGAGGCGAACCGCAGGTTGCCCGTGGTCTGGACGTGCACGCGCAGCTCGCCGTCCCAGGTGCCGGCGGCGTTCTGGCTCGCGGTCGCGAAGACCCCCACGTCGGTCACCCGCGCCTGGCTCCAGCTGCGCAGGCCGATCGTCTTCCAGATGCCGGCCGTGACCAGCCGAGGACCCCAGTCCCAGCCGAAGTTGCAGGCCATCTTGCGGACGAGATTGTACGGATCGCGCTCGACGTGGACGCGCTCGCCGACCTGCTCGGCCATGGCCGCGGCGTGCTCGCCGACCGGGGAGAAGGTGACCTCGATGGCGTTGGTGCCCTCATGGAGGTGTCCGGCCGTGGAGAAGACGTTGCGGCGGTGCATGTTCACCGAGCGGCCGAGGGTGTGGCCGTTGCAGAAGACCTCGGCGACGGTGTCCAGGCCGTCGCAGAGCAGGTCGCAGGTGGCTTCGGTGAGTTCCGGGGCGTCCGCGGCCAGGTCGAACTCGCCGCGATACGTCCAGGCCTGCTCGCCCACCCAGTGCTGGTCGGCCTCGACGGTGCCGAGGTACGGATCGTCGATCAGCCCGGCGGCCAGCAGATCGGTGTGCACGACGCCGGGGACGGTGGCAGGGATGCCGGCGAGCAGTCGGGGACGAAGCGCCTCGGGCACCGCGGACCAGCCTGAGGCGGAGGCGTCTGCGCGAACAGTCCAGCGTGCGGTCGCCAGATCCAGCCAACCCTGCTCCACGAGTCCTCCTTGACCCTTGTGCGTGATGCCTCTCCGACGTTGGGAGAGGTCATCGATGACCGCGCTCTCATCGCGTTCAGCGGAAGGCTAGCATCGACCGCAAACGCTCTCATCAGAGTTTGCAGAGCCGTGGCCGATTCGTTATCAGTCCGAGACCTAACGCCCCCGGGTATGCCTTTGGGGAATATCGTTTCAAGGCCGTGGCCGGCTCACCCCACCCGCGCGAGCCCTTCGTGACACTCGCTCCTCACCCCAACGATCCCTGTAGAGCTACCGGGCGAGGAACGAGCCCGGCAGCATCAGAAGGGCCTCCAACTGGCCACACCCCTTCGTGACACTCGCTGGCGCTCGCTCCTCGGGGAACGGTTGTGCGGAGTGCCCTCGCTCCGTAGGGAGCGGGCAGGAGTCGCTCAGGCGCGGGGGCCTTCTTCGGCCTGGGGGGACTGCTGTGCCTGGGGGGCGGCCGGCGGCGTCGCGGCCGGCGGCTCCACGGCGGACGGAGACTTGGTCTCCTCCTTGAACTCACGGATGGCCTGACCGGCGCTCTTGCCGAAATTGGCGAGCTTGGCCCCGCCGAACAGCACCAGCGCCACCACCGCGATGATGACCCATTCCCAACCGCCCAGACTCGGCATGACGCTCTCCTCAACTCTCCAGGGCTCGACGACGTTCTGCCCCGTGCCCGCAGGCCAGGGTCCATCCTTGCAAATCTTCGAACCTGCTGCTCATGTGACCAGTGTGAACCGGGCCGCCAACAGGCTGTCGTCCCGCGAGTCCGGGCCGACGAGCAGTTCGAAGTCCCCGGGCTCGGCCACGCGGCGCGCGTCCGCGTCCACGATCGTGCACGCCGCCGCCGGCAACTCGAACGAGACCTCCGCGGCCTCTCCGGGGGCGAGCGCGACCCGGCGATAGCCCTTCAGCTCCTTGTCCGCCCAGGTCAGCGACGTGACGAGGTCGCGCAGGTACCACTGGACGGTCTCCGTCACCGGCCGATCGCCGGTGTTCGCCACGCGGACGCGGGCGCGGATCGTCCCGTCGACCCGGAGCGTGGGCTCGGCCATGTGCAACCCGGAGTACTCGACACGCGAGTACGACAGTCCGAACCCGAAGGCGAACGCCGGCTCCTGGGTGAGGTCGGCGTAGCGGTCGCCGTGCTGACCGCGTAGCTCGTTGTAGTACGTCGGCTGCTGCCCGACATGGACGGGGAACGAGATCGGCAGGCGTCCCGACGGCTCGATCTCGCCGAAGAGCAGCTCGGCGACCGCCCGTCCGCCCATCGCGCCGGGGTTGAACGCCTCGACGATCGCCGCCGTCCGCGCGAGCAGGTCCTGCGGGAGCACCAGCGGCTTGCCGTTCACCAGCACCAGCACGACCGGCGTGCCGGTCGCGGCCACGCGGCGCCACAGCTCCCGTTGGCCGCCCTGCAGTTCCAGAGTGGCGGTGGAACGTCCCTCGCCGGTGAGCAGGACGTTGTCACCCAGCACCAGCACGACCACGTCCGCCGCCTCGGCTGCGGCCACCGCCTCCGCCAGGTCGGCCTCGTCCGGCGGCACCGGGGTGATCAGCGGCATCCGCGGCTGCCCGTCCGGGCCCGTCGGGCCGTCCGGGTGCGGAGACATCGTGACGATGCCGCACCCCCGCGCGTAGGTCACCTGCCAGCCGTGGCCGGACGCGACCTCGCGCAACCCGGCCAGCACGGTGACGACGTCCTCGGGCACATAGTCGGGACCGAGCCACGAACACTGACCGGAGCCGCCCGCCCAGTCGCCGAGCTGGGTGCCGGCGGCGTCCGCGTTGGGCCCGATCACGGCGATCGTGCCGGCCGCGGCGGCCAGCGGCAGCAGCGGAGCCTGCCCCGGGCCCGCGGGGGGATTGTTGGCCAGCAGCACCAGCGACTCCCGGGCGATCTCGAGGTTGGCCTGCCGGTGCTCCGCGCAGCCGATCACCGCGCGCTGCCGCTCGGGATCGGGCGCACCGGGGTCCTCGAACAGGCCGAGGTCGAACTTCAGCGCGAGCACGCGGGCGACGGCGGCGTCGATGGTGGCCTCGGTCAGCAGCCCGCGGCGCACCGCCTCCTGCGCGCCCTCGTAGAACTGCGGGGTGGTCATCACCAGGTCGTTGCCGGCGTTCAGCGCGCGGGCGGCGGCCTCGGCGTGGTCGGCGCACACCTTCTGCTCCCAGACCATCCGGCCGACGTTGTCCCAGTCGGTGACGAGGACGCCGGAGAAACCCCACTCGTCCTTGAGCACGTCGTTCAGCAGCCAGGAGTTCGCCGTGATCGGGACACCGTCCATCGACTGGTAGCCGATCATGAACGTCCGGCAACCCTCGCGGGCCACGCGCTCGAACGGCGGGGTGAACCACGAACGGAGCTTGCGCCGGGAGATGTCGGCCTCGGAGGCGTCCCGGCCGCCCTGGGTCTCGGAGTACCCGGCGAAGTGCTTGGCCGTGGCCAGCATCGCGGTCGGGTCGGTCAGCCCGTCGCCCTGGTAGCCGGCGACCATCGCGGACGCGAACTCGCCGATCAGGAACGGGTCCTCGCCGAAGGTCTCGTCCACCCGTCCCCAGCGCAGGTCGCGGGCGATGCACAGCACGGGAGAGAACGTCCATCTGAAGCCGGTGCTGGTGGCCTCGACCGCGGTGATCCGGGCCGCACGGTGCGCGTTGCCGGGGTTCCAGCTGCACGCCATCGCCAGCTGGGTGCCGAAGATCGTGGCGCCCGGCCAGAACGAGTGGCCGTGGATGCAGTCGTCCGCGAGCAGCAGCGGGATGCCGAGACGCGTGGCGGCGGCGAGCTCGATCGCGCGGACCATCCGGTCCGGCGGGATGTGCAGCAGCGAGCCGACGTTCTTGACGGTGACCAGGTCGTCGAGGTCGCCCTGGGCGTCCAGCTGCAGCAACTGGCCGACCTTCTCCGGCAGGGTCATCCGGCCGAGCAGATCGGCCACCCGTTCCTGTGTCGGCAGGGTCGGGTCGAGGTAGCCGGGCATTCCGCACTCCTTTGTGAGATCGCTCCCATAGACTGCCACAAGAGATTCCGGCAGGAGGAAGATCGATGCATCAGCAGGCCCGCAGGCTCCGTCCCGGACAGCGCGCGCAGTTGTTCGTCCACGACATCGTCACCGGCGCGGACACGCTGGTCGCGGAGTCGGAATCGCTGCTCTTCGAGGCGCCCAACTGGACGCCGGACGGCGACTGGCTGCTCGTCAACGGGGACGGGCTGCTGCAGCGGGTGCCGGCGACCGGCGGTGACCCGGAGCCGCTGGAGGTGCCCGGACTGCCGCTGCTGAACAACGACCACGTGCTCTCCCCCGACGGCCGCACGGCCTACGTGTCCGGCTTCGACGGCCACCTCCACGCCGTCGACCTGGCCACGCGAACCCACCGGCGGGTCTCCAACGACCGCGGGCCGGACTTCGTCCACTTCCTGCACGGGGTGTCGCCGGACGACCGGCTGCTCGCCTACATCGGCATGGACCTGCTGCCGCACGGCGGCGCTCGGACCAACATCTACACCGTGCCGACCGCCGGCGGACCGGACGCGCAGCTGACCGACGACGACGCCCCCGACGACGGCTCGGAGTTCACGTCGGACGGTCAGTGGCTGTGGTTCAACTCCGAGCGCGGCTCCCACGAGCCGGGCCACGCCCAGCTGTTCCGGATGCGGCCCGACGGGTCGGACGTCGAACAGCTCACCCACGACGAGCGGGTGAACTGGTTCCCGCACCTCTCGCCCGACGGCTCGCGGGTCGTGTACGTCAGCTTCCCGCCCGGCACTCTCGGCCATCCCGCCGACCTGGACGTGGTGATCCGGCTGCTGGAACTGGACGACGCCGGTGCGGTGTCCGGCTCCGGTCGCGACCTCGTCCACCTGTTCGGCGGTCAGGGCACGATCAACGTCCCGTCCTGGGCTCCCGACTCCCGCCGCTACGCCTACGTCGCCTACCCGCTGAGCTGACCAGGACGGTTCCCTTCTCGGTCCACCTCCCCAACCGATCGTCGAGCTCATCGAGACGCGGTGAACGGTAAAGGAACCGTCCCCTTACCGTTCACCGCCGCGTCCTCCCCGCACCGATCGTCGAGCTCGTCGAGACGTGGTGAACGGTAAAGGAACCGTCCCCTTACCGTTCACGCCGGGGTGGACCGAGATGAGAACCGTCCCCAGGTCGGGAGACGTCCATCGGAGGGTTTTCACGAAAACTCCGTGAAAACGGCGCTATGGTGCCTTTCATGATGCAATTGCGGATCAGTGAGGCGGCGGCACTCCTCGGCGTGAGCGACGACACCGTGCGCCGGTGGATCGACGGCGGCCGGCTGACGGCCACCCTGGACAGCTCCAACCGTCAGGTCGTGGACGGGGTGGAGCTCGCGGACGTCGCCCGGGCCGGGCACGACACCGCGCTCGACGCCCTCGACGGCGGCGCCGGCCTGCGCAGCGCCCGCAACCACTTCACCGGCCTGGTCACGAAGGTCACGTCCGACGTGGTCATGTCGCAGGTGGAGCTGCAGTGCGGGCCGTTCCGCGTGGTGTCCCTGATCTCCACGGAGGCGGTCCGCGAACTCAACCTCGAACCGGGGACGGTGGCAACCGCCGTCGTCAAGGCAACCAATGTGACCGTGGAGGCACGTAGATGACGAAGAAGTTCGCCGCAGCCCTCGCCGCAACCCTGCTCCTCGCAGGGTGTTCCTCGGCGACGACCGGAGCGCAACCGGGCCAGTCCGGCGAGGTCGTGGTGTTCGCCGCCGCGTCGCTGAAGGACACCTTCACCCAGCTCGGCAAGGAGTTCGAGTCGAGCCACTCCGGCGTGACGGTGAAGTTCTCCTTCGACGGCTCCGCGACGCTGATCGACCAGCTCAGCTCCGGCGCTGCCGTCGACGTGCTCGCGACCGCGGACAAGCCGAACATGGACAAGGCCGTCGCGGCCGGCCTGATCGAGGGCACGCCCGCCCAGTTCACCAGCAACGTGCTCACGTTGATCGTGCCCAAGGGCAACCCGGCGGGCATCACCGGCCTGGACTCCTCGCTGGACGGTAAGAAGCTCGTCGTCTGCGCGGACGGCGTGCCCTGCGGCTCGGCGACGAAGAAGCTCGCCACCGCGCTCGGCGTGACGCTCAAGCCGGTCTCCGAGGAATCGAAGGTGACCGACGTCCGCACCAAGGTGGAGTCGGGCCAGGCTGACGCGGGCATCGTCTACGTGACCGACGCGAAGGCGTCCGGCGACAAGGTGGAGACCATCGCGATCAAGGACGCGGACTCCGCCCGCAACGACTACCTGATCGGCGTGCCGAAGTCGGCGAAGCGGGCCGAGCTGGCTGGCCAGTTCATCGAGCTGGTCAAGGGCAGCCGCGGCCAGGAGGTGCTGAAGGCCGCCGGCTTCGGCCAGTAGGCTCCGAAGCGTGATTCGACCGGCGCTGCCGCGGTGGGTGGTCCTGCCCGCCGCGGCAGCGACCGTCTTCCTCGCGGTGCCGCTGGTGGCGATGCTGGCTCGCGTCCCGTGGGCGAGGCTGCCCGAGCTGCTCGCCGCCCCGGAGGCGATCGACGCACTGCTGCTGAGCCTGCGCACGTGCACGCTGACCACGCTCGTGGCGCTGGTGCTCGGCCTGCCGTTGGCGCTCGTGCTGTCCCGGGCGCGCGGACGCTGGGCCGCCGCCGTCCGGACGCTGGCGACGGTGCCGATGGTGCTGCCACCGGTCGTGGCCGGACTCGCCCTGCTGGTCGCGCTCGGCCGCCGCGCCCCGCTCGGCGCCTGGCTGGAGGCCAACGGCATCGACCTCGCGTTCACCACCGCGGCGGTGGTCGTCGCCCAGACCTTCGTCGCCATGCCCTACCTGGTGGTGTCGGTGGAGGGGGCGCTGCGCTCCGCGCAGGACGAGTACGCGATCGCCGCGGCCACCCTCGGCGCGGGCCCGACCACGGTGCTGCGCCGGGTGAGCCTGCCGCTGGTCGCACCCGCGATCGCGTCCGGGGCCGCGCTGGCGTTCGCCCGGGCGCTCGGCGAGTTCGGCGCCACGCTCACGTTCGCCGGCTCGCTGCAGGGCACCACCCGGACGCTGCCGCTGGAGATCTACCTGCAGCGCGAGTCCGACACCAACACGGCGATCGCGCTCTCGGTCGTGCTGATCGGGCTCGCCGCCCTGTTGGTGGCCGCCACGGCCCGGTTCGGCCGCGGCTCGAGGGAGTGGCTGTGACCGGGCTGGCTGTCCAGGCGGCCGTCGCCGGCCGTGAGGTGGACCTCGCGCTGGACGTCCCGTCCGGCTCGGTGGTGGCCGTCGTCGGCCCGAACGGCTCGGGTAAGACCACCCTGCTGCACCTGGTCGCCGGGCTGGTCGCGCCCACGTCCGGCACGGTGCGGATCGGCGAGCGGACGGTGGCGGAGGCTTCGACAGGCTCTGCGACCGTCGTCATGCCCCCGCACCGGCGCCACGTGGCGCTGCTGACCCAGCGTCCCGCGCTGTTCCCGCACCTGGACGTGCTGGCCAACGTGATGTTCGGGCCGCTGGCCACCGGCTCGTCCCGGGCCGCGGCGAAGGAGCGGGCGCAGGCCGAGCTCGCCGCGGTCGGCTGCGCGGAGTTCGCGTCCAGGCGTGCCCACCAGCTGTCCGGCGGCCAGGCCCAACGGGTGGCGATCGCGCGCGCACTGGCCACCGACCCCGACGTCGTGCTGCTCGACGAGCCGCTCGCCGGCCTCGACATCGCGGTCGCCGCGGAGGTGCGGCACGCGCTGGCGACCCGGCTGCGGAACCGGACCGCGCTGCTGGTCACCCACGAGGTGCTGGACATCTGGACCATCGCCGACCGGGTGGGCGTGGTGGAGGCCGGCCGGGTGGTCGCCAGCGGTGAGACCGCGGACCTGCTGGCGCGCCCGCCGACGGGCTTCCTCGCACAGTTGGGCGGCACGAACCTGCTCTCCGGGATCGCGGTCGGCACCGACGCGCTCGAGCTCGCCCCCGGTGTCCTGCTGCGGGGGCTCTCGGACACAGACCAGCCACTCACCCCCGGCATGGAAGGGCTGGCCAGCGTGCCGCCGGAGGCAGTCAGCCTGCACCTGGCCGAACCGGGCGGCAGCCCGCGAAACGTGCTGGCCGCGGAGGTGACCGGGATCGAGCCGCGCGGCCAGGTCGTCCGGGTTCATCTGTCGCTGGCCGGGCACGCCCTGTCCGCGGACCTCACCGCCCAGGCCGTCGCGGAACTCGCCCTGCATCCCGGTAGCCCGGTGCGGGCGGCGATCAAGGCCACATCGGTCCGCCTGTACGGTCGCTGAGGCCGCCGCCGCGCGTCCTGCGAGCCCGGCCCCCGCGGCGAAACGGGACAGAACTGCCGCGAGATGCAGATCCAACGCGCTGACCGCGCAGTTCGCGCATCGCGTGTCGGTTTTGTCCCGTTCGGAGCGACGGTCCGGGCGTCGTCGTGAGCCTGCTGGTGAGCGCGGCGCCGCCGGTGGTTAGGGTGGGCGCATGCCGAAGTGCCGGGTGATCACCGTGTCCGATCGCTGCGCGGCCGGCGTGCGCGCCGACGTGTCCGGACCCGTGCTGGCCGAGGCGCTGGCCGCCGCCGGATATGAGGTGGACGTCGTCATCGCACCGGACGGCTCCGACAGCGTGCGAGCAGCCCTGCTCGAGGCCCTCGACGCTGCCGCCCGGCTGATCGTGACCACGGGCGGAACCGGTGTCGGGCCGCGCGACCGCACCCCCGAGGGCACGCGGACGGTCATCGACCGCGAGTTGCCCGGGATCGCGGAACTGCTGCGGTCCCGGGGCGCCGAGAAGGCCCTCCATGCCGCCCTGACCAGGGGAATCGCCGGAGTGGTCGACGCGGTGGACGGCTCCGGCGGAGCGCTCGTGGTGAACCTGCCCGGCAGCCCGCAGGCAGCACTGGAGGGAGTCGAGGTCGTGTTGCCGCTGGTGGCGCACGTGCTCGACCAGCTGACGGGCGGGGACCACTGATGGGCGTGGTGCTCGCGGAGGTCCGGGACGCGCCGGTCGACCCGGCCGATCTGCTCGCCCGTGTCTCGCGAGCGGACGCCGGCGCGGTGGCGCTGTTCGTCGGCGTGGTCCGCGACCACGATCCGCAGGCAGCAGGGACGGTCGTGTCCCTGGACTACACCGCCCACCCCTCGGCGACCGAGCGGATCGGCCAGATCGCCGCCGCCGTCCTGGCCACCGCCGACCCGGACGGAGAGGCCGCGGTGGCCACCGTCCATCGGATCGGACACCTGACCGTCGGCGAGAACGCCTTCGTCGTCGCCGTGTCCGCGCCACACCGGCGGCTGGCGTTCGCCGTGTGCGAGCAGGTCGTCGAGCGGGTGAAGGCCGAACTCCCGATCTGGAAGCAGCAGTTCGAGGCCGATGGCTCCTACCGCTGGTCAGGCCTCTGAGACCGGCCCTCCCCCGACCACTCGTCGAACTCGTCGACACCCAGCCCAGGTCCCGACAGCCCCGCGCCCAGGTCTCGACAAGCTCGACCAACGATCGGGCGGGGGACCTCGACCAACGATCGGGCGGGGAGACCTCGACCAACGATCCGGCCGGGGAGACCTCGACCAACGATCCGGCGAGGCGACCAGGGTCAGTGGCGGAAGACCTCCAGGGTGAGGGCCTGCATGGCGGGGTCGGCGTTCCACGCGCTGCGCAGGCGGTCCTTGAGGGCGATCGCGGCGGCCTCGGGATCGTGGGCAGCGGTGATCGCGCGGGAGACGGCGATCCGTTTCGCCCCGGCGGCGAGCACCTGATCCAGCGTGGCGGCGGTGATCCCGCCGACGGCGAACCACGGCTTCGCGGACGGATCCGGGGGCGGGGCAACCGTCGTGGCGTACCGCACCAGTTCGAGGCCGGAGTCAGGGGTCAGGCCGGCGAAGACAGGGCCGACGGTCAGGTAGTTCACGTCCGGATCGGCGAGAGCCGCGTCCACCTGCTCGCGGGAGTGGCACGACCGTCCGATCAGCGCCCACCGGTGCAGGTGCCGACGCGCCTTCCTCGCCTGCTCGCCCCGCTCGGGCAGGTGCAGCAGGTCCGCCTGGAACTCCTCCGCCAGCGACACCGACTCGTACACGCTGACCAGCCCCTGGTAGCGGTGCCCGGCCGCCCGCATCAGGGTGAGCGCGCCGAGCAGGTCCGCCCGGTCGGCGCTGGGGTCTCGCAGCTGCATGATGTCGACGCCACCGGCGAAGCAGGCGTCCACGAACGCGGCCAGGTCGGGCCGTTCACGCCCGGCGCCGGTGATCAGCAGCAGGCGGGCCAGTCCCAACCGGGTCGCCAGTCCGAGTAGCGCGGTCACCTGTCCAGCCTACGGCCACGGCGCGTTGACAACGATGAACTTGTCGAGCGCACCTACAATCGCCTCTAGGTCTGGACGGCCTACTTCCCCGACTTGTCCGGAGCCACGAGTGACGACCATGAGCAACACCGACCCCCTACTGGGGCACGTGCTGGACGGTCGGTACGAGATCCTCCGCAAGCTCGCCCGCGGCGGCATGGCGACGGTGTACCTCGCCACCGACCGTAGACTGACGCGCACCGTGGCGGTCAAGGTCATGCACGACAACCTCGGCAGCGACCAGGACTTCTCCAGCCGCTTCGACCGTGAGGCCCGCGCCGCCGCGCGCCTCTCGCACCCCAACGTGGTCTCCGTGTTCGACCAGGGCATGGACGCCGGCCGTCCCTACATGGTGATGGAGTACGTCGAGGGATCGACCCTGCGCCACCTGATCACGCGCGAGGCACCGCTGGAACCGCAGCGGGTGCTCGACCTGATCATCCCGGTGACCGCCGCGGTCGCGGCGGCGCACGAGGCCGGCATCATCCACCGCGACCTCAAGCCGGAGAACGTCCTGATCTCCACCCGCGGCCAGATCAAGGTGGCCGACTTCGGGCTGGCCCGTGCCGTCACCGCGCACACCGCGACCGCGCAGGGCATGCTGATCGGCACCGTCTCCTACATCGCCCCCGAGCTCGTCACCCACGGCCATGCCGACACCCGCTGCGACGTCTACGCCCTCGGCATCCTGCTCTTCGAGATGCTCACCGGGAAGAAGCCGCACACCGGGGACACGCCGATCCAGGTGGCGTACAGCCACGTCCACAACGAGATCACGCCGCCGTCGGCGAGTGCGCCGGCCCAGTGGCGGGACACGCGCTCGGCCGTCCCGCCCTACCTGGACGCCCTCGTCATGGCCGCGGCGGCGCGGCAGCCGGCCGACCGTCCGGCGGACGCGAAAGTGCTGCTCGACCACCTTCGCCAGGCGCGGGAGGCGATCGAGCGCGGCGTGATGGACGACCCGCTGCTCACCGCGCGGATGCGCGAGACCAGCCTGGACGCCGCCACCCAGCTGACCGTGCAGGTCCCGGCCGTCGCCGGCCATCTGGACGAGGTGCAGCGGACGGCGACCCTGCGCTTCACCCCGTCCACTCCGATGAGCCCGAGCCACCCGGGTGCAGCCGACGGCATGCCCTACTACGACAGTCTGCCGCTGCCCAGCCCGGCCGCCGTCCCGCTGCAGCAGCGCCAGGCGCGCAAGCGGCGCCGGGGAGCGGTCTCGCTGGTGCTCCTGCTCCTGGTCACCGCCGTGCTCGGTGTCGGCGCCTGGTACTTCCTTGCGGGGCGGTTCACCACCACGCCCGACTTCGACAACCTCACCCGCGACAAGGCCACGAAGCTCGCTGCCGAGCACGGCCTGCTGCTGGACTTCCAGCAGGAGTACAGCGAGACCGTCCCGGTCAACCAGGTGACCCGCACCAACCCGACGGCGGGCGACCGCGTGCTGCGCGGTGGCACGGTCGTCGCGTACCTCTCGAAGGGGCAGGAGCGCTACGCGGTGCCGTTCCTGTCCGGGAAGACGCCCGAAGCTGCAGAGGCCGCCCTGATCGAGGCCCATCTGACCCGCGGCAAGGACAAAGAGGTCTACAGCGAGAACATCGAGGTCGGATTCGTCGTGAACGGCACGATCAAGGCCGGCGAGATGGTCAAGCCGGGGACGGCGGTCGGCCTCAACATCTCCAACGGCCCCCCGCCGGTGAAGATCACCAGCGTCGTCGGCAAGACCTTCGATGAGGCGAAGGCCTACTTCGAGGACCTGAAGCTCCACGTGGTCCGCGCACCGGAGGACGTGTTCAGCACGAAGGTCCCCGCCGGCAGCGTGGCGTCGCAGGACCCGAAGAAGGGCACCCTGGAACGCGGCGGCACGATCACGCTCACGGTCTCGAAGGGACCGGAGATGATCACGGTGCCGAACGTCCGGCTGCTGACCGTCGACCAGGCGACCGAAAAGCTCAAGAAGGCCGGTTTCGAGGTGAAGGTGGTCGACTCCAACGGCTTCTTCAACCGGGTTGCCTACAGCGATCCCGGGGAGGGCCAGCAGGCGCCCAAAGGCTCGACCGTGACGATCTACGTCAGCTGATCCAGATCGGGATTCTGAACGGTAAGGGGACGGTTCCTTTACCGTTCAGGTGAACGGTAAAGGAACCGTCCCCTTACCGTTCAGGCGGGGGTCCAGGGACCCTTGCCGCGCAGATCGACGAGCTGGCAGGGGGTCATCTCGCGGATCCGGTTGAACACCAGCGACCAGCCGCGCTCGTTGAGCAGGCCGTCGTGGATCGGGAAACCCTGTGGCGCGGCCACCTCGCGGGCGAAGTCGACGGTCTCCTTCATCGCGGCCCACGGGCCGTAGGCGGGGACGGCCAGCACGTCCACTCCCTCGGGGATCGCGGCCAGGCTGTCACCGGGATGGAAGAAGGTGGGCTCGCCCTCCGCGGTGACCACCAGACCCACGTTGCCGATCCGCGGGATGTCCCGGTGGATCACGGCGTGCAGGCCGCCGACCGCGGCGACCCGGACCCCGCCCAACTCGACAGTGGTGTCGGCGGCGAGTGGCTCGGCCCGGTCCAGCGGGACGGCGTCGGGCACGCCCGGCTCGACCAGCACGCGGGCCTGCGGGTTCGCCGCCACCAGAGCGGGCGCGTGCGCGGGATCGATGTGATCGGGATGCAGGTGGGTGACCAGGATCGCGTCCAGATCGGTGAGGTCGTGCCAGGCGTCGGAGAAGTTGCCCGGGTCGATCAGGATGCGGACGTCACCGGCCTCGACGAGGACGGCGGAGTGACCCAGATGGGTGAGCTGCATGTCATTGCCCCTTCAGCTGGTCGATCACGAACTCCATGGCCATCGTGTACCCGAAAGCGCCGAAGCCGGCCAGCACCCCGACGGCCTGGTCGGCCAGGTAGGAGCGCCGGCGGAACTCCTCGCGCGCATGGACGTTGGAGATGTGCACCTCGCAGAACGGGATCTCGACCGCGGCGAACGCGTCTCGGATCGCCACCGACGTATGCGTGAACGCGCCCGGGTTGATGATCACGAACCGCGTGCCGTCGGAGCGCGCGGCGTGCAGCCGATCGATGATCGCGCCCTCGTGGTTGCTCTGGAAGGTGTCCACGTCCAGCCCGGCCGCGGCGCCCTGGGCGACCAGACCGGCCTCGATGACGGCCAGGGTGGTGGACCCGTAGACCTCCGGTTCCCGGGTGCCGAGCGTGTTCAGATTGGGTCCGTTGATGACGAGCACGTCCATGGGGTTACTCTCCCATCACTGGTGCAGAGGTCTCGACAGGCTCGACCATCGGTTCTGGACCGAGAGAGGAACCGTCCCCGGGCGGTCAGAGCGCGGCCAGGACGGCGGCGGCAACCTCGGCGGGGGCGCGGCCGGCGACGGGGACGACCACGGACGCGGTGTCGCGGTATGCCTGCTGGCGGCCGGCGTAGACCTCCGCGAGGTCGGGACGGGCCAGCATCGGCCGGGACGGATCGTCGCCCACCCGGGCGAGCGCCTCGTCGAGCGGGATGTCCAGCAGCACCACCCGGTGGCCCGCCAGAGCCTCACGCACACTCGGGGTGCCGAGCGCTCCCCCGCCCAGGGCCAGGACCACCTCGTCGCCGGCCAGGAGACGTGCGATCGTGTCCGCCTCGATCTGACGGAAACCGGGCTCGCCGTCGGCGGCGAAGATGTCGCGAACGCGACGGCGCGTGGCCACCTCGATGGCCTCGTCGACGTCCACGAAAGGACGGCCGAGCCGCTGCGCCAGCAACCGGCCGACCGTCGTCTTGCCCGCCCCCATGAAGCCGACCAGGACGATCATGAGCGGTCCGTTGCCGAGGTCTCGACGGGCTCGACGAGCGATTCACGGGCCAGCGCGGCACGACCGGCCGCGAACATGGCCTCGAGCGGAGCTTCCCGTCCCGTGAAGAGCGAGAACTGGCGGGCGGCCTGGTGCACCAGCAGGTCGAGTCCGCCGATCACCACCATGCCGGCCGCCTCGGCCCGCCGCGCGAGCGGGGTGGGCCAGCCGGCGTAGACGGCGTCGAACAGGAGCCCGCTGCGCGGACCGGCCAATTCGAGGCTGTCCGCCGCCCCTCCGGGCAGCGTGGACAGTACGACCGGCTGCCGGCCCGAAGCCCATTCGTCGAGCGGCCGCGCCGTGATCCTCACGTCTGCGGGAGCCCACTGGGTCAACGCCTGCGCCTTGCCAGGGTCGCGGGCGTAGACGTCCACGTCCAGCACGCCCAACTCGGCGAGGCCGAGCAGCGCCGATCGGGCGGTGGCGCCGGCGCCGAGCACCGCCGTCGCCCGCCAGTCGGAGCGCCAGGCCGGACGCAGGGCGTCCACGAGGCCCGGGACGTCGGTGTTGTCGGCCAGCCAGCCGCCGTCCGGCCGGCGCACCAGGGTGTTCCCCGCCCTCGCCCGCCGCGCCAGTGCCGTGGACTCGGCGGCGACCTCCAGGCAGGCCTCCTTCAGCGGCATGGTCAGGCTCAGCCCGCGCCAGTCGTCGTCCAGGCCGGCGAGGAAGCCGGGCAGGTCGGCCGCCCGCAGCTCAAACCGCTCGTAGTGCCAGTCGTCGAGTCCGAGCGCCGCGTAGCCGGCGTTGTGCAGCACCGGCGACAGCGAGTGGGCGATCGGCGAGCCCAGCACCGCGGCCCTCACGTCGCCGGCACCCCGGCGAGCACCGCGCCGACCACCCGTCCGGCGGTGGCGGCCTGCTCGACCGACACCTCCTGGTGGGTCACCGCACGCACCATGTGGGCGCCCAGGGCGGACACCAGGACGCCCGCCTCCGCGGCCTTCGCGGCCACGTCGGCCGCGGACAGGACACCGGTGTCGAGCACGACGATGTTGGTGGTGACACTCGACAGCTGCACAGCGGACGGAGCTGCCGCCGCCACTTCGGTGGCGAACGCCGCGGCGGCCACGTGGTCGTCCGCCAGCCGCGGCAGGTGGTGGTCGATGGCGTAGTCGGCGGCTGCGGCGAGCACCCCGGCCTGCCGCCAGCCCGACCCGAGCCGCTTGCGCTGCACCCGGGCGCGGGCGATGTTCTCCGCGGACGAGACCAGCATCGAACCGATCGGCGCCCCGAGGCCCTTGGAGAAGCAGACGTTGACCGTGTCGAAGAGCGTCCCGTAGTCGGCGAGGGCGACCCCGGTCGCCGCGTGGGCGTTCCAGAGCCGGGCGCCGTCGAGGTGCAGGCCGACGCCCGCCTCGCGGCAGAGCCAGGACACCTCGACCAGGTGCTCGTGGGGCTGCACCGTGCCGCCGCCGAAGTTGTGGGTGTTCTCCAGCGCGACCGCGGCGGTCGAGACCAGGTAGGGACCGGCGTTCGGCGTGATCATCCCGGCGATCGTCGCCGCGTCGGTCACGCCGTCCGGGGAGTCCCAGGTGCGCATCGTGATGCCGTGGAGTGCGCCGTGCGCGCCCATCTCTGCTCGCGCGATGTGTGCCCGCACGTCGCAGAGCACCTCCTGGCCGGGCTGGACCAGGCACCACACGCCGAGCAGGTTCGCCAGCGACCCGGTCGTACAGAACAGCCCGGCCTCGTGACCGAGCAGCGCCGCGACCCGCGCTTCGAGGGCGTTGACCGTCGGGTCCTCGCCGTACACGTCGTCGCCCACTGGTGCTGCCGCCATCGCCGCCAGCATGCCGGGGGTTGGACGGGTGACGGTGTCACTGCGCAGGTCGATCACTCAGGTCCCTCCAGCTCGCGAAGTCGGATCCAAAGGTACGCCCGGGGGTCTCGACAAGCTCGACCATCGGTACTGGTGGACAGGGTCTCGACAAGCTCGACCATCGGTACTGGTGGACAGGGTCTCGACAAGCTCGACCACCGGTGCGGGTGAACAAGGTCTCGACAAGCTCGACCATCGATGCTGGTGGACAAGCTCGGCGGCCGATCGGGGATTCAGCCTAGAAATCCTCGGCCGAGTACTCCTGCACGGGGTTCACCCGGCGGATCCGTCCGTCCGTGAGCCGCTCGGCGATCAGGAAGGCGAGCTCCAGGGACTGGTTGCGGTTCAGCCGGGGATCGCACGCCGTCTCGTAGCGGTTGGCCAGGTCAGCCTCGGCCAGTTCGCCCACGCCGCCGACGCACTCGGTGACGTCGTCGCCGGTCAGCTCGATGTGCACGCCGCCGGGCCAGGTGCCCAGCTCCTGGTGGACGTCGAAGAAGCCGTTCAGCTCGTCCGCCACCTGGCTGAACGCCCTGGTCTTGTAGCCGAGCGAGGTCTCGAAGGTGTTGCCGTGCATGGGGTCGCAGACCCAGGCGACCTCGCGTCCGGTGTCCTCGACGGCCTCGATGATCGGCGGCAGCATGTCCCGGACGCGGTCCGCACCCATCCGGCTGATGATCGTCAGCCGGCCCGGCTCAGAGTCGGGGTCGAGGCGCTCAACCAGCTGCACGGCCTCGGACGGCGTCGCGGACGGCCCGAGCTTCAGCCCGATCGGATTGCGCAGGTGCCGCAGGTACTCGACGTGCGCCCCGTCCAGCTGCCGGGTGCGCTCGCCGATCCAGACCATGTGCGCGCTGACGTTGTACGGGGTGTCGGTGCGCGAGTCGATCCGGGTCAGGGCGTGCTCGTACTCCAGCAGCAGCGCCTCGTGGCTGGAGTAGAAGTCGACCGTCCGGAACGTGTCGGAGTCGACCCCGCAGGCGACCATGAACGCGAGCGCCCGCTCGATCTCGGCCGCCAGCTCCTCGTAGCGCTCCTCGACGTTGGAGTTGCGCACGAAGTCGGAGTTCCAGCTGTGCACGGCCCGCAGGTCGGCGAAACCACCGGTGACGAACGCCCGCAGCAGGTTCAGGGTCGCGGCCGAGTGGTTGTACACCTCGATCAGGCGCCGCGGGTCGGGCTGGCGGGCGGTCGGCGAGAAGTCGAGCGCGTTCACCGCGTCGCCGCGGTACGCCGGCAGCGTGGTCGCCCCCCGGGTCTCGGTGTCGCGGCTGCGCGGCTTGGCGTACTGGCCGGCGATCCGGCCCACCTTCAGCACCGGCACCTGCGCGGCGTAGGTGAGCACGACCGCCATGCTCAGCAGCACCCGCAGCTTGCCGCGGATGTTGGCCGCGGTCACCGTGTCGAAGGTCTCCGCGCAGTCGCCGCCCTGGAGCAGGAACGACCGGCCGGCCGCCACGTCGGCCACCTTGCTGCGGAGTTCGTCGCACTCGCCGGCGAACACCAGCGGCGGACGGCGCCGCAGTTCGGCCAGCACGCGGGCGACCTCGTCCGCGTCGGGGTAGGCCGGCTGCTGGGCTGCGCCCAGACGGTGCAGTTCGGCCAGCGACGGGATCGGATCCAACACGCCGGTCAGGATAGTCCGCCGGCGGGCAGTTGCGGCGGCCGGGTCCCGTAGCCGGGACGCGGCAGGACGCGCGCGTCCGCCTCGGCCGCCGACAGCGACCCGCTCTTCACGGACGTGCCGTAGGCGTCGACGTAGGTCTGGCCGGACATCTGCTGGATGGCCGTCATCACCTCGTCGGTGACCCAGCGCAGGCCGTCCCGGTCGTCGTGGAGGCCGGCGTAGGCGCTGAAGTCGAGCGGTTCGCCGATCACGACCCGCGGCTTCCAGATCCACGGAATGCCGAGCTTCGTCCGCACGGCCTCGGTCCGGGACACCGCCACCGGCACCACCGGGACGCCGGCCGCGAGCGCGAGCCGGGCCACGCCGGTCCGTCCCTTGTAGAGGCGGCCGTCCGGCGAGCGGGTGCCCTCGGGGTAGATGCCGACCAGGCCGCCGTCCGCCAGCACCTGCAGGACGGGAGCCAGCCCGTCGAGGCTGACCCGGCCACCCGAACGGTCCAGCGGCACCTGGCCGACGGCCTTCAGGAACCAGGCGACGATCTTCGGCCCGATCCCGCCCTTGCCGGAGAACAGTTCTGCCTTCGCCGGGAAGGTCAGCTTGCGCGCCAGCAGCGCCGGCATCACGAACGTGTCGCCCGCGGCGATGTGGTTGCTGGCGATGATCGCGCCACCCTGCGCGGGAATGTGCTCCTCCCCCTCGATCCGCGCCCGGAACAGGAAGCGGACGACGGGTCGGAACAGCACATTCTTGAAGAAGGCGTACCACACGCGGGACAGCCTACGATGAGCGCATGCAGGTCAGCGATCACGCCCAGCCGCTCCACACCGGCGGGGGCCGTATCGGCGTGCTGTTCTGCCACGGCTTCACCGGATCGCCCTGGTCACTGCTGGAATGGGCGCGGGTGACCGCGGACGCCGGCTACCGCGTGTCGCTGCCGCGGCTGCCCGGCCACGGCACCAGCTGGCAGGAGCTGAACCTGACCACGTGGCGGGACTGGTACGCGGCCGTCGAGCGTGCCTTCCTCGATCTGCGGGCGAACTGCGACCGGGTGTTCGTCGCCGGGCTGAGCATGGGCGGCGCACTGGCACTCCGCCTCGCCGAGAAGTACCCGGACGACGTCGCCGGCCTGGTGCTGGTCAATCCGGCCGTACTGGGCCAGCGCCGGATGATGGCGATTCCGTTGCTGCGCCGGTTCACGTCGTCCGCCAAGGCGATCGGCTCCGACATCGCCCTGCCCGGCGTCGAGGAGCAGGCCTACGAGCGGACGCCGTTGCACGCGGCCCACTCCTTGCAGCACCTCTGGGTGGATGTGCGCGCGTGCCTCGACCTGGTCAGCTGCCCGGTCCTGGTGTTCCGTTCGGCCACCGACCACGTGGTGCCGGCCGCGTCCACGGCGTTCGTGCTGAGCCACATCTCCAGCGACGAGATCACCGAGCGCGTGCTCTCCCGCAGCTACCACGTCGCCACCATGGACCACGACCGCGAGCAGATCTTCCGCGAGTCCCTCGAGTTCTTCGCCCAGCATTCCGGCTGAGCGCCGAACGCCCCTCATGGTCATCCCGGCGGACGCCGGGATCCCCGCAGCCCGCGTAGCCACGCCGCCATCGGTCGAAGCCCCGGGATGACCCACCGGTCCCTGAGGAGCCCGTGAGCGCAGCGAGCGGGCGTCACGAAGGGCCCAACTCACCCACACGATCCCTGAGGAGCGTCCGGGTGAGGAACGAGCCCGGACGTGTCACGAAGGGCTCAACAGCCGAGCCGTCAACTCCCGAAGTCGAATGTGAGTTCGATGCTCGGATCGATGCCGTGGATGATGTTGGTGTAGAAGACCTTGGTCTGGCTCTGCAGGATCTCCCGGTTCGAGTCGATGTACGTGCGCTGCGCTCCGTCGTTCAGGATGGTGTTCACCATCTCCTCACGGTCGATTTCCGGGGTTGTCGCCCAGCTGAGTAGTCCGTTCTCCTGAGCGGCCAATCTGAACTGCTCATCGCTGTGACCTATGAAGACGAAGTCGGGGACAACGACCAGAAACGCATTGTCGCCCTTTGGCGAGACCTTCACGTCTCTTCCTTCGAGACCGATCTTGGCCTTGAAGGAGTACATCATGAACACGGCGCGTTCACTTCCTGGGACGACGAACCCTGGAACGAACTCCCGGTTCTGCTTCTTCTCCTCGATGCCCTGAATGGCCAGACTCAGGAGCACGACCTGCTGCTCGCGCGTGATCGAGTTGACCACTTGGGAGGAGCGGGACTCTGAGTTCACACCGAACAGTCCCGGCAACCCCCCGGTCGCCACGAGCCCAACCAGCGCACCTGCCCCCACGAGACAGACCGCCAGGACAACGGCCAGCCACGTCGACACCTTGCCCTGCTGCATGTGATCAGTGCTCCTCTCAACCGCTCTCCGCCCGTCGATCTTCATCAGTGGCCGTGTCAACTGCGGCGAGGTCACATTCCCGATCACGTCGCCGACCGGGCCGGGTGCGACCAGGCCCTCCCCGCCTGCACCGGGCTGCCTCACATCGCGTCTCCCTTCAGAACTATGGGACCCAAGCGACCCTGAGCACTGAGCTGCTCGACAAGCTACCGAAAGCCGTTCATGTCCGCTGGCATACCCAGACAACTCGTTGGGCTGTGCCGTCTTCCCGCTCCTAAAAGGGGCGAGAAGAGCGATGATGGCCCGGTGTCGATCATTCTCAGCCGTGATCTGGACGTTCACTACGGCTTCGTTGACCTGACCCCTGCTGATCGACAGGTTGAGGACCTGCTCACCGCCCGGGGTGGCCAGGTGAACGGCTTGTGCGGGGCCAGGTTCCCCGGTGTGCTGGCGATGATCACAGGACTGCACACCGGCAGTGTTCCGTTCGAGGTCGCCGTGTTCGATGCGGAGCCCGCCGTGCCCGATGAGTGGGAGGACGTCGTCGAGGTCTCCTTTGCCGCACCGGACCGTGACTACCTGCTGAGCACCTTCGATGACGGAGCAGACCTTGTCCTGCCTGCTGCGACGTCGTACCGGGCGCGGTACTGCGCGTCCGGGATGGACGAGGCCGACCAGGCCGGTGTCCGGACGTCCGACGAGCCGGTGGTCGACCGCTACCTGCTGCAGCTGTGGCCGGCGCCGATGCGCGAGGACGTCGTGCTGCGGCAGACGAGCCAGGTCGCCGCCTACTGGCACGAGGTGGCGCGCACCACAGCGCCACCGCCGCCACCCCTGACCCCGCAGCAGCAAGCTGCCGCCGCGGCGCGCGAAGCAGAACGGCTGGCACGCGAGGAGGCCGTAACGCAGGATCGGATCGAGTTGCAGCGCTGGGGTGACAGCCCACCGAGCGACGTGCTGAGGTCCGGCGGCATGGCTGCATGGCGGCTGGCCAACACCGACCGTGGGCTCGCTGATCAGATCGCGTCCCTCGACCCCATCGGACTCCAGCAGGTGGCGCACTGGGCGGCATCGAGAGCCTGCGCGCAGGCAGGCGGCGGAGCGCTCGATTGGGAACCCGCACTCAAGGCGCTCGGCGAGGGCCGAACACTCCCGCCTCCCTTCGACGACCCTGACGAAGCGTGGGAGCGCTTGTACGGGCCACAGCAGCTGATGGCGGCGTTCGATGAGTCTGCCGACGCGCCCGTCGGGGCCGACGTGGTCCGGATTCACCCGCCCGCCGCGGCGCTGGCCACCGTGCTTGCGGCCGCGAACGCCAATCCCGCCACTGCGGCCTTCGACGCCCTGCAGCAGGCTGCCAGCGCTGTCGACGACCCCGGCGAACTCCTGGCTGCGCTGCGGCGCGAGTTCGGACTGGGCTGAACGACCCCGGCAAATCCAACCGCTGGGCTACGGCATGTACCGCTCGATCAGGGCAACCGGTTCCGTTCCGACGAACCAGACAGGGCAGGGAGAACCAGCAGCCCTGCGCGAAACTCGGGCCGATGGGTCATGTTGAGGATTCCGACCTTGCCGAATGTCGCGCGGAGGCTCGGGGACAGCGCGAGATTCGCGGCACGTCGTAGACCTCGCGCGTTGGCGGGATCATTGGCGCATGACGGACGCGGCACTTCCCAAGGCGCTTCGCGCCACTCGGCTGCCGGCACGGTGGCCGATGCGCCGACCCTCCTTCGCGTACGACGCGATGTACCCCGACGGAACCGTCGCGGTTGATGTGAACGCCGATGAGGTACTTCAGGGACGCCGCTTCCCGGCTGATGCCTGGGCCACTCGCGAAGCAGCGGAGGATGCGTGCGGGGACGACAGCCCCGGGGACTGGGTCGAGTACGCCACCGGTCGCCGGCTCGCCTAGGGCGACTGGCGGGAGTGATCGGCCGCCGCTGAGTGGTCCCGTCGCTAGGCTCTCCTGACATGGGCTGGTTCACGACCAAAGATGACTCCGGAGCGGCTCTGGATCCCGACTTGCCTCTGAGCGTGGCGAAAGCGCGGCGGTTGCGCGAGTTGGTGCGGGTCGCCTGGGCACGAGTTGGGCGTGAGGTGACAGTGCATCCTGGCCACGTGGTCGATGCTGATGGCAACGAGTACGGCCTTTGGAACGTCGCCGTCCTTGTCGCTGACGCTCCCCACCGGAAATGGCCGGGTCTGGTCGCAGACCACGTCGGACGTCTCGCCGCTCCGAGTCCCTCAGTCCAGACGTTGTCCGATTCCCAGCTGCACGCCCAGCTGGTGTTGCGCCTTGCCGAGAATGCCGCGCTCCGTGACTTGTCCTGGTTCTCGACGGCGCCGACCTTGGCTGGCGACCTGCGGCAAGTGCTTGTGCTGGACTTCCCGAGCACGGTGATCACACCCCCTGAGGACGAACTGGCCGCTCGCGGCGATCTGGACGAGTGGCGGGCCGTGGGCCGAGCCAACCTGTGGCAGATGATGCGAGCGGAGCCGCGCGATCATCAGGTCCTGGGACACGGCGATGGTGGGTACTTCGACGTCCTGCTGGGCGACAGTGTCTACACCGCTTCCATGGCCATGTTCCTGCCAGAGTTGATCTCGTTGGCCGGTCGAACCGACCAAGGCCGAGGAGTGTTCGTGGCTGTGCCGATGAGGCACCAGGTCGCATTCCGAGTGGTCGATGGACCCGAGGCCGCCCTGGCACTTCAGAACCTCTTCCTTTTCGCAATGGCCGGCTACGACGACGGCGCCGGCCCATTGAGCCCGCATGTGTTCTGGGTGAAGGACGGGCGCTGGGAACAGGTCACCTGCCTCGACGAGGAAGCCCCACGGATCGTCGTTGGGCCCGTCCTGGCAGAAGCGCTAGGCATGACAGACCACTAGCAGCGTCAATCAGCGCTGGCTCCTGGCTGCCAGGCGAACCGTCGCTTTCTGCCGCGGACCACCAGGTTGCCCTGAGCAGCCGATCGGTCGGGGAAGGCAGAATCCGGGCCGTCCCGAGAGGGTGAATCGCATGCCCTTCAAGACCTGGCCCGGGGCCCCGTCCTGACCCGTCACGCACGGAGTCCTGTGTAGCCCAGCGCCTCTCCCGTAGACTTCAGGCGTGCTCGCGATGGATGTCGATCTAGAGCGCTTGCGCGATGTGTGCGAGCGCTACGGTGTCGTCCGCCTCGAGGTGTTCGGGTCCCTTGCGAATGGTGCGGCGCGGCCCGACAGCGACATCGACCTGCTCTATACCCTCGCACCGGGCACACGGCTGGGTTGGGCGATCGAGGACCTCAGCGAGGAACTCACGGCCGTGCTCGGCAGGCCCGTGGACCTTGTCTCCCGCCGTGCGCTGAACACGCGGATCCGTGACCGCGTGCTCGCCGAAGCCCAACCCTTCTATGCCGCGGCGTGAGGTTCTCCTGCTCGGCGAGATGATCGATGCCGCCGAGCAGGCCCAACAACTTGCCGCGGGCCACGACGTGGAGGCCTTCGAAGCCGATCGGCAGCGTCGTGACGCGCCGCTGTGGAACTTCACCGTGCTGGGCGAGGCTGCCGCGCAACTCTCTGAGGAGTTCAAGACCACCCATCCCGGAGTGAACTGGGCACGACCCAGCCAGCTACGAAACCGCATTGTGCGCGGCTACTGGTCCATCGATCTGGAAGTGCTCCACGCGACGGCGATCGACGATCTCCCCGCCTTCACCGGACAACTCAAGGCCGTGCTCGAAAAGCTCGAATCCTGAGGCCCGCAGCCGCCGCGCTTGGCCGCCGCCGGCTCGTGCGACCTCATTTGGCTCCACGAGCGACTCCAGCACGAAGGCCAGCCATTCGCGTCGATGCCGACGGTTCGCGTCCCCACCGAAGAAGGTGAGTAGGGAGGCGGACGTCCGGTTCACGCGGCCCGACGTCCCCGGTCTGACCGACCCGGCCTACACCAAGCTGAACTCGATCACCGACCGAGGCGATCCAGCAGGTCGGCGTAGCGCGCGCGAGCCGCCGCTGACAGCGCAGTCACCTGGTCGCGCCGCAGCCGGCGAGACGCGGCCTCGTGGATCGCCCGCACAGTCGCTTCCTGCTTGCTCGCGCCGTCGGCCTCGGCCAAGAGGGCCAGCGCCTGCTCGTCCTCGGGAGTCAGCCGCAGAGTCATCGCCATTTACCCGATGGTGCCAGTCAGGTATCGGACGGTCATGCCCGCTGATGGCTGTCAAGCCGCCCGAGCGCCAATCATGGGCTAGCGGCGTTCCCTGCCCGTGACGGTGGCGATCTCCCGGACGCTGGCGACATCAGGAATGTCGACGAAGGCGTTGTCCATGCGACGCATCTCACCGGGGGTCGAGTACCGTCCGCTGCTGGCCGCCGATTCGCCGAAGGCGAGCGTTCCGGACCCGTCCCGCCGAATGGTGATGGACATCATCGGGGCACGCTGGAGATCGACCGAGCGGACTGACGTGCCGGGCCAGGTGTTCGCAATGATCGCCCTCCGGTCAGTCAGGACATACCGCGTCTTCGCCCGGCGCCAGTACGCGACCAGCAGTCGTCCGACGATGGCGTAGGCAGCGGCACCCACCATCGGTATGCCGAGCAGGCCGAACGGCATGGGAACGGAGATGAGGAGGACCACCCCACCGAAGCCGAACCCTGCGCCCCAGATCAGGTGGAGCGGTACGAGGACCGCATCAGCCAGAGGAGCTTGTCGGTGCCGGTGGTTCCCGCTCCCTCCGTCCCTAGCGGACGGCGTGGCGGACGTAGATCACGCCGTTGTCGAACCGTCGGTGGTCCAGCAACTCGAGGTCGAGCCGCACTCCGCGAGGCAGCGCCGGCTTGCCGCCGCCCACGACGACCGGACACAGCAGCAGCACGCACTCGTCGACCAGCCCGTACCGGAAGGCCTCCGCCGCGATCGTCGCGCCGCCGATGCTCACGTCCGAGGCAGAGGTGTCCTTGAGCCGTCGCACCGCATCGGGGTCGAACCGCCGCTCGATCCTGGTGCGTGCGGTCGAGGCGTCCGTCAGCGAGGAGGAGTAGACCACCTTGTCGGCATCACGCCAGATCTCGGCGTACTCACGGACGACCGCAGGCTCGTCCGCCAACCAGTCATCGCTCTCCCACACCCGCATCGTCTCGTACATGCGCCGGCCGTAGAGCGAGGTGCCGATGTGGCGTTCGTGCTCGTTCCAGAAGGCGTGCACCTCCTCGTCGGGCACGGACCAGTCGAACGAACCGGTCTCGTCCTCGAGGAAGCCGTCGAGCGAGATGTTGGCCGCGTAGATCAGCTTGCCCATGAAACCCTCCGCCAGGTCGAGGGCTACAGCCTGCAACGTCCCGCCGACACCGGCAACCCCGAGGCGGCAGGAGCTTGATCGAGGCAGAATCGGTGCATGAGCGACGACCTGTCCCTGCAGTCGTGGTGGGAGGGGCTCACCCCTGACCAACGAGAACGCGCCACCGCGATCGCTTTCCGTCCCGCACCCCGCGGCATGGCGATCGACGACCTCACGGCCACGATGGTCCTCGCCGGGCTGCCCATCTCCCGTCAGGTCTGGACTGGTCAACCCGAACACCTGGCCGAGATGCTCGACGACGTCGCCGACTTCGTGATCGGGGCCGGCCGCGCGTAGGTCATCTCTCAGCCGGACGTGCCTGCTGCCGCGAAGCCAGCACAAAGAGGCGACGGCACCGCTGGCGATTCCGATGACGAGGTCGTAGGCGTCGTCATCGGGTGCGTCGAGGGTGATCTCGTTCAGGCCGAAGAACACGACCGTCGCCAGCCACCCGAGTCGTTTGTCGCCGTCGATCAGGGCGTGATTCCGCACGAGCGACTCCAGCAGGACCGCAGCCTTCTCATCAATCCCCGGGTATGCGTCCGCGCCGAACACCGAAACCTGCGGGCGGTGCACGGCTGAGTCGAGCAGTCCGATGTCGCCAACGGGCCCGACGCCGAGGTCCTCGGCCAGGGCGTTCTCCTGTTCGGGCCGACCTCACCTCCCATACGCTGATCATGGCTCGTTGGGGAACAGCCGCTACGGAGGGGAATCAGGTGAACCGCCGGACCACGCGAATCGGCGTCCTGTGCGCCGCGATCGGGCTGCTTCTGGCTGGCTGCGCCGCTGCGATCCCGCAGGAGCCGGTGCCCGCCGGCTGGGCGCTCGACGTCCACCAGCCGGGCGAGTGGTGGACCAAGCCTCTGATCCCGCGCTCCGTCGTCGTCCAGCGCTGTCCGCCGCGCCCGGGCTGGTCGTCCGATCCCGACCTGACCAAGGCGACAGCACTGCCTCCCGGCATCGACGTCAACTACTCCAACATGGTCGACGACTACCACTGCCTGATCGGGTGGTCGGAGGCCCCCAGTGACGTGGAGTTCGCTCCTGACGAGATGACCACCGAGGCCGGCCTGCGCCGGATCTGCTCCAGCAGTGGCCTGCCGATGGACGCCTCCTGGCGATTCCTCGGACAGCGTGCGACCGAGTACGTGGGTGCCCTGGCCGGCATGGACGAACCCGACGTGCAGGCGTGGGAGTTCGTGACGGCGGCGTTCATCGACGAGCACGACACCGTGGTGAGCTGCCTGGCGAACTACCAGGGCGAGGCGGGCGCCGGCGCGTGGGTGGAACTGTCGGTCGGGGCCGACCTGGCCGCGCCGTCCGGAGACGCGGCCTGCCCGGTCCTGCCGCGCGACATGAGCCGCGACAACGACGACACGGTGGCCGAGTACCGGTTACGGGGCGCGGGGGCCGTCCGCGGCAACGACGGACGAGCGCTGACCAAGGCCAAGACCCTGCGGATCGGCCTCGTCGGCGACAGTGTCACGACCTCCCACCCCGTCGTGGACGGCATCGCGATCGTGGACGCCTGGGTGAAGCCGGGTGCCGCGATTCCTCTGGACTGGGACAATCCGCCGGCAGTCGAGGGGGAGATACTCGGGCCGGACGGAGCTGTGCTGGCGACCTGTCGTAGCTGACCGGCTGGGCCAGGCCACCGACTCATGATTGGTCGGGAGGATCTGCGCTGTCGATGTCCTTGCCAGCCGGCGGGACCCATGAATGGCCGTCGAGAATGCGGATCCTCCCTGCCGCTCTTCGTGACGCTCGCTGGCGCTCGCTCCTCAGGGGCCCACCCGTCATCCCGGCGCACGCCGGGATCCCCGCACCGGCGTGACGACGCAACCACCAAGGATCCCGGAGCAAGCCCGGGATGACGCGGAAGGATGACAACAGGGGCGGCGCCCTTCGCGACGCTCGCTGGCGCTCGCTCCTCAGGGACCGGTTGGGAGGGCTGGCGCTCGCTCCTCAGGGACCGGTTGGGAGGGCTGACGCTCGCTCCTCAGGGACCGGTTGGGAGGGCTGACGCTCGCTCCTCAGCCCGGATCCACCGATCGAGCACGTCTCGACGGCTCGACGAGCGATTTCGGAGGATTCGGGCTCAGGGACCGGTTTGGGCTCCGGCGCTCTAGGCTCTTCGCCATGGCCATCACCCGGGACGGGCTCATCGAGATCCTCGCCGAAGCGGATCCGGTGGGGCTCATCGCCGGCGGGGCGCCTCGGGACGAGTACGCGGCAGAGGCGGACGCGATCCTCGCGCTCCACGGCGTCCCCCAACTGACCGAGATCACCGGCGTCTTCGCGGTCAGCTTCAGCGAACCCGGCGCGTGTCCACGGGAGACGGCGCGCTGGATCGTGGAGGAGATGGCGCGCCGAGCGGGTTGAGCGCTCACCGCGCCCGCTGCACCCGTCCCTCCTGCCAGACCGGCTCGCCCGACTCGTACACCGAGCCGTCGGCGCCGAACACCACGAACCGGTCGAAGCTGCGGGCGAACCACCGGTCGTGCGTGACCGCCAGCACCGTGCCGGAGAACGCAGCCAGCCCGTCCTCCAGCGCCTCAGCCGACTGCACGTCCAGGTTGTCCGTCGGCTCGTCCAGCAACAGCAGCGTCGCCCCGGACAGCTCCAACAGCAGGATCTGGAACCGCGCCTGCTGCCCGCCGGAGAGCACCTCGAAGCGCTGCTCGGCGGCGCCCGCCAGCTCATAGCGATCCAGCACCCGGCTCGCCTGCTCCCTGCCCATGCCCGCCCGGCCGCGTCCGTCCGGAGTGGCGTCACCGCGGTGCAGGATCTCCAGCAGCGTCCGTCCGACCAACTCCGGGTGCTCGTGGGTCTGCACGAACCAGCCCGGACGAACCCTCGCACCCAGCCGCGCCCGTCCGGTGTGCTCCACGGCGGCGATCGCACCCGGCTCCCCGACCGGCTCGTGCTCCAGGTCAGGCAGCGACCCGCCCCGTGCCAGCAGCCGCAGGAAGTGCGACTTGCCCGACCCGTTCGAGCCGAGTACCGCCACCCGCTCGCCGTACCAGACCTCCAGGTCGAACGGACGCATCAGAGCACCGTCGGTCGACTCCCCCGGGGCCAGCCGCAACTCCAGGTGCTCGCACACCACCGCGCGCTTCGCCGTCCGCCCGCCGGAGAGCCGCATCCGGACCTGCTGCTCCCGCGGCTGCTCGGCCGGCGGTCCGGCTTCCTCGAACTTCCGCAGCCGGGTCTGCGCCGCCTGGTAGCGGCTCGCCATCCCGTCGTTGTACGTCGCCTTCTGCTTCAGTGTCGCCACCAGCGTGCGCAGCTTCGCGTGTTCCTCGTCCCAACGCCGGCGCAGCTCGTCGAACCGCTCGAACCGGGCGCGCCTGGCCTCGTGGTACGTCGCGAACCCGCCGGGATGCGTCCACACCCGGTTGCCGGCCGCACCCAGCTCGACCGTCACGATCCGCGTCGCGGCATTGGCGAGCAGCTCCCGGTCGTGTGAGATGAACAGGATCGTCTTCTGCGACTCGGCGATCCGCTCCTCCAGCCAGGTCTTGCCCGGCACATCGAGGTAGTTGTCGGGCTCGTCCAGCAGCAGCACCTCATCAGGTCCGCGCAGCAGGTACTCCAGCACCAGCCTCTTCTGCTCGCCGCCCGACAACGTGCCCAGCGCCCGGTACTTCGCCCGGTCGTACGGGACGCCCAGCGCGGCGGTGGTGCACACGTCCCACACGACCTCGAGGTCGTAGCCGCCGGCGTCGGCGAACTCGGCCAGCGCCGCCGCGTAGCGCAGCTGGGTGTCCACGTCGTCGATGTCCATCAGCGCGCGCTCACAGGCGTCCACAGCGGACGCCGCCGCCTGCACCCGCGGTGGGGCCACCGACAGCAGCAGGTCGGCCACCGTGGGATCCGCGCCGGCACCCTCGACCACACCCTGGCCGACGAACTGGCGCATCACCCCCAGGCCGCCCGATCGAGTGACCGCGCCGGCGTGCGGGGCGAGATCGCCGGTGATGATCCGCAGCAGCGTCGTCTTGCCCGACCCGTTCGCCCCGACCAGCGCGACCTTCGCACCCTCGCCGATCCGGAACGCCACCTCGTCGAGCAGCACCCGCCCGTCCGGCAGTTCGTACCGCACCCCGGCGATGTCCACGTGGCCCACACCGCCACCGTAGGTCAACCGGCCAGTCGGCGCACCTCGGCGACGTACCACCGCGTTGCGGCGGCGAGCTGGTCCGCCCCCAGACCGTCCGGGTCGTCGAGCGCCTGGCGCAGGAAGGCGGCGGCTTCCGTCCCGAGCCGCGCGCGCAGCGCGTCCACCGCGACCTGGGCCAGCGCGTAGTCGGTGAGGCTCGACACGTCCTCGGGCAGGGTGTCCGGGACGCCGTGCTCACGGACGAAAGCCCTGACCAGTCCGCGGTTCCGGGACGCGGTGTCGGCGTCCGACCGGGCCGCGACCGACTCGGCCAGTCCTTCCACCGCCCAGCCGAGCCCACCCGGCGTGCACGCCGAATTGGTGGCCACATGGACGGCCTCGTGCACCAGCGTGCTGTCCAGCCATTCGTCGGGCTGGTCGAGGATGGCGGGATTGACCACGATCCGCGGTGTGCCGGCCGTGCAGGTCGTCACCGCGGACGCGTCCGTCGCCGACTCGCCGCTGACCGCACCGAACCGGCCCTCGGGCGGGATCGCCACGACCAGCCCGCCGGACCAGTCGTCCGCCACCCCGGCGGCGCGGACATTCGTGGCGGCGCGGTCGATCCGCCGTACCCAGCGCTCCCTGGCTGTGGCGTCGAGCGTCGACAGCAGCGTGCCCGAGTCGGAGTCCGCCACGGAGACGCCGGCCAGCGCCCACACCGGCAGGGCGTCGCCGACGGCATGGACGAAGCCGATCCGGTCCGTGCCCGACGCCGGCTCGTAGCGGAGTTCCTCGGTGGCGGGGCCGCGGTCTCCGGGCAGTCGGTAGGTGAACCTGAGCCGGCGATCACCCGCGTCCGCGACCGTCGCGTCGCCGGCTGACAACACCGTGTACCAGCTCGTCGCGACGGCCTGGTCGTCGGCGTCCGGTGCGAAGGTGGCGAGAAAGTCATCGCGGGCCCGCCGCTGCAGGGCCGCCTCCAGGCGTTCGGCGATCCCGGTCCGGCCGGCGGGAGTGGGGGCGGGAACGGAGGCGCAGCCCGGCGCCCAGAGCAGCAGCGCCGCCGGGAGGAAGGCGAGTCTCAGCCGACGATGCGACGCGCGCCGGCCCACGGGGCGGGGTAGGAGGACAGGGTCTGGATGACCAGATCGGAGCGCGTGTTGCGGGCGTGCACGATCTTGCCGTTGCCGATGTACATGCCGACGTGGTGGATGGGGTGGTACCAGAAGATCAGGTCGCCCGGACGCAGTTCGCTACGGGAGACCGCGCGGCCGAGGCCGGCCTGCGCCCGCGAGGAGTGCGGCAGCGAGATGCCGACCGAGCGGTAGGCCGCGAGCATCAGCCCCGAGCAGTCGAAGCCGTTCGGGCCGGAGGCGCCCCAGACGTACTGGCCGCCCTTCACCTTCGACACGGCGTACTTGATGGCGCCCAGGGCCTTGGCGTTCGCGGTGACCCCGTCCAGCTCGTTGAGGCTCCAGCCGGTGCTGCCACCCTCGGCCTGCTGCAGCTCCTCGACCTGCTGGTTGGTCAGCTGCAGCACGAGGGCCTGGGCCTGGTCGACCTTGTCCTGCATCTCCTTCTTCAGGTCGGCCAACTCCCGCTCCTGGTCGGCGAGCGCGTCGGCCTCCGCGGCCTCCGTGCGCTGCATGTCGGCCAGGTTGGCCTGCTCGGCCTGGTGCTCGGCCAAGGTGGCGTTCATGTCCTGGTCGACCTTGTCGGCGGTGGACAGCCGGTCGAGCAGGGTGTTCGGGTCGCCACTGGTGAAGATCTGGACGGCCGGGTCGACCTCACGGTTGCGGAACTGGATCAGTGCGATTGCCCGCACCTGCTCACCGAGTTCGTCGACCTTCTTCCGCTGGGCGGAGATGTCCCCCTGCAGTACGCGGAGTCGGTCCTTGCTCACCGCGAGCCGCTGGACGGCCTCGTCGTAGTCCTCACCGATCTTGCTGGTCTGCTCCTCGAGCGCCTGGACCTGCTTCTTGGCGTCCGCGAGCTTGGCGGCCGTGGTCGAGGTGGGGGAAGGAGTCGGGGACGGAGTGGGCGTTGCCTGCGTCGGAGTCGCTGCCTGGGCGCTGAACAGCACCAGGGTCGCCGCGACGACAGCAACAGCGCTGCGCACGCCCTGCCGAGCCCCCATACATTCCTCCTGCTGAAACAAACCTGAGAAAACCCTAAGGGGAGGCGGTCAGGAACGCAACTCCGTCCAGCCCACGGACCGAAACTCTCCGGTCGTGGCCGGCCAAGGCCCCGGCCACTGTAGACGACGACCCAAGCCAGGCCCGGTCCGGAGTTCGCCGTCAGCCGGTTCCGGAGAATCCCTCCAGGGGCATCGGTGGCTCCGCACGCACCAGCCGAAGTGGTGGCACCAGGCCGGAATCGGCCATCGCTCGCAGCGCGGCCTGCTCCTCGTCGTCGAGGACGAGGGCCTGCGGCAGCGGCCCGAGCAGGACCGACACCACGCAGTCGGCGCAGGCCGGGCCACGAGCTCGGCAGGTGCCGCAGTCGACATGTAGTACATCCATGCCGACAATCGTGGCGTGACCCTCTGACACTGCCCTCCGGGCCAGCACAACGCCGCACCGATGAGGGCTCTGGCAACGGAGGGAACGCGGTGTGCACGGTGGCGGCGACTCGCCGTGCCGCCTGCCGAGGTCATGTCAGAGGAGCGGTCTAGCGTCCGTGCTGTGACCAGTGCAGCAGTCCTCCAGCCGAGCTTCGAAGACCTCGGCCGACCGCTGGCGCAGGTCACGTTCTGCGTGGTCGACCTCGAGACCACCGGCAGCACCGGCGAGGACACGATCACCGAGATCGGCGCGGTGAAGGTGCGTGGCGGCGAGGTGCTGGGCGAGTTCCAGACGCTCGTGAACCCGAACACGCACATCCCGGCGCTGGTCGCCGTCCTCACCGGCATCACGAACGCGATGGTGGCCGGGGCGCCGAGGCTCGCGTCCGTCCTGCCCAGCTTCCTGGAGTTCGCCTCCGGCTGCGTGCTGGTCGCCCACAACGCCGGCTTCGACACGGGCTTCCTGAAACGCGCCTGTGAGATCCACGGCTACCCGTGGCCGGCGCCCGACGTGCTCGACACGGTCGCCCTCGCCCGGCAGGTGCTGCTGCGCGACGAGGTGCCGAACGTCAAGCTCGCCACGCTCGCCGCGCACTTCCGGGCCACCACGACGCCCAACCACCGGGCGCTCGCCGACGCCCGCGCCACCGTCGACGTGCTGCACGGCCTGCTGGAACGGGTGGGCAACCTCGGCTGCGCCACCCTCGAGGATCTGCTCGAGTTCACCCGCAGGGTGTCGCCCGAGCGCCGGGCCAAGCGTGGCTTCGCGAAGGGGGTGCCCAGCGCGCCGGGCGTCTACCAGTTCGTCGCCGACCTCGCCGGCCCGGACGGGCGGTCGCGCCGGCAGGTGCTGTACGTCGGCAAGAGCCGCAACCTGCGCCGGCGGGTGGCGAGCTACTTCACCGCAGCGGAGACGCGTCCGCGGATCGACGAGATGGTCCGGATCTCCACCGGTGTGGAGACCACGGTCTGCCGCACGCCACTGGAGGCGGACGTGCTGGAGCTGCGGCTGATCGCCGCCCACTCCCCGCGCTACAACCGGCGGTCGAAGTTCCCCGAGCGGCAGGTGTGGCTGAAGCTCACCAGGGAGGCCTATCCCAGGCTGTCGATCGTGAAGACCGTGGCCGACGACGATGCGCTCTACTTCGGTCCGTTCCGGCGCCGCGCGTCGGCGGAAGCGGCGATGCTCGCGCTCTACGACGCATTCCCGATCCGGCAGTGCACGACCCGGCTCTCCTCGCGCAGGGCGAGCAGCTCGTGCGCGCTGGGCGAGATGGGTCGCTGCTGTGCGCCCTGCGAACTGGCGGTGACGCCAGAGCAGTACGCGGAGCTCACCGAGCGGGTGCGCGGCTGCCTGACCAGCGACGTCAGCCCCCTGGTCCGCAGGGCCGAGCCGCGGCTGCGACAGCTGGTGAGCGCCGAGCGGTTCGAGGACGCCGCCGTGCTCACCGAACGGCTGGAGGGGTTCAGCCGGGCAGCGTTGCGGCACCACCGGCTGGCGAGCCTGGCCGGTTGCGCGCAGATCGTCGCGGCTCGCCGCACCGATCCGGGTTGGGAGATCCACGTCATCCGCCACGGCCGGCTGGCCGCGGCCGCACTGGCCCGGCCGGGAGAGGTGCCGCAGCAGGTGGCGAGGGACGCGGTGACCGTCGCCGAATGGGTGGCGCCGCCGCCCGGTCCGGCGCCGGCGGCGATCATCGAGGAGACCGAGCGGATCGCCGACTGGCTGGAGCAGCCCGGCGTCCGGCTGATCGAGGTCCAGGGCGACTGGTGCTGGCCACTGCGAATCGGCCCCGCGGCGTCCGTGCAGATTAGGATCGGGGCATGATCACCGCGATTGTGTTCGTCAAGGCCGACGTCGCCCGTATCCCAGAGGTCGCCCAGCAGATCGCCGACCTGGAAGGGGTCTCGGAGGTCTACTCCGTGACCGGCACGATCGACCTGATCGCGATGGTCCGCGTCCGCACGGTCGACCAGGTGGCCACCACCATCGCCGAGCAGCTCAACAAGGTGCCTGGCGTGGAGAGCACGGAGACGCACATCGCGTTCCGCGCCTACTCCACCCACGACCTGGAGGCCGCGTTCGCCATCGGGGCCGAGTAGGCGACCACGCTCTGCCCTCCCCGAGATCGGCCCGAACACCCCCTGAGGAGCCGGCCGGACACCGATCGGCAAACCGGTCCCTGAGGAGCCGGCCGACGAACAAGGCCGACGTCACCAAACCCCCGACCGCCACCCACACAACCGCCCCCTGAGGAGGCGGCCGAGGAACGAGGCCGGCGTCACGAAGGGCCCTGGCCGACGCCGAGGTCACTGCCATCTTTCCCGGGTTGCCACCGCCGTTTTGGCCGACGCCGAGAATGACTGCCAGGTTTCCCGGCTTCTGAAGGCCTACCGAGGCCGCATAGCCCGGGAAAGCTGGCAGTCACGACGGCTCGCCACGTTGAGTCGCCTGACAAGCCGGGAAAGCTGGCAGTCAGGTCTGTCTCGTGGGCCGCTGGCCCTTCGTGACGCGCTCAGGCTCGTTCCTCGCCGGAGCACTCCTCAGGGAACGTTGTGCTGCTCAGGCTCAGTCGCCAGCCCGACCCCACCGTCATCCCGGGCTCGACCCGGGATCCCCGGACCACACCAGAGATCCCGGCATTCGCCGGGACGACCAAGGGACAGGCCGGCCGGCGGCGGGCGGCCCTTCGTGACGCGCTCGGGCTCGTTCCTCGCCCGAGCACTCCTCAGGGAACGTTGTGGTGCTCGGGATCGTCCCCGCCGGAACCTTGTGGACTCAGTCCTCGGTGACCTCGACGGAGGTGATGACGACCGGCTCCACCGGGCGGTCCATGCGGCCGGTCGGCACGGTGGCGATCTCGTCGACGACCTTGCGGGAGGCCTCGTCCGCGACCTCGCCGAAGATCGTGTGCTTGCGGTTCAGGTGGGGTGTCGGCACCACGGTGATGAAGAACTGGGAGCCATTGGTGCCCCGGCCCATCTGGATCCCCGCGTTGGCCATGGCCAGCAGGTACGGGCGGTTGAAGACCAGCTCGGGGTGGATCTCGTCGTCGAAGCTGTAGCCCGGGCCGCCGGTGCCGGTGCCCAGCGGGCAGCCGCCCTGGATCATGAAGCCGTCGATGATCCGGTGGAAGCCGAGGCCGTCGTAGAACTTCCCGGTGGTGCGCGCTCCCGTCTGCGGGTCGGCGTACTCCTTCGTCCCGGTGGCGAGACCGACGAAGTTGGCGACGGTCTTGGGCGCCTGGTCGGCGAAGAGGGTGATCGCGATGTCGCCGTGGTTGGTGTGCAGGGTTGCGGTGGCCATCTGGCCTTCCTTTCTTCTGACCTGTCAGAACCACACGAGGCTATAGCGCGCCCTACGTCTGACAAGTCGGCGGGTGGAGCGGTCCCCCATCCTGACAGATCCTGTGCTTCGCGGCTCCCGTCCGGGTACGGTTGGAGCTATCCGAGCATCGGGGAGGCAGAGTGAAGACGAAGAAGTTGCTCAGCGCGGTCGAGGACGGCGCACACACCGCGGCCGACTACCTGTCACCGTACGTTGAGCAGGCCCTGCGGGATGGTGGTGATCTGGCTGACCAGACCTACTCGCGCATCCGCCCGGTCCTCAAGGACGCCGGAATCCGCGGCGCCCGGTTGGCCTCCGACACCTTCGAGAAGGTGCATCCGGTGATCGACGACGCCCTCGACCGGGTCTCCCCCGCCGTCGACGCCACGGTGAAGGTGGTGAAGCCCGCCGTGGACGACGTGCTGCAGCGCATTCCGCCGACTGTCGACTACGCCCGGGAGAAGGTGCAGGCCGACTACCTGCCCCGGATCGCGGACCTGTTGCGCGACCTCGCGCAGCAGCCGCTCGCCCGGGAGTTGAAGGTTGCCGCAGCCTCCGCAGCACTCGCCAGGGAACTGGACAAGGCGTCGAAGCCGAAGCGGTCCGGGTGGCGGACGTTCGGCAAGATCCTGCTGGCCGGCGCCGTCCTCGGTGGTGTGGTCGTGGCGCTGAAGAAGCTGCTCGCCGAGCCGTCCACCGGCTGGGAGACCCACACGCCGAAGACCGCCTACGTGGCCGATCCGGTCGCGGACGTGGCAGAGGACGTGAAGGACAAGGCGTCCGACCTCAAGGACAAGGCCGCTGACCTGGCCGACCAGGCCAAGGACAAGGCCGAGGACGTCGTGGACGATCTCAAGGCCAAGGCCGAGGACGTCGGTGAGCAGGTCGCCGACGTGGTCGAGGACGCCAAGGAGGCCGCCGGCGAGGCCACCGACGACATCGAGGAGAAGCTTCAGAAGCTGGCCGACGACGCCGAGGGGGACGATGCGTCCCCTTTAGCCGGTAACCCCTACGGCGACGGCTCGTACGTCGGTGACGAACCGCCCGAGGGGTTCAACATCAAGGGCAACGACCGCTCGATGAAGTACCACGTCCCCGGCAGTGCCGCCTACGAGCGCACGATCGCCGAGGTCTGGTTCAACAGCGAGGACGCCGCACAGGCCGCCGGCTTCGTCCGCGCCCAGCGCTGACCACTCGGCGGGAGGCTGAAGAAATCCTGAGAATCCGCGGGGCCACCTCACAAGGGCCCCGCGGATTCGACTTTCCAGGGTGTGTTCGACTCAGACCAGCACTGGGTGCAGGCCGCACCGTTTCGCGCCCTCGTCACGAGGCTCATCGACATCACAGGGCTGCCGTGGCCCGATCTCGCGCGCCACGCCAGCGTGCCGCCCGCCGTGATCCACCGGCTGATCTTCGGCCGCGGCGGCAGAAGCTCGGGGCGGATCCCCCATGAGTGCGCCCGGCGGTTGCTCGCGCTCGACGAGACCATGTTGGTGGCGCTCGCCCGGCTGCCACGCCACTAGGCTGCCCGGGTGCCCGTGCCGCTCCTCGCCTGCCTCGTGGCGCTCGCGCTCGCTGCGGTCATCACCGCAGCGACGCCGACGCTGCTGGGCTGGCTGCCGGTGCCTGCGGACGAGGAGGAGGTCGCCCCGTTCAGCACGCTCGACTCGCCGCGGTTCCGTTCGTCCGTCTTCTGGGTGACGGTCGTGGCTGGCGGCACGGTGCTCTGCCTCACCACGCCCGCGCACTGGGCGGTGTGGGCGCCGTTCGCCGGCCTGGGTGCGCTGCTGGGAGTGATCGACCTGCG
This sequence comes from Propionicimonas sp., assembly GCF_029975155.1. Classification (GTDB taxonomy): domain Bacteria; phylum Actinomycetota; class Actinomycetes; order Propionibacteriales; family Propionibacteriaceae; genus Propionicimonas. The sequence continues at coordinate 12,203 of NZ_JARKPQ010000242.1, read as the reverse complement.
TACCGCGTTCCTGCCGCTGCGGCTGACCTACCTCACCCTGGCCCTGGTGCTCCTGGGATCGGGGGTCGCGGCCTGGCTCGACGCCAGCTGGGTGCCGCTGGTGGGGGCCGCGGCCGGTGCAGCCGGTGGCGCCGCGGTCTTCTGGGTGGTCTGGCGGTTCAGTGGCGACCAACTGGGCTTCGGCGACGTCCGCCTGGCCGGGGTGATCGGCGCGGCCGCCGGCAGCGGGGGTAGCACCCTGCTGCTGTGGTCGTTCCTGCTCGGCACGCTCGCCGGCGCGGTGTGGGGGATCGTCGTGCGGCTGCGCCGCCACGCGCAGGCCGAGTTCCCCTATGGTCCGGCACTGCTGCTCGGCCCGCCGCTGGCTCTGGTGGTGCAGGCCGTGCTCCCGGCCGGCTGAGAGAGCTCAGGCCTGCTTCGCCGCCTGGGTGGCCTCCACCCAGGTCTGGAGCACGCCCGCGGCCGCACCGGAGTCGATCGCGCGATAGGCCTGCTCGAGCGGGGCGGTGAACTGGCCCGCGAGTGGTGCGGTGAGATCCGGTCCGGCGAAGGCCAGCTGGGCAGCCGCCGCGTTCAGGGCGACGATGTCGCGCACCGGCCCCGGCGCACCGGACAGCACCGACCGCACCACTCCGGCGTTGTGGGCGGGGTCGCCGCCGACCAGATCCTCGCGGCCCACCGGCGCCACGCCCAGTTCGGTCGGATCGAGCCGGGTCTGCACGACCCGGCCGTCCGCGACCAGCCACACATCGGACGCGGTGGTCGTGGTCAGCTCGTCGAGTCCGTCGTCACCGTGGAAGACCAGCCCGCGCTGGCCGCGCGCGGCGATCACCCCGGCCACCAGGGGCGCCATCCGGGCGTCGGCGACCCCGACGGCCTGCGCGGCGGGGCGAGCCGGGTTGGCCAGCGGGCCGAGGAAGTTGAAGGTGGTGGACACGCCGAGTTCCTTGCGCGCGGTCGCGGCGAACCGGAGGGACGGGTGGTACATCGCGGCGAACAGGAACACGATCCCCGCCCGGTCGAGCACGGCGGCCTGCGCGGCCGGCGGCACGTCGATGGCGACACCGAGCGCCTCCAGGCAGTCGGCGGTGCCGCAGGCGCTGGACGCGGCCCGGTTGCCGTGCTTGACCACCGGCACCCCGCACCCCGCCGCCACGATCGCGGCCATCGTGGACACGTTCACCGTGTTCGCCCGGTCCCCGCCGGAGCCCACCACGTCCACCGCCTCGGACGTGATCCGGATCGGCGTCGCCCGCTCGAGCATGGCCCCGGCCAGGCCGGTGAGCTCGGCGACGGTCTCGCCCTTCGCCCGCAGCGCGATCGCGAACCCGGCCACCTGGACGGGCGTCGCGTCGCCGGCGAGGATCTGGTCCATCGCCCAGCCGGCGGCCTCGGGGGCGAGGTCCTCCCCCCGGACCAGGTCGGAGAGCACCCCGGCCCAGGTGAAACTCACGCGGTGGCCTCCGCGGCCAGCCGGGCGCGGAGCAGGTCGGCCGCCGCAGCCGGCAGCCGGACCGGGTCGACCGGGAACGGCGTGATCGCGTCCGCCTCCGACCACGTGGCCAGCCAGGCGTCGGCGACCCGCGCGACCAGCAGCAGCACCGGCGGGCAGTCGGAGATCTCGTTCTTGAGCTGGTGGCACAGCCCGATGCCGCCGGACGGGGTCGCCTCACCGTCCAGGATCACCAGGTCGATGCCACCGGCGTCCATCGCCTGCAGGACGACCGGCTGGGTGGCGACCTCGTCCACCTCCAGCTCGGGCAGGTCCGCCGCCAGCCGCTTGCCGAGGGCGAGGCGCACCTGCTCCCGGGTGGTCCGGTCGTCGGAGTAGAGCAACACCCGCGCTGTGGTCTTCATTCGTCTTCCTTCTCCGGGGGCGCTGCCCCGCGTCCGCCTGTCCCGTCATCGTAATGGTTCCCGCCCGGCCCACCGGCGGCAGCCCGTTGCGCAGCGAGGCGCTCCTCGCGGTCGAGCCGGCGGTCCTCCCGCGCCGCCTCCCTGCGGCTGTCGGCGTACCACTGCGCGAGGAAGACCGCCATGATGATCCCCATCGTCAGATCGCCGGTCGCCCACATGATCGCGCCCGCGTAGTACTGGTCGTCGATCGGGCTGGGCGGCCACGCGCGGCCGAACGAGACGTACCACTCCTCCGCGATCAGCCTCGACGACCCCATGATCGTGGTGCCGAGGAACGCCTGCGCGGGCATGGTGATGAACAGCAGCAGCATCCGCATGGGGTAGGGCAACCGGTTCGGCATCGGGTCGTTGCCGAGCATCGGGAAGAAGAACAGGCAGCCCACCGTGACCATGTAGATGTGCAGCAGGTCGTGCGCCCAGCCCACCCGCAGCGTGTACGGGTAGAGCTCGGTCAGGTACAGCGCGAACGGGGTCGTGATCAGCAGTGCCGTGCTCAGCGGCGGGAACAGCAGCACGCGCATCGGCCACGAGTGCAGGACCCGGGTGACCCGCCGGCGTCCCACCGCGCGGAGGTTGCGCAGCAGCAGGGTGATCGGCGCCCCGATCGCCAGGAAGACCGGCGTGATCATCGTCAGCATCATGTGCTGCACCATGTGGACGCTGAACAGCACGGTGTCGTAGGCGCCGAGGACGCTCATGCCGGCGACCACCGCCGTGCCGATGCCGCCCACGCACCACGACCAGGTGCGGACGGCCGGCCACCGGTCCCCGCGGACGCGCAGTCGCCACACCCCCCACAGGTACAGGCCGAGGCCCAGCGACGCCGGGACGACGAACAGCCAGTCCCACTTCCATTCGGTGAAGAACTGCACCCACGTCAGAGGCGGCGGCTGGTTCGTCGGATCGGCATGCAGCGGTACGACCCAGACGTTTCCCACAGGGCCAATTATCCCCATCGGGTGGTGCCCATTACCTGCCGGTTCGACATAATGGCGGAATGGCCCACACCACGCCGCTGAGTGCGTCGACCAGCCTCCCGCACGGGGCGCTCCACCCGGTTGCGCCGAGTCGCCTGTCCGGCGTCCGCGGCCGGCCCGACACGCTCGCCGTCGGTGTGATCATCTGGCTCGCCAGCGAGCTGATGTTCTTCGCGGCGCTGTTCGCCGCGTACTTCTCGCTGCGGGAGACGACGAACGCGGCGGCGGCCCGCACGGGCGCGACGCCGATGTGGGACTGGGGCTCGAACCACCTGCTCAACGATTGGTTCGGGGTCAGCTTCCCCTGGTTCGCCACGATCAACACCACGATCCTGCTGCTGTCGTCGGTGACGTGCCAGTTGGGCGTGCACGCCGCCGAGAAGGGCCAGGTGTCGCGCACCGGCTCGCTGTTCCGGGTCGGCGGGTGGGGCCTGCGCGAGTGGTACACCCTGACGTTCCTGATGGGCGCGGTGTTCATCGGCGGCCAGGCCTACGAGTACGCGAACCTCGCCGCCGAGGGTTTCGTGCCGTCGGTGAACGGGTACACGTCCGCGTTCTTCCTCGCCACCGGCTTCCACGGCCTTCACGTGATCGGCGGGCTGGTGGCATTTTTGCTCATGTTGGGACGGACCTATCTTTCCCGTCGCTTCACCCACGAGCAGGCCGTACACGCCATTGTTACTTCGTACTACTGGCATTTCGTGGACGCGATCTGGGTCGTGCTCTTCGGGGTGCTGTACCTGCTGCGCTGAACTCCAAGGAGGAACCTGATGAGATTCCCGGCCTCAGGAGATCGGGCAGCCCGGTCATCGAAGCCGCGGACGTCCCTGCGCCGGCACAAGGCCGCGCGGCCCGTCCTGCTGCTGCTGAGCCTGGTCCTGGTGGGCGCGGTCTACACGGCGGTCGTCCCGGTGACGAACTCCGCGGCCGAGGGCGCGACCAGCGAGCAGCTGGTGGCCCAGGGCAAGGAGCTGTTCGCGGTCTCCTGCGCGTCCTGCCACGGACTGAACGGCGAGGGCCTCGCGCAGCAGGGTGCGCCCGCGCTGACCAACGTCGGCGCTGCCGCGGTGGACTTCCAGGTGCGCACCGGCCGGATGCCGATGACCAACCCGCTCGTCCAGGCGCCGCGCAAGGAGAACACGTTCACCGACGACGAGATCGCCGCGCTGGCCGCCTACGTGGCCAGCCTCGGCACGGGTCCGGCGATCCCGACCGAGGACCAGTACTCCCCCAGCGGGCTCACCGCCGAGGACGTCGCGAAGGGCGGCGAGCTGTTCCGGACGAACTGCTCGGCCTGCCACAACTTCAAGGGCGCCGGCGGCGCGCTGCCCAACGGCCGGGTCGCACCGAGCCTGCAGGGTGCGGACGCGAAGGAGCTCTGGGAGGCCATGCGCACCGGCCCCGGTGAGATGCCGATCTTCGCCCAGGGCGCCATTCCCGACGAGGACGTGAAGAAGATGGTGGCCTACGTCGACCAGGTGAACGCGACGCCGTCCGCCGGCCTGACCCTCGGCGGCCTCGGCCCGGTGTCCGAGGGCTTCTGGGCCTGGGTGCTCGGGATCGGCTCGCTCGTGCTGGCCGCCGTCTGGATCGCGACGAGGGGGGCGCGGGCATGAGCCACACCGATCTCGAGCGGACGGATCCCACCGCCACGGACTTCCCCGTCCCGGACCCCGGGATCGAGGAGCACCCGCCGCGCTTCACCGACGTGGACGCGGCCGCCGCGGACCGCGCCTACAAGCAGATCGTCGGCATGCTCGCGGCGGTGCCGGTGCTGGTCCTGGCGTTCCTGGTGGTCTACTTCGCCGTCCCGCGGGACGCGGAACTGCTGGTGTTCGGCGCCAACCTGAAGATGCAGACCACGCTGCTGGGCCTCACCGCGGGCGCGGCCACACTGCTGATCGGCGTCGCCGCCATCCAGTGGGCGCGGCTGCTGATGAGCGACGAGGAGATCGTCGGCGACCGCCACGGCGCGGCCTCCCCGCCCGAGGCGCGCGAGCGCGCGCTCACCGACCTGGAGACGGGCATCGAGGCGTCCGGGATCCGGCGCCGCAAGCTGCTGGGCTCCGGCATGGCCGGCGCGCTGGGCCTGATGGTCGTCCCGGCCGTGGTCAGCCTCGCCGACATGGGCCCCTGGCCGACCGCGGAGTTGCGTGCCCAGACGATCGAGAAGACGATCTGGGCCGAGGGCATCCAGCTGGTGAACGCGGTGAACCACCGTCCGCTGAAGGCTTCCGAGCTGGAACTGGGACAGCTGGTCAACGCCGAGCCCGCCACGCTCGCCGAGCTGGAGGGCGCGGCCTACCAGCAGGCCAAGGCGAAGGCGGCGATCATCGTCGTCCGGATGGACCCGAACTCCATCCGGGTCCCCGAGTCCCGCCGGGACTGGCAGGTGGACGGGATCCTCTGCTACTCCAAGATCTGCACGCACGTCGGCTGCCCGATCAGCCTGTGGGAGCAGCAGACCCACCACCTGCTCTGCCCGTGCCACCAGTCGACGTTCGACCTCGGCAACTCCGGCGTCGTCGTGTTCGGCCCGGCCGCGCGTTCGCTGCCGCAGCTGCCGATCACCACCGATGCCCAGGGGTATTTGGTGGCCCGCAGCGACTTCACCGTCCCCGTCGGGCCGAGCTTCTTCGAGCGCGACTCGTCCAGGGACTTCCGGGAGGGTGATCGCTGATGGCCAAGCCCGCGGAACTGAGGCAGGACTCGCCCGCGCTGGAGGTGCACACCCCGCCGAAGGCGGAGAGCCCCAACAAGCTGGCCGGGCCGGCGACCTGGGTGGACGAGCGGATCGGCCTGGCCAAGCTGGTCGGCAACATCCGCAAGATCTTCCCCGACCACTGGTCGTTCCTGCTGGGCGAGATCGCCCTGTACTCGTTCGTGATCCTGCTGCTCACCGGCGTGTTCCTGACGATCTGGTTCAAGCCGTCGATGGCCGAGGTCGAGTACGCCGGCACCTACGAGCTGATGCGCGGCATCCCGATGTCGGAGGCGTTCGCGTCCACGCTGGGGATCAGCTTCGACGTCCGCGGCGGCCTGCTGGTGCGGCAGATCCACCACTGGGCGGCGATGCTTTTCGTCGCGGCGATGACCGCCCACATGCTGCGGGTGTTCTTCACCGGCGCCTTCCGCAAGCCGCGCGAGCTGAACTGGATCATCGGCGTCGGGCTGTTCTCGATGGGCCTGGTCGAGGGCTTCGCGGGCTACTCGCTGCCGGACGACCTGCTGTCGGGCACCGGCCTGCGCTTCGTGGACGGCCTCGTCCGCTCGATCCCGCTGATCGGCACGTGGGCGGAGTTCTTCGTCTTCGGCGGCGAGTTCCCCGGCGAACTGGTGATCCCGCGGCTGTACATGGTGCACATCCTGCTGATCCCCGGCCTGCTGCTGGGCCTGATCAGCGCACACATGGCGCTGCTGGTGTACCACAAGCACACTCACTGGCCGGCGCCCGGACGCACCCAGCGCAACATCCAGGGCTACCCGTTCTTCCCGATCTACGTGGCGAAGGCCGGCGGCTTCTTCTTCATCGTGTTCGGCGTCACGATCCTGATGGGCGCCCTGATGCAGATCAACCCGGTCTGGCTGTACGGCCCCTACAACCCCGCGCAGGTCACCGCCGGTTCGCAGCCGGACTGGTACATGGGCTTCGTCGAGGGCGCGATCCGGATCATCCCGAACTGGGAGTGGCACATCGCCGGCACGACCTGGTCGTGGAACATCTTCCTGCCGGGAGTCGGGCTGATGGGGCTGCTGTTCACCGGGCTGGCGCTGTACCCGTTCATCGAGGCGTGGATCACCGGTGACTCCAGCGAGCACCACCTGCTCGACCGCCCGCGGAACGCACCGGTGCGGACGGGCATCGGCGTGGCCGGCATGGCCGCCTACGGCATGTTCTGGCTGGCCGGCGGCAACGACATCATCGCCACCACGTTCCACGTGTCGCTGAACGACGTCACCTATTTCATGCGCGTGGCGGTGTTCGTGGTGCCGGTGCTGGCGTTCATCGTGACCAAGCGGATCTGCCTCTCGCTGCAGCGCGCCGACCGCGACCGGGTGCTGCACGGCTCGGAGTCGGGCGTGATCGTCCGCAACGCCGAGGGCGGCTACAGCGAGGCGCACGCGCCGATCTCGCAGGCCGAGGCGTACGACCTCACCCGGCACCCGCAGCCGGCGCCGCTGGTGCCCAATGGGAAGAAGGTCGGACGGCTTCGGCGGCGGCTGTCGGCGTGGTACGCCGCGGGGCAGGTGCCCAAGCCGACCCCGGACGAGATCGCCGCGGCCGAGCACCACGGCGTGATCGAGGCCGGCGTGCCGGACGGCAGCCCGGCCGCGGTGGAGCACGGGGACACCCCGGCGCTCGAGGGCCCCGATTCGGGGGAGAAGTCCTGAGCCCGCTGGTCGAGGTGGCCCGGACGGGCTCCGCGCTGCCGTCGGCGGCTGAGGTCGAGCAGCTGTACGCGCTCGCGTCCGCCCGTCCGCCGTTGTCGGAGGCGGCGGAGGTGGCCGGCCTATACGCCACGCTCTACGACCTCGCGCTCGACCGGCCGGATCTCGTCGTCGTCACCGCGCGGGAGGTGGGTGAGCTGGTCGGCTTCGGCTACGGCCACCTGTGGCACTGGGCCGAGCAGCAGGACGAGTGGTCGGTCCAGCTGGCCGCGGACCTCGGCGACGCGTCCGCGCAGCTGGACGGCTCCTTCGCGATCCAGCTGCTCGCGGTGCACCCGTCCTTCACGAACCACGGCCTCGGTTTCGAACTGCTCAAGCGGACGATGATCGCGTCCGCCTCCGCCGTCCACTGGCTGCTGGTGCCCGACCAGGACACCCCTGCCCGACGCCTCTACCGCCGGATGGGCTACCGCCCCCTCGGCCACGGCCCCGAGGCCCCCAACGGCTCCCCCGGCCTGGTCCTGATCCACGGCTGAGCCCACGCCGGGCACCCACGCGCCGTCCCACGCCCACGTCATCCCCTGCCCTTGTGTCATCCCGCCCGCCTTGTGTCATCCCGGCGAACGCCGGGATCCCTGCATCCGCGTGACAACCCGACCCATGGGATCCCGGTCAAGCCCGGGATGACGGTTGACGGGGTCGACGGCACCCCGGCGCCTCGAGGGATTCCGAGCCCGAGGACATTTTGGCTGTATGACTCTGTATGAAACTGTATGACCCTGCTGCTCGGCTGTCCGCACGTCCGTACTCTTGGCGTAGGCAATCCCACCCTCAATGCCTAGGAGACACCGTGCGAACAGCTATCCGCATCGTCCTTGCTACTGGTTCAGTTGGAGCCGTCCTGCTCGGCACAGCAGCGATCGCACAGGCGAGCACCTCGTATTCGAGCTACAACACCACCATTGGGAAGTATGGAGGCGCGGGCTACTCGGGGAATCAGAAGAAGACGATCTCAGACCAGAACGCAGAAGTGGTTTCCTCCACCGTGGGGGGTAACTACACCGCAGACGTCTGTCTGGCGAGCAGCGGAGGCTCGCTCTGCCTTGGTGGCACCAAGAACATCAATGATGGCACAAAGGTAGCGCTCTGGAACCTGGCCGGCGAAGGCGCCACCGTGAAGCTCAAGTTCACTGACGGCTGGCAATGGGTCAACGTGCAGGTCACCGGCAAGTGGCGCGCCGACAAAGTCTAGGCCGCGAAGGCACCTCGGGCGCCGAGCGGACGTTGAGCCTGTGAGAGCGCACTGGCTGGACTGGCTGGGCCCACTACTGGTGGTTGTCCTGTTCTCCCTGCTGCCGACCATGCAGAACTACGGGGACAGGATGTGGTACGGCACGATCGGCCCGTTCGACTTCTACGCCTACTTGATTCAGCACAACAGCGTTCTGCCCCTGGTCTTGCCGTTGGTCGCCATACTCCCGTATGCGTTGGCATTCAGCGGTAAGCTCAGTCATCGGTACCTCACCTACACGCGCACGAGGGCTGGCATCCGGCACACTCTGACAGATCAATTGCTCCGCAACAGCCTTGCGACATTCGTCGTGTTTCTGCTCGTCGGCCTCCTGCCGCAACTCTTCGTCGTTCTTGGGGAGCCGCGCTATGAGCCGGAAGCGTACGGCTACACCAATCCGGACTCAGCCATAGCCGCCCAACTGCACTGGAAGACATTCAGTCAGCTACTGGTCTACGGCGCGTGGGCGCCGGTCGCCGTCTACGCCGTGTGGCTCGCTGTCAACGCCGCTCTGTATTCGACCATGGCGATGTGCACCGTGCTGCTCGTGCCAAACCGTGTCCTTGGGTTCTCCCTCCCGTGGGTGGGCTACCTGCTGACGTCGTTCATGACTGCCATCCTGGGCTTGGAGGCCTACTCGATCGCGCTGGTCTTCCCGTTCAACCTCACGCAACTGCCGCTGACCAATCTCGGCTACCCGCTCGGCGGGCTGGGGCTGATCGTGGCCGCCCTGGTGGCGTCCGTCCTGATCAAGGCCCCGGCCCTTCCCCAGCTCCAGTGACCGGGGGGACATTGCCCATTCTCGGTCGGCGGACCGCCGCGCAGACCCAGGGGACCTCGAGACCGGTCGGTGGCTTCCGCCTGAGCTGGCGCCGATGGCAGCTGGTTCTGTTGGTGGCCGTGTCGGGGCTCGATCTGTTTGCCAGAACCGAGTTAGCCATGGAATCCCAGCTCGGTCACGATTCTCTGGTCGAGATCGTCATGGACACCGGCCTCAACTGGCGCCTGACGCTGTTCCTCGTCCTGCCGGTCTACCTGATCTGGGTGCTTCGCGACGCGCATCGCCTGGTTGATCCGCTGGTCGTGACACGTGCCGGCGACTACCGCAACTGGCTGCGCGCGGCGGTGCGCGAATGCGTGGGCAAGTCCGTTCCGCTGATCGCGTGCCTGGTCGCTCCGGCGGTGGCCAGCGCGGTCGGAGCCATGCCGCGGTCAGCGTGGGACCAGGGAATCTCGTTGGTCAGCGGCACTTGGACCCAGCAGCTGCTCGTTCTCGCCACAGTCTGCTCAGTAGCCACCAATCTGAGTCTGCTGGGCGTGCTGGTGTTGGTCGGGACACTCGGCTTCGGCCGGATCGGCGGCGGTGCTGTATCCGCGCTGATCTTCGCGGGTGCCGTCGTGGGCTCCGGCTCGCCCGCGCCGTTCGCCCCACTGAACATCGGCTACGGGATTCAGCCGCAGGCGGCAGCGGAGCACTACGGCTCATCACTCTGGGCTCTCGTTGTGCCCACCCTGGTGAGTCTCGGTCTCGCGCTGGCAGCCGTCTTCTTCCTGGACTCCCGGGTTCGGGGGCGTTCCCCGACGACCGCCGCCTGGGCCAGCCCGCTGGCTGTCGCCGCACTCCTGGCCCTGCGGCTGAGCGTCAACGACTGGGCCGATCCAACCGAAGTCCTCGTCGGAGCGTTCTACGGCAGCGGCGGCTCGCTGCCTGACTACCTCTTCGTGGCGATCGTGGCATTGGCTCCGGTCTGGCTGGCGACCGTCCGTGCCGAAGCGCGCTACGAAAGGCTGCCGGCAGAACTCATCCGGAGCGGCACGACGGTGCGCTGGTTCGTGCGCTCGGCCGCACCCTCGATGCTGTGGTATCCGCTCTACCAGTCCGCCGTCCTGGCGGGCAGTCTGGCATTGCTCTGGCTGAGATTCCGCGCGTTTCCCTCACCCGATCCGCAGTTCCCCGTGAGCCCTCCGGAGCTCTACTACCACTTCCTCGTCAACGGGACGCTCCAGGGATGGTGCTTCCTGGTCGTGGTGCACGCGTCCCGCTGGGTCGCGGCAGCACCGTGGGGGTCACTCACCGCATTGGCGACCCTGGTCGCCGCCGGGGCTGTTGCGCCCCGACAACCGTGGCTGCCTATCGCCGATCTCGGCTTCGGTCAGCTTCTCGACGGTCGCGCCGCCGCACATCTCACCGCGGCGTCGACATGCTGGCTGGTTGTCCTGCTGGTGGCTGCCGTTGCCCTGTTCTCTCGCTTGTCCGTCCCCTTGTTGGAGAGGAACCTGTCCTCGTGGCTGCAGTGATCCGTCTTGCCCAGGTGTCGAAGGGATTCCGCGGCAATCCCGTGCTGACCGATGTCGAGTTGGAGGTGTCCGAGGGCGAGTGCATCGCCGTCCTCGGGCCCAACGGATCGGGCAAGTCGGTGCTGCTACGGCTGATGTGCCGTCTGTTGGCCCCGGATCGGGGAGAGGTCAGCATTGCCGACCGGTACCAGGCGCCGGGAAAGACGTTCCCCCAGGAATTCGGCATCATTATCGACCGGCCCGGGTTCCAGTCCTTGCGCACCGGATACGAGAACCTGCGCGATCTTGCAGGAATCCGGCGGCTGATCGGCCGTGAGCAGATCGTCGAAGCCATGGAACTCGTCGGCCTTGATCCGGGGCTGAGGCAACGGGTAGGTCAGTACTCACTGGGGATGAAGCAGAAGCTGGCCCTCGCACAGGCGATCATGGAACGCCAACAGGTGCTCCTGCTCGATGAGCCCTTCAACGCGCTGGACGCCCAGAGCGTGACCAGAGTGCATACGCTTCTCCGTGATCTGCGGGACCAGGGCCGCACCATCGTCTTCTGCAGCCACAACGGCGCGGACGTGGCCGCACTCGCCAGCCGGAAGGTCACCATTGACCAGCGTCGCCTCGTCGCCGTGGACTGACATCACCCGGGCGGCGTCCTTCTTCGAGTGGCCTCGATGATCCGGGCAGTCACCAACTGCTCAAACACCCGATCCCCACCAGCATCTGCATCCAGACCAGGCTGCCGGTAAGCGTGCCCGATCACGTCCAGCAACCGGCCCATCCGGGTGTCCACGATCTCCAGCGCGGTCGGCTGCGCGTGGCCGGTACCGCCCACGGCAATAGGTCCTGGCCTTGGGCGAGCCGCTGCTCCTGAAAGTGGGCCGACCTTGACCCGGCAACTCCACCTTCAGAGATCCCGGGGCAAGCCCGGGATGACGCCCTGGGTCTGGGGGCCTCACCGTCATCCCGGCGAACGCCGGGATCCCTGCACCGATCCGGCAACGCACGGACAGGGATTCCGGGTCATGCCCGAGATGACACAACCCACCACTCACCGTCATCCCGGCGAACGCCGGGATCCCCTTCGCAGCCGCAACTATTCTCGGATCAGGGAATGTTCACCGTATCGTGCCAACACATCTCCCCAGGATCCTTCAGGAACAGCAGCGTTGACAGCGCGACGGCGAGCAACCAGGCCATGCCACGAGCGGGGGACGTTGACCGAGACGAGGATGAAGACGAACGCGACATTGCGATGCCTCTCGAAATGGGCGACATCATCGCTCGACTCAAGTGGTGTGGCCGCCGGGGTAGGTAGGTATGCAATTCGTAGCAGCTTG
>NZ_JARKPQ010000238.1 GCF_029975155.1 Propionicimonas sp. | reverse complement strand
TGCCGCGTGGTGCGTAGCCTTCGGCTGTCGCGCCCTCTCTTGCCGCTGGTCTCGCGCAAGGTCTTGACGTCGATGCCGTGAGCGGTCATCTCCTCAACCATCCGCTGGTAATACGGCACAACTACCGGGCCGCCGACCCTGCTCCGGTCCCCAACGAGTTTGTCTTCACGGCGCAGCTGGGCGGCACGATCCAACGTCAGCACATGCCGCGGGCAGAGGTGGTCTTGCCTCAGTCGTCCTGGCTCGTGCCGAGCAGGTCCAGGCTGACACCACCGCTGTGGGGCCTGTGTTGTTCTATCGCGACGGCGTAGTGGTAGCCGGCGGGGGCGTGTTCGGGGGCGAACCGGAAGACTTCCAGGGCGTCACCGCCGAAGAATCGATAGGTTCGCGCCTTGTCCCAGCGCGAGGGCTCGTCTGTCCACCCTGTGTCCGCCGGGGCGGGTGTGAAGCCGACCCGGTAGATCGGCTGGGGCTCTACGCTCACCACGGGAGGCTGTGCCGGCATGTACTCCAGCCCGTCCAGCATCCATGGTCCGTTCACCATGTCGTGGTGTGGGTTCGGCCACTGTTCTGAACCGTGTGAGACCTCCATGGGTTGAGGCTAGGCCCCGGTCACGCGCGCTGGGGGATTGGCTTGGTGTGGGGAGTAGCTCGAGGGCACGGGAAAACGGTCGCTTGTCGGTTGGCTGGGTCCTCCTGGGGTCGGATGGTTGGAGCACGGGAAGTCGTCTAGCTTGGCGGTGTGAAGCGTCCTCCTGTGCTGGATCTGGTCCTGGCGGCAGCTGGCTTGGTGGTGACCGTCATGGAGGGCTGGGGTCTTGTCCCCTCATACGGGCCGAGCTGGTTCGTGCTGGCGTATGTGGCTGCGTGCCTGTGTCTGTCGGTGGCGCTGGTGTTCCGCAGGGTGTTTCGTCGGTCGATGTTCTGCACCTCGTATGTCTTGTTGGCGGTGATGGGGGTCGTGGTTTGGGTGGCGCCGGTGAACCTGGGGGTGAGTCCCTTGATCGTGTGTGCGCCGTTGTCGTTGGCGGTGGTGGCCCGGTGGGAGCCTGCGGCGTGGGGTGCGGTGGCGTTGCTGCTGGGACTGCTGGGGGTGTTCATCGCGCCGACTCATCGGATGCCGGCGCCTTCGTATGGGTTGGATGCCGTGATGGTGCTGGTGATGGCCGGCACCTATGTGTGGTGTACCGGGCGGCGGCGGGTGGCGTTGGACTACGACCGGCGTCTGGTGGAACAACATGACGTGATGGTTCTGGAGGCCGCCGCCGCGCAGGATCGGGCCAGGGCCGAGGAACGTTCCCGGATCGCGCGGGAGTTGCATGACGTGGTGGCTCACAGTCTGACCGTCGTGAACGTGCAGGCTGCGACGGCTCTGGCGGTGGGTGACCCTGCCGGTGAGCGGACGGCGCTGGAGACCATCCGTGGCGTGAGTAGACAGGCCTTGGCCGAGACGCGGTCGGTGGTTCACATGCTGCGCACCACCGAGACGATGGACGTCTCCGGTGAGCTGCGCACCATCCCGGTGGTGGCAGACCAGGTTCGCGCAGCGGGGGTGCAGGTGGCGTGCGACTTGCCTGATGTGGCCGAGTTGGGCCGCTGGCAGGAGCAGTGGCCGGTTGCTGTTCGGCTGGCGGTGGTCCGTATCGTCCAGGAGTCCTTGACGAATGTGCTGCGCCACGGCGGGAAGCAGGCCTCCCTCACGTTGGGCGTCGACGGCTCCCGCGTCACGTTGCAGGTGAGCAATCCCCTGCGTGCCGACGAGCCCCCGCACCCGCCCGGGTTCGGTCTGGTCGGGATGCGCGAACGCGTCGACCTGCTGGGCGGCAGCTTCGCCGCGGGAGCGGTGGGCGAACGCTTCTTGGTGACGGCCACGATCCCCGTGTCTCAGGAGGTTCGATGATTCGGGTGGGTGTGGTCGACGACCAGCCGCTGCTGGTCGCGGCCTTCCGTGCGCTGGTCGACGCGCAACCGGACCTGACGGTCACTGGTGTCGGCGCCACCGGCCAGGACGCCATCGTCCTGGCACAGGCCGGCGAGGTGGACGTGCTGCTGCTCGACATCCGCATGCCCGGTATCGACGGTGTGGCCGCCACCGGGCGGATCACGGCCCTGCCCGATCCGCCCAGGGTGCTCATCCTGACCACCTTCAACGTCGACGACCTGGTGGTCGGTGCCCTCGCGGCCGGGGCCCGTGGGTTCCTGCTCAAGGATGTCGAACCTACCGTCCTGCTGGACGCGATCCGTCGCGTGCACCGCGGCGAGGGTGTGATCGACCCGCAGTCCGTGCCCCACGTGCTGCAGGCCTTCGACCACCCCGAGCACCCGGTAGGACCGCCGGTGCGGGTCCCCGGCGCCGAGGACCTCACGGCCCGCGAGCGCGAGGTGCTGGACCTGATCGCGCGTGGCGCCACCAACCAGGAGATCGCGGCCAGCCTGTTCATCGGGGAGACCACCGTGAAGACCCACGTCAGCAACCTGCTGATGAAACTGCAGGCCCGCGATCGGGTAGCTCTGGTGCTGTTGGGTCTGACCCTCGGGCTCGGTGGCTGACTCCTACCGTGGGAGGAGGGCCGCAACCCTTCCGTGACAGGAGGTTTCACCGCCCACGAGCCGGAAGACTCGACCCATGAGCGAAACTCCTTGGGTCGGTTGTGTGGGCCTGACCAAGTCCTTCGGATCCCAGCCGGTGCTGCGCGGCCTCGACATGCGCGTCCAGCCCGGCCGGGTGTACGCGCTGCTGGGGCGCAACGGCGCTGGCAAGTCCACCACATTGAAGATCATGCTCGGCCTGCTGGAAGCCGATGCCGGGCAGGGTTTCCTGTTCGGTGAGCCGTTCGTCCGGCCCGCGCTGGCACGGGTGGGTGCTTCCATCGACGGACCAGCCGTGTACCCGCACCTGTCGGCCCGCGACAACCTGCGGGTGCACGCTCTGCTCACCGGCTCCAGCCCGGAACAGGTCGACACCACGCTCGCGCAGGTGGGCCTGGCCGAGACCGGCGGCAAGCGGGCCAAGAGCTTCTCCACCGGCATGAAGGGCCGCCTCGCCCTGGCCATCGCGCTGCTCACCCAACCCGACCTGCTGGTGCTCGACGAGCCGCAGAACGGCCTCGACCCCGAAGGCATCGTGG
Organism: Propionicimonas sp.; assembly: GCF_029975155.1. GTDB lineage: Bacteria > Actinomycetota > Actinomycetes > Propionibacteriales > Propionibacteriaceae > Propionicimonas. The sequence goes on along the minus strand of NZ_JARKPQ010000238.1, from coordinate 3,241 downwards.
AGCTGCGCCGCAGCCTGCGCGACTACGCCGCCAGCGGCCGCACCGTGATCATCAGCTCCCACCAGCTGGGCGAGGTGACCCAGCTGGCCGACGACATCGGCGTCATGAACCGCGGCACCATGGCCTACGAAGGCCCCCTCGAGGGCTTCGCGCACGGCGACCTCGAGGACGCCTTCCTCGCCGCCACCCAGGAGCAGGCATGACCAGCCCGTCGTTCGGTGCGGTGCTGCGGGCCGAGGGACTGCGCACCAAGCACACCGCCACCCGCCTCTACGTCCTGGTCGGACTGCTGCTGACAGCAGAGGCAGCGTTCTCGTGGAAGACCATCGCCAGCCGCGCCCTGACCGGATGGGAACAGCTGGTCCCACACGTCGTGCTCTACGCCACCGGCCTGTGCTGGCCGCTGGCCGCTCTCATCGTGGCTCTCACCGTGCGCCGCGAGGCCGATGCCCGAGAAGGCGGCACGCTGTGGCGGCCCGTCGACCCGCGCGCCACGCGACGCGCCCGCGCCGTCGTGCTGGCCGCCGCCCTGATCGGGTTCGTGGTGCTGTTCGTGATGGGGCTGCTGCTGGTGGGAGCCCTGTTCGGCCTGCCCCACCCGCCGGTCGGCCGTTTCGCGATGCTCGCCCTCACGCTGTCCTGCCAGGCGCTGCTCGCCGGCGCCTTCGCCTACCTGCTGGCGCCGCTGCTGGGAGTGATCGCCACCACCCTCCTCGCCCTGGTCGTCCAGATCGTCGCCACCATCGACGCCGAATCAGCCAGCTGGGGGCTCCGTCCCTGGTGCTGGCCGCTGCACGCAGCCCTGCGTTACTTGGGCACCCACGCCAACGGCGTCGGTCTGGAACCTGGCTCCCCGTTGTGGGTCGTCAGCCCCACCATGCCGTTGGCCGGCACGGCCGTGGTGGTGGTGCTCGTCACCGCCGTGGCCATCCGCTGGCCGTTGCACCGCCCCCGCATCACCCGCCGTCACCCGGCGCGGTCCGAGGCGGTGCCCCACGCCACCCCGGCCACACCCCTCGCGCTCACCACCACACCACCGCCGGGACCCGCCCACCCGGTGCGGGCCGCGGCGCTCGCGATCACCGGGCCAGGCGTCACCGCCCTCACCGTCACGGCCTGCCTGTCGGTGCTGCTCGTCACCTGGTCATGGCAACAGGAGAACTACCTCACCGGGTTCAGCAGCTGGCTCCTGGTCCCCCTGGGCACGGCGATCCTCGCCACGATCAGCTGGGCAGCGCTCCAGCCGGCCCTGCGCATCACCGCACTACGACGCCGCCCCGAAGCCCTCGCACGCGACATCCTGCTGGTCGACACCGTGCTCCTGGTACTGGTCACCGCCAGCATCGCCGCCTCCGCCCAGACACTCGGCATCGACGACCTGCCGCGCTTCATCGCCCTGACCCTGTTCGTCGGGGAGGCGAACCTGCTCGCCTGCCTGGCACTCAGCGCCCGATGGGGCACCGGTGCCAGCATCGGCACCACCCTCATGCTCATGGTCACCGGGGCGCTGTTCGGGGGCCAACCCGAACTGGCCCGCACCCCCGTGTGGGTCGTCGCACCCTACGGCTACCCCCTGAACGCCACCTCGCCCCAGCGCCTCGCCACCGCGATCGCCGTCCTGGCCATCACCTGCACCGTGTCCTGGCTCCTCTGGGCCCGCACCCTGCGTCGTCGCGCCGCCGAATGAGCACCGACCCCGCACCGGCTGGGGCGACCCGCTTGCAGTCATCGACCACAAGACCAGCCCCGCCGAAGATCACACGAGACCCACTCAGCGGTGCTTCCCGCACCCCACCGACGATGGCCCGTGCCGCCGCCAAGAGCACCACACCATGACCCACACCACCACCGGAACGACACTCATCTGGATCGACCTGTGGGAGTACCAGTGCTGCGGCACACCCCTCCACGCTGGTGAAGTCGCCGACCTCACCGTCTCCCACCTCGCGGGCGCCGACCACTGGCACACGGCAACCGGCGAGCCCATCGGCTTGAGCGCTGGCCACCACAACCAGCCACCAGACAACTGGCACATCCGCGTACACATCGACAACCTGTGGGAAGCCCGAGCCAGCAACGACCGGCGCGAGTCCGTGAACCTCACGCCCATCAGCGTCATGCAGCCCTGGGACGAGGACTGGCAACCAGCACTCCACGATGGCCAACCCGCCGGCTGGATCATCCGGGCAACCATCCTCGGCGAGCTTCCGCCGCGCTCCGACAATCTTCCCTACGGCAACAATCCCAGACCCCGCACACTGCGGCCGCCCCGGCAATAGCAAACCGTCACCGACCACCCCCGTCGCTCCCGCCGGACCAGACAAGACAAGCGGGCACACCGATGAGCACCCCGATCCCCCTGTTCGACTCCACCGATCCGCACGTGCGGGCCGTCGCCGCACACCTGGCCCGCTACAAGGGCCTCACCCGTTCCCACACCGAGTCCGACCTGCGCATCTACCTGCGCTGGTGCGCCGAACACCGCCTCGCCCCCTTGCAGGCCGAACGCGCCCACATCGAGCTCTACGTCCGCTGGATGCAGGAGATCCGCGGATTCAAACCCTCCACGATCTCCCGGCGGCTGTCCGTGGTGATCGGCTTCTACCGCACCTGCACCATCGACGGAATCATCCCCTCCTCGCCGGCGGAGCACGTCCGGCGGCCGAACGTGCCGCCCGAATCACCCACCCTGGGCCTGTCCCACCTACAGTTCGAGGCCATGCTCGCCACCGCCAAGGCGTCGACCAACATCAACGACTTCGCCCTGGTCGCCATGCTTGGCCTACTCGGGTTGCGGATCTTCGAGGCGTGCGGGGCGAACATCGAGGACTTGGGCGAGGAACACGGCCACCGCGTCCTCAAAGTCCGGGGCAAGGGCGGCAAGGTCGTCCAGACCCCACTCCCGCCCGCCGTCCAACGCGCTGTGGAACGCGCCGTCGACGGCCGCACATCGGGCCCGATCCTGCGCTGCAGCCGCGGTACTCGCATGGACCGCCACTCCGCCACCCGACGCCTGCGTGCCTTGGCGAAGACAGCTGGGGTGACGACGGCGCGGATGCACCCACACATGCTGCGGCACACGTTCGTGACCACCATGCTCGACGCCGGCGTCGACCTGCGCGACGTGCAGATCGCCGCACGCCACGCCGATCCCAGGACGACGATGCGCTACGACCGGGCCCGCAACAACCTCGACCGGCACCCCAACTACATCCTCGCCGCCTACATGGCCTCCGGAACC